>JAAAOT010000063.1 GCA_009908725.1 Bacteroidota bacterium | reverse complement strand
GGTGTTGCTCTTCCGCGCTTGCTCGACGCGCTGGGTGTTCAGGTTATTGAACTGAACTGCGAGCCGACCGGTCGCTTTGCCCATCCCGCCGAGCCTCGCCCGGCGCACCTGACAGAGCTTACGCAGCGGGTAAAAGACGCCGGGGCTGACATTGGCCTCGCCGTTGACCCGGACGCAGATCGGCTTGCCCTCGTAGACAATCGCGGTCGCTTCGTGCTGGAGGAGTTGACTCAGGTGATCTGCGCAGATTTCTGGTGGCAGCACCACTCCGGGCCGTTCGCGACCAACCTGTCTTCGTCCCGGGCCATCGAAGACGTCGCCGCGCGGCACGGGCAGACGGTGCACCGGTCGGCCGTCGGAGAGATCAACGTCGTGATGAAGATGAAGGAGACCAACGCCGTCCTCGGTGGGGAGGGGAATGGCGGCGTCATCGTCCCGGAGCTGCACTACGGGCGGGACGCGCTGGCCGGAACCGCCATCGTCCTCCAGCACCTTGCATCGTCCGACTCGACGCTCGCACAGGTGCATGACGCGATGCCGACGTACGAAATCGTGAAGGACAAGCTGCCTTTGCCGAACCTTGACGTAGACGCCCTGCTCTCTCGCCTTGCGGTCGCGTACGAGGATGAGACGCTGTCCGCCATCGACGGCCTCAAGATTGACTTCGAATCCGCCTGGGTGCACATGCGTCCGTCGAATACGGAGCCGATCCTTCGCGTCTATGCCGAAGCGCCGACTGCGGAAGAGGCGCAGGCTATTGCCGATCGGTTCAAACAGGAACTGTCGGACCTGATTCGGGAATGACTCAAAGCGTTCACGCAGCCCGATCCGACGGTCGCGGTGCCGTCACAACCGGGTCGGACACCGATGAAAGCCAGCCCATCGATCTGACCCTGGCGCTTGTTCGCCTATATATGCAGCCGGCGCAAGACCCGATTCGGTCTCTGACGTTCGGCATCACCTTCCTCCATTAGCTGCCTTTTTGCCGTATGTCCAACGACGCTTCCTCTCCTCAGGTCGACCCGTCTTACGATCTCATCTCGTCCCGGCGGCAGCCGCTGGATGCGATTTTTAACCCGAAAAATGTAGCCGTTGTCGGTGCCAGCGAAAAACCTGGCAGCGTGGGGCGGACGCTCCTCTGGAATCTGATCAGCAATCCGTTCGGCGGGACCGTTTTTCCCGTAAACCCCAACCGGGACAGCGTGCTCGGCATCCAGGCACACGACAACGTCGGGGCCATTGGTGCGGATGTGGACCTCGCCGTGATCGCGACGCCTGCCCCCACCGTCCCTGGCATCGTGCAGGAATGTGCCGAGGCGGGAGTGGACGGCATCGTGATTATCTCCGCCGGATTTCGCGAAATCGGGGAGGAAGGGGCCGCCCTGGAACGCGAGATCCTCGAAATCGCCAGGCGTGAGGACATCCGCATTGTCGGGCCGAACTGTCTCGGCGTGATGCGCCCGCCATCCGGGTTGAACGCGACCTTTGCGGGTGCGATGGCGCGCCCGGGGAATGTGGCCTTCGTCAGCCAGAGCGGCGCGCTTCTCACATCGATCCTGGACTGGAGCTTTCGCGAAAACGTCGGCTTCAGCGCGTTCGTCTCCATCGGCTCGATGCTCGATGTCGACTGGGGCGACGTCATTCACTACCTGGGCGACGACCCGAAGACCGACGCCATCGTCCTGTACATGGAGTCCATCGGCGATGCACGCTCGTTTATCTCCGCAGCTCGTGATGTGGCTCAGTCCAAGCCGATCATCGTCATTAAGGCGGGCCGGACGCAGGCCGCCGCCAAGGCTGCCGCTTCGCACACGGGGACGCTTGCCGGGTCCGATGCCGTTCTCGACGCCGCTTTCCGCCGGACGGGCGTGCTCCGCGTCGACCGCATCAACGATCTATTTTACATGGCGGAAGTCCTCGCCAAGCAGCCGCGACCTCGCGGCCCGCGCCTGACGATCCTTACGAACGCCGGCGGGCCGGGTGTGCTGGCCACGGACGCCCTCATCGAGGGTGGGGGTGAGCTGACGCCGATTTCCGACCACGCCATGGAGCAGTTTGGCGGCGTTCTGCCCGATGCATGGAGTCACGGCAACCCGGTTGACATCCTCGGCGACGCCGATCCGGAGCGCTACGCGAAAGCCCTCGAGATTGCGTCGCAGGACGAGAACTCGGACGGGCTGCTGGTTGTGCTGACGCCGCAGGCGATGACTGAGCCGACAAAGACGGCGGAGCATCTCCGCCCCTATGCTCGAAACAATCGGAAGCCCGTTCTCGCCAGCTGGATGGGTGGTGCCGCGGTCGAGTCCGGGGAAAATATTCTTAATGAGGCCGGTCTTCCTACGTTCGCCTATCCGGATACCGCCGTTCGCGCCTTCAACAACATGTGGCGCTACAGCTACAACCTGAAGGCGCTCTACGAAACACCCAGCCTGCCGCGCGACGAGGAGGGACTGCCCGACCGGGACGCCGCCGATGCCATTGTATCGCATGCGCACGAGGGCGGGCGCGTGCTGTTGACGGAGGCGGAGTCCAAGAAGCTGCTTGCCGCGTACGGCATCCCGACCGTCGAGACGCGGATTGCCGAAAGCAAGAACGAAGCGGTCGCCGCAGCAAACGACATCGGATATCCCGTGGTCGTCAAGCTGCATTCCCTGTCGATTACCCACAAAACGGACGTCGGCGGCGTGAAGCTTGATCTGGAGAGCGCCGAAGAGGCAGAGGCAGCGTTCGATGCGATCCAGGGCGGCGTCCCGGACGACGGATTCGACGGTGTGACCGTGCAGCCGATGGTCGATCTGTCGGACGCGTACGAGCTGATCGTGGGTAGCAGCATCGATGATCAGTTTGGTCCCGTCCTGCTCTTCGGGTCGGGTGGACAGCTGGTGGAGGTCGTGAAGGACAGTGCCCTCGCCCTTCCGCCGCTCAATACGACGCTGGCGAGGCGCATGATGGAGCAGACCAAGATCTACGAGGCGCTGCAGGGCGTCCGCGGGCGAGATCCGGTCGACATGGATGCTCTGGAGAAGCTGATGGTCCGCTTCAGCCAGCTCGTGGCCGAGCAGCCGCGCATCAAGGAGATTGACGTGAACCCGCTTCTGGCTCAGGCCGGCGATGATGGCCTTCTCGCCCTCGACGCACGCGTCGTCCTTCACCCGTACGAGATGGAAGACAGCGATCTGCCCGTCCCGGCCATCCGCCCGTATCCGCGGCAGTACGTCGGGACGCACACGATCCGCAGCGGACAAGACGTCACGGTCCGACCGATCCGGCCGGAGGACGAGCCGAAGGTCGTTCGTTTCCACAAGGAGCTGTCGGAGCGGAGCGTGTATCTACGGTACGCCAGCCTGATGAAGCTCGAGCAGCGGGTCGCCCACGAGCGACTGGCCCGCATTTGCTTCATCGACTACGCCCGCGAGATGGCCCTCGTGGCCGAAACCGACGATGAGAACATCATCGGCATCGGACGTCTGACGCAGCCGCCGGGACGGAACGAGGCGGAGTTCGCAATGCTCGTAATCGACGACTACCAGGGAGAGGGTGTGGGTACCGAGCTCCTTCGTCGCCTCGTTCGTGTGGGTGAAGACGAAGGCCTGGAACGTATTACTGCGGACATCCTGCGGCAGAACCGGGCGATGCAGCGCGTGTGCGAGAAACTCGGCTTCCAGATCCTCCATTCCGACGATCCGGCCGAAGAGATGGTCAAGGCGGTGAAAGAGCTGTAGGCCATAACGGCGTCAATGGCGTCGTGCGTGGCGTC
>JAAAOT010000139.1 GCA_009908725.1 Bacteroidota bacterium | reverse complement strand
GCCTAACGACGCAGTCATCGGCGGGACTCCTCTCTGTTGCACGTGCCATCCCCGGCCCGGCCGCTCGTTCCGTTGGGAATGCGCCGGACGGGGTCTTCCCGTTAGGAAGCACGGTGCCCTGTGGTGTTCGGACTTTCCTCACCGCCGACTCCCGCCGACGGAGCGATCATCCGGTTCACACGCACGGAGCCCGGCGAGCCGTGCCCGCCAGACTCCCTCATCGTCTGTTATAACGCGTAGCATGAAACGGGAGATCCCAGCCAGGATCGCGCCGCTCGCATTATCGCCACTGCACGTGTCTTCGCGCGGGACGCGCTCCTGAACGCGGTCCTGTGCAACGGGTCCTACAGGTCGAGGCGTGCCTTCATGTCATCGACCGTTTCGTTGTAAAGCTCCTGATCGACGATAATACGTCCGGTGTGCTCGCATGCGACGATATGCTTACGCTGCCGGATTTCGACCTGACGCTGGGGCGGAACAGCAAAGCCGGCCGCCGCCCCTCGCTTCAGGGGCACCACGGCTCGGCCGTCTCGGAGGCGATTACGTAGCTTGGTGTATGCGTTGAGGTAACGCTCGTCGACTTTCTCCTCCGCCTCGTCCCGAATCGAGTTGAGCGCGGACTCTTCATCCTCCGTTTCCTGGAGAACGTCGTTCAGTTTGTCGCGCTTCTCGTCGAGGACTCCGCGGAGATCTTCAAGGCGCGATTCCGTCTCGGAAATGGCGCTCTGGTTGTTCTCGAGCGTGCTTTCGGACTCTTCGATCGCGTCCTCGGCGTTTTCGATGCGCTCCTTCTGCGCCTCGATCTCCTTGGTCAGCGCGTCGTACTCACGGTTGTTGCGCACCTGAAGCTGCTGCTGCTCGTACTTCTCGATGAGCTGCTCGGCCTCCTTGATGTCGAGCTCGGCCTGGCGCTTGGCCACCTTCTTGTCCTTGAGTTCCTGTTCGAACTTCTCCAGACGCGTTTCCAATCCGGCCTTTTCGTCCTCCAGATCCTGAATCTCATCCGGAAGGTCGCCCCGGAGTTTCTGGATCTGATCGATGCGATTGTCGATGTGCTGGAGACGAACCAGAGCGCGTAGCTGGTCTTCTACCGTCGATTTTTTCGTATCGGCCGTCGGCATGTACAGGTTATCGGCTGTGGTCGTGATGTGCGGAAGCGGGCAGTAGGTGCAAACCCCCGGATCGGACGGATGTTCAGCCGACGACCGACTCCCGCTTCGATTTCCTGCGAAGAAGAGCGGTTGCGAGGCCAGCCCCCCAATCCTGCTCGAGTGCCTGACGCCCTATCGTAGGTATGGTCGGCGTCGTGTAACCGAAGCGTCGCGGTTGGGATGAACCCGGCGCGTCAGGCTGGCGTTGGGACAGGCGCACATATGGTTCACAGTCAATGCGACGGAATATGAGTTGGATGCAAAAGATGGTTCGCCGGGACGATGTGGCGCTGAACACGCGCACTGAGCCCGTTCCTGCCGGCCCGGACGCCCCGCACGCGGTCGTGGTCGGCGCCGGCTTCGGCGGTCTCGCCGCAGCCATTCGCCTTGGCGCCCGCGGATTCCGAGTCACGGTCCTGGATCGACTCGACCAGCCGGGCGGTCGTGCCCGCGTCTTCGAACAGGACGGATTCACCTTCGATGCGGGTCCCACCGTCGTCACCGCTCCGTTCTTGTTTGAAGAACTGTGGTCTCTCTGCGGTCGCGATTTGTCTGACGACGTCGAGCTCGTGCCTGTCGACCCGTTCTACCGCATCCGATTTGACGACGGCACCCACTTTGATTACAACGGGGATATGGCGGACATGGTGCGGGAAATCCGCACGTTCGCCCCGTCCGATGTGGACGGTTACAAACGGTTCCTCGAGAAGAGCGAGGAGATTTTCGATATCGGCTTCGAAGAGCTGGGGCATGTCCCATTCGACAACCTGTCGGACATGCTGAAGATCATCCCGGCGATGATCAAGCTGCAGAGCCATCGAACCGTCTACGATCTCGTCTCGAAGTACGTCAAGCATCCCAAAATTCGGAAGGTCCTGTCCTTCCACCCGCTGCTCGTGGGTGGCAACCCCTTCACGACGACGTCGATCTACACGCTGATAGCGTTTCTCGAGCGGAAGTGGGGCGTCTGGTATTCAATGGGCGGCACCGGATCGCTTGTGTCCGGGCTCTCGGACCTGATCAACGACCTTGGCGGAACGCAGCGCTACGGCGCCGACGTCGAGCAGATTCTCGTCGAGAACGGCCGAGCCAGCGGCGTTCGCCTGTCCGACGGCGAGGTCATTGACGCCGATCTGGTGGTCTCGAATGCGGACGTCGGGTGGACGTACCGTCACATGATTCACCCGACCGACCGGGATACCTGGACGGACGAACGGGTCGAGAATATGAACTACTCGATGAGCCTGTTTGTCTGGTACTTCGGCACAGACCGCATCTACGAGGACGTCGAGCACCACACCATTCTGATGGGGGAGCGGTACGAGTCCCTCCTCGACGACATCTTCCATAACAAGGAGCTGGCGGAAGACTTCAGTTTGTATCTGCATCGTCCGACGAAAACGGACCCGTCGATGGCGCCGGAGGGACACGACGCTTTCTACGTCCTATCGCCCGTTCCGCATCTCGAGAGTGGGATCGACTGGCGCGTGCAGGCCGAGCCGTACCGGCAGGCGGTCTCCGACTACCTCGCGGATACGATTCTACCGGGCCTCGACGATCACCTCGTCACCTCCCGGATGCTGACCCCGCGTGAGTTCCTGACCGACTACAAGAGCCTGAAAGGTGCCGCGTTTAGCGTGGAGCCGATCCTGCAGCAGAGCGCCTGGTTCCGCCCTCATAACCGAAGCGAGGATGTGGATCACCTGTACTTCGTCGGTGCGGGCACCCATCCCGGTGCCGGCATGCCGGGCGTGCTTTCTACAGCGCGCGTTCTGGACAGCATCGTCCCGGAGCCGGATGCCTTTAAACCGACCCGGGCGCCGAAGGAAACCATGGCGGCCTGATCCCGCCAAACGTAACTCTTTTACGCGCGCCTTGCATGCCCTCGACGGGGTTTCACCGTCGGGGGCAAACTTTTTCGTGCGACACGCTGTTGGCGGGGACAACTCACGCTGTCTCCGTCTCATACTGCTCGATGCACTGCATGGATCGTACGAAAGGACAGGTCGAAGCCGCCATCACCGAGGCGATTACGCGGTTTGAGCGCGAATACCTCGGCCGTGGCCCACGCGAAGCGAAGGCATACATTCTCGATGACATGGTCCTCGTTCGCCTGACCGGAATTCTGAGTCCGGCCGAACGACAGCTCAGCGACGAATCGGGCGGCATCGAGATGATCAAGCAGATGCGATCCCGCCTCGTGGAGAGTTGTAGCGACGACCTCGAAGCCCTGGTGGAGGAAGAAGTCGACCTTGAGGTCGTCAGTATGCACACGGACATCAGCGCCCAGACGGGTGAGCGCGTGTTCGTGTTCGTCCTCAGCGGGGACCTGGCGAGCCGGTGGGAGTGAAGCTCGTATCAGCGGCCAGGTACTGATCCCATGTTTTGTGAAAAACATGCGACTGGCCCGGGCGGCGGGAATAAATTCTGATCGATGGAGTTTGGCTGGGTCGGACGGCAGGATAGACGGATCGGTGGATGACCGAGCCAGAGGATCAGGCCGTCTGAACATACCAACTGCGCCTTCGAGCGAGACAAACGTGGCAGGCAGACGGGCATGATGGCCCGGATGGCACGCGGTTGTCTGGATAGCTGGCCGACCTTGATACGCATAACGTGTATCGAAGGGCGGTCTTTTCTATGGATGTACGAGGGATCGACGCTTGCCGTCCGGTCTCACGTCCACTCGCCGGAGCGCAGGGCCTCCTCGACTGATCCTCATATTCCACTCTCCCTCCTCATGAGCACGCATCCTGATCCTTCCAACGCCGCCGTCGATATTGGCTCTTCGGACGGTGCGTCTGCGGACGTTACGCTCGCCCCTTCCCCCCAGCGGATTCTTGAAAATACCGGTACCGTCCCCGTCGCCGTAGCCTACGGAGACGGCATCGGCCCTGAAATTACCGAGGCGGTGCTCCGCGTCCTCGACGAAGCGAACGCGCCGCTTTCCTACGATGTCATCGAGGTCGGCCGTGCAGCCTACGAACGGGGGATTACGTCGGGCATCCCCGAAGAGGCGTGGGATGCCATTCGCAGCAATCGCGTCTTCCTCAAAGGTCCGATCACGACGCCACAGGGCGGCGGATATAAGAGCCTCAACGTGACGATCCGGAAGGCGCTGAGCCTGTTCGCAAATGTGCGCCCGACCAAGTCGTACGCCCCGTACGTGGCGTCACCGCACCCGGGGATGGACATTGTCGTCGTCCGGGAGAACGAGGAAGATCTGTACGCCGGGATCGAGCATCGCCAGACGCAGGAGGTGCACCAGATTCTGAAGCTCATCACGCGTCCCGGGTCGGAGCGCATCATCCGGTACGCCTTCGAGTACGCCCGAGCCTACGGGCGGCAGAAGGTCACGTGCATGACCAAGGACAACATCCAGAAGCAGACCGACGGGTTGTTTCACCAGGTCTTTCGGGAGGTTGCCGAAGGCTATCCGGAGATCGAAAGCGAGCATCAGATCATCGACATCGGCGCCGCGCGCGTAGCAGCGCAGCCCGAGCAGTTCGATGTCATCGTCACGCCGAACCTGTACGGCGACATCATCTCGGACATTACCGCCCAGCTCGCCGGCTCGGTCGGGCTCGCGGGCTCGGCGAACGTTGGATCGAAGATAGCCATGTTTGAGGCGGTCCACGGCTCGGCCCCGGACATCGCGGGAATGGGCGTGGCAAATCCCTCGGGCCTGCTCGTGGCGGCAACGCAGCTCCTTGTGCACGTAGGGGCGTCCGAAGTTGCGCAGACGGTCAAAAACGCCTGGCTGAAAACACTGGAGGATGGGATCCATCCCGCCGACATCTACCGCGAGGGACTGTCGACGCGCGAGGTCGGGACGACGGCGTTCACGAATGCCGTTATCGAGCGTCTTGGCGACACCCCGAGCCAGCTTCGCCCGGTGCAGTACAAGTCCGGTGGCGTGACCGTCTCCCTCTCGGAGCGCCCGAAGGCGAAGAAGGAACTGCAGGGGATCGACGTGTTCATCGACTGGGATCAGCACGACCGTGATCCTGACACCATCGGCGTCGGGCTGTCGATGGCGGCGCAATCCTGCGGGTGGACGCTCGAGATGATCACCAACCGTGGCGTGAAGGTGTACCCGGACGGGCTGCCGGAAACGTTCTGGACGGACCACTGGCGCTGCCGATTCCTCCCGGCCGATGGCGAGACCACGACCTTCTCGGCGATCCTCGACCTGCTCGCCGTGCTTCACAGCGCGGGCTGGGACGTGATTAAAACCGAGCACCTCTACTCGTTCGATGGCGAGCGTGCTTATTCGCTCGGCCAGGGGCAGTAACCCGCCCAAGACGATCACGCACCCCGTTCGCGCGGTATCGAACGCGATAGGGAAAGATCAAGCGCCTCCGGCTTCAGCAGCCGGGGGCGTTTCTTGTTGGGATGAGCAACTCTTGTTGAGATGAGCAACGGCCGTCGGAGCCGGAAATGTGTGCAGTCTGGTAGATTATGGGTCTCGTGCGATCCATCCGCGCGGCTCGTCGTAGGAGCCGCACCCCGTCATTTGCCGGTCCCATCCCGTGCCGATGCCCGAGTTCGATCCTTCCTCGTCCGATTACTACGAGCGCCTCGGCGTCTCCGCGTCGGCGTCGCGACGGGCGATCCGAAAGGCGTATCGAGACGTCGCGCAGAAGACACACCCCGACCGCAACCCCGACGATCCGCGGGCCGCACACCGCTTCCGGCGGATTCGCGAGGCGTACGAGGTGTTGTCGGACGAGGAGGCGAAGCAGGCGTACGACCGTCAGCGCACGTCGTACGTTCGCAGCACCGGCCTCACAGCCGCGCCACGCCTTGATGCCGGGTGCATGGCGTACGCAGCGTGGCGGGTTCTGGTGGGCATTATCGCTGCAGCCATTTTCGTCGCTATGGAAATGGCCGGGCTCTGGGAGCTGAACGATGCGGAGTCGACCACCTGGGTGATCGTGGGTGCGGTCGTTCTGGCCAGCGCGCTTGCCCTGCTTGCCGCGCATTCGCTGGAGGACGAAGCCTCTGATTACGAGGTCCGGTTCGAGGTCGACGATGTGACGGTGTATGTGGAGGGCCATCCGTGGGCCCGCGTCCGCTGGGGGGATGTGCACCGCCTGGAGGCGGACGCCGAGCGGAATACCGTCGAGTTGCGGGTTGCGCCACGGGCAGGGGAGGGGATTCGCCCGCAGAAGCCGGTGATCCAGCGGGTCAGCCGGGCGAGCGGTGAGGTCCGCATCGTGATCGATTTGTCCGATACCGACCTGCCGGCAACCGCCGTCCACCGGTTCGCCCGGACGATCGACGGCGTCCGCACGACGATGGTTGTCACCGAGGCCACAGAGTAACCGATGCCGACGAGCGTTGCTACGCTTCAGCCTGAGCGTTCCTCTGTGCTCTGGCGGTGAATGCGGCGGAGCAGGTTGGCCTCGGCCTCATCCAGTTCGGTGTCGCGCCGGCGCATGACGGTGTCGGCAACCTGCAGTGCTTTCTCGATACGATACGGCACGAAGCCCCGGTCGGGACCGCCCCATGAGAAGGGAGGCACGTAGCGAGCCGGAAAGCCGCCTCCGAAAATGTTGCAGCCCGTCCCGACGACGGTGCCGGTGTTAAACATGGTGTTGATCCCGCATTTCGAGTGGTCGCCCATGAACAAGCCGGCAAACTGGCGGCCGGTATCGACGAAATCGCCGACCGCCGGGTCGAATGCCGTGACGGAGCTGTAGTCGTTCTTGAGGTTCGAGGTGTTGGTGTCAGCGCCGAGATTGCACCAGCGGCCGATATACGAGTGGCCGAGGAACCCCTGGTGCCCCTTGTTCGAGAAGGAATGAAAGACGGTGTCATGCACCTCGCCGCCGATCTTGCACCACGTTCCGATCGCGGATACGGCAATGTCGGCCTGCACCTTGATCTGCGACTTTTTCCCCAGATAGAGCGGCCCCTTGACGACGGCCTGCTCGTAGACGGTGGATCCCGCATCCAGGTAGATCGGTCCGGCGGATCCGTCGAGGATGGCGCCGGGCTTCACGGATGCCCCAGGCGCGATGTAAATGTTTTCCGGTGCCGTCGCGATCACGCTCGGGTGGACGTCGGCGTCCGTCCGGTCGTAGACGTTTTCCAGAATATTGTAGGGCAGAAGCGCCTGAAAATCTCGCTCGATGGCCGGGCCGATCGTATCCAGAAGGTCCCATGCCTGTCCGATCAGCCGGGCATCGGCGACGTCCTCGGTCGGCCGGTCGGCCAGAAACGGGGTCAGATCGTTGCGATCGAAGAGGTCCGATGGAAGAGAAGCGTCGGGCAGCCAGGCGGCCACCACCGCGTTGCCTGCGGTGAATGCGATCGTGCGATCGCGAGATTGTACGGCATCCAGGATGTGTGTGAGGGCACTGCCGTGGGCCACAAAGCGGCCGTTGATGAACAGCACGTTCGTCCCGTCGCCCGGGAGCGAATCGCCGATGGCGGGGACGAGCGTCTCCGGATGCTCGCGCTTCGTCACGGGCGCTACATCCGGACGGCTGTGCAGGATGATGCTCCCGGAATCTACGCCTACCGCGTCCCGCGTCGTCTCGAGAATCGATCGGATGCCGAGGCGAAGGTCGAAGGCCGCCCGGGTTTCGACCAGAGGACGGAGGTGGGGCACGCAGTCATCCTCGAAAAGGCAAAGGTGCATGGACACGGGCAACCGGGACGGTGAGCGGAAAAGTACGTTCGTAGCTATAACGGCTAGCGCTTAAGACACTGCGATGGTTCCGGACGCGGAGCGCGTGCTGCGGTCCCGTCGCCGCCTTCGGGGAGTCAGGCCCTGCACATCCGATCTCCGAAAAACCTACGGGTCGGCACTCCGTAGACATACTGTAGGTCACCGAAGTGCCTTCGCACCGGACGCATTTACCCAACCGAACGGACTGACAGATATGAAATTCTTCGTCGATACGGCGAACCTCGAGGAGATTCGAGAAGCCAACGACATGGGCGTCCTCGACGGCGTCACCACCAACCCTTCGCTCGTCAAGAAAGAGGGCAACATCGACTTTCACGAGCATGTGTTCACGATCTGCGACATCGTGGACGGGGACGTGTCCGCGGAAGTCACGGCGACCGAGTTTGATGGGATGATGGGTGAGGCCCGGACGCTGGCACAGATTGCCGATAACGTCGTCGTCAAGATCCCGCTGATCAAGGAGGGGATCAAAGCGCTGAAAGCGTGCTCCGAAGAGGGCATCCGCACGAACTGCACGCTGTGCTTTTCGCCCACGCAGGCGCTGATTGCGGCGAAAGCGGGGGCCAACTACATCAGCCCGTTCATTGGCCGGATCGACGATATTTCGTCCAATGGGATGGAACTGATCGAGGAGATTTGCCAGATTTACGACAACTACGGCTTCGAAACCGAGGTTCTGGCAGCGTCCATCCGGCACCCTACGCATGTTAAGCGTGCTGCGCTCGCCGGCGCCGATGTCGCGACCATGCCGTTCGACACGATGATGAAACTGCTTAATCACCCGCTCACCGATCGGGGACTCGAACGCTTCCTCGATGACTGGGAAGACTACGAGGCGTCGCGCAAAGCTGAGGCGGGCATGGCGAAGTAGCACGGACGGCTAGCACGGAGACATCACCGGTTCCGTTATCCACGGAGCAGAAGGGTTCGGAGCGATCGCTTCGAACCCTTTTCTCTTGCGATCAGGTGTTCGGGCCGGGCTCTCTTGCCGGGATTGCATCGGAAAATGTTCGTGGCAACGGGCTCCTTCGCGCGAGGCGAGGCGGTGCAGCCAAACGATCAGGCGAAGACACGGAAAGAACGCATGCTGATCCGTTCTCCCACACGTACGCCACCGATCCCGCGTGAAAAATGCTATTGTAAAGATGAGTCGACGTGCGGATTAGCGACGAACCGATCCGCGTGGGCCAAATAGGATTCGTGTGTCTGACCCGTTCTTGTCCTCGCTCCTTAGGGAATTTTCGACCTTGAGTCTTACAGTCGTTGCGAACCGTGTCCCCATTCGGCGGACCGATGATGGATGGAAAGCTTCCGTCGGCGGACTTACTACGGCGCTTCTTCCGGTCCTTGAGCAGCAGGGAGGTGTCTGGGTCGGGATGGGTGAGGACGCGGAATTGCCCGACCGACAGCCGTATCCGCAGGATGATCCCGATTTTCTCGTGCGTCGCGTTCCTCTCAGCGAGGAAGAGCTCGAAAACTACTATTACGGGATGGCGAACCGGGTGCTCTGGCCGGTGTCGCACTATCTGATTCAGCATCTTGAGCTTAAAAATGAGTTCATTGACACCTACCGGAGCGTAAACGAACGTTTTGCACAGGCCGTGCTCGAGGAGAGCCCGGACGACCCGGGAGAGATTATCTGGATCCAGGATTACCATCTCATGCTCGCGCCGCGCCACATTCGCGAGGAGCGGCCTGACGCGACGATCGGGCATTTCTGGCACATCCCCTGGCCGGCCATGGAGGTGTTTCGGATCTTACCCTGGTCACGCGAGCTACTTCGCGGGATGCTGGGCTGCGACCTGATTGGCTTTCACGTGCAGGAATACGTCGACAACTTCATCGAGAGTGCGGAGGTGCTGCTCGGCGCCGAGGTGACGGACGACACGGTCACGTATGACGGGCACACGACGCGCGTCGAAGCACATCCCATCGGGATCGACGTCGACCGGTTCCGGCGCATGTCGGCCACCGACGAGGTGAAGGAGAAAGCGGCCAAGCTACGCGACCGGCTCGGCACTCAGAACATCGTCATTGGCATCGATCGGCTCGATTACACCAAAGGCATTCTCTCGCGGCTGACCGCATTTGAACGGTTTCTCGAGCAGAATCCGGAGTACCACGGGAAGGTCAGCTTCTATCAGATCGCCACGCCGAGCCGAACGAAGGTCGAATCGTACCAGCAGCTCAAGCGCGAGGTGGATGAGGCAGTGGGTCGGATCAACGGGCAGTTCGCCCGCGACAACTGGGTGCCCGTTAACTACCGGTACCGCACGTACACGCAATTTGAGCTTTGCGCCTTTTACCGGGCGGCCGATGCGGCGCTTATCACGCCGCTGCGCGACGGCATGAACGTCGTCACCCAGGAGTTCATCACCGCCACGCAGAACGGGGCACTGATCCTCTCCGAGCTTACCGGAGCGGCGTATCTTCTACCCGAAGCGATTCAGGTCAACCCCTACGATCAGGACGGCCTTGCCGGCGCGATCAAGCGTGCGCTCGAGATGCCGGATGAGGAGCGGCGTCGCCGGCTGACCTCGCTGAAGACGTCGGTTGACGAATTGGATGTCCACCGATGGGCAGGTCGCTTCCTTGACTCCTTCACGCCCCCCGCGTAAGGACGCACGGTCGCTGCTGTGCGCGGGTCGTCCCCCAGCCGCTACACGGTCCCCGTTGTCAGTGATTGAACGCGGTTTGGCCGGGGCTTCCTTCCGCGAACAAGGCCCATCTATCTGTTCTTGTCTTTCGACATGACGGCTCTACTATGCCACCCACCGTCAAAGCCCCTCTTTTTTTCCTCGATTACGACGGGACCCTCGCCCCGATCGTCGACGACCCGGAGCAGGCGGTGCCCCATCCGGAAATTCCAGCGATCCTGGAGGTCCTCGACAACGCGTATCCGGTATGGGTCGTCACGGGGCGCGATATCGCACAGCTCGACTCCTTCATCAATCGCCCGCTGCGTGCCATCGGACTTCACGGCGCCCAGTCCGGCGTGATCGGCCGGGAGGTCGAGTATCTCGTCTCGGACGAAGCGGCCGACGCGATCGCATCGCTGCGTGCCTCGCTCCCCTCGCTGGACGGAATTCGCGTTGAGGACAAAAGCCAGGCGTTCGCGGTCCACTACCGGCACGCAACCGATGAGGAGGAGGCACGTGAACGTCTCCGTGCGTGGACGGACACCATGCCCGAGATGCTCGAGGCCATCTGGGGGAAAAAGGTCGTCGAGCTACGGCCGAAAGGCTGGACCAAAGGCACCGCCGTGCATCGAATCTGCGAGGAGTACCCGGACAGGACGCCGGTCTACATCGGCGACGATGTCACGGACGAGGATGCGTTCGATGCCTTGCACGACCTCGACCGGGAAGCCGTGACCGTCAAGGTCGGGGATGAACCAACGAGCGCCACCCATCGCCTCGCCGGGCCGGACGAGGTCGTCGCGTATCTGCGGGCGTACGTGGATGCTGTCGCAGAAAATTGAAACGATGTGGACCGATCGACCGCGACGGATCGTTGCCGTGCGCGGGTTGCGAACAATTGCCGGGATGTGTCGTGATAAGCGATAGCATAACGACGTCAACCGATGCTCTCAGCCCCAGCACCATGCGCACCACTGCTTCCCCGTGTTGTTGCTGTTTCCCGATCTCCGAGAGGGGAATGTCTGCCGCCGGTGGCATGAGCTCACGCTGAGCTCATCGACTCGTTGTGCAGGACTGTCGCCCCTCTCGGTATCGCCGCGGGGGGCTTTGCTATGCCCGTATTCGGGATCCCGCCGCATAAAAACCGGCACACCGAAGGTCGCAGCGCTGATTTCACCCTCGTATTTCAACCAACACTGATATTCAGACTATGGCCGATTACGCACAACCTGATGTGCTCGTCACGACCGACTGGGTCGCCGAGCACGTGAACGACACAGCGTCCGTCCGCCTCGTCGAGGCCAATGAGGACGTGCTTCTGTACGAAACCGGACACATTCCGAACGCCGTAAAGATCGACTGGGTGCAGGACCTACAGGACGACACGGTCCGCGACTTCATCGGTCCGGATGCGTTCGCCAATCTGTGTGAGGAAAAAGGCATTTCGGACGACACCACGGTCGTGTTTTACGGCGACCGAAACAACTGGTGGGCCTGCTATGCCTTCTGGGTCTTCAAACTCTATGGCCACGACAATGCCGTTATCATGGACGGCGGTCGCAAGAAGTGGGTCGATGAAGGCCGGGAGATGACGAAGGAGAAACCCGACTTCGAGCGAGGCAGCTACACCGCGCCGGATGCACCGAACGTTTCGATTCGGTCGTTCCGCGATGAGGTGCTTGACCACCAGAAAAAGCAGGGCCAGATGGTGGATGTCCGGTCTCCAGAGGAATTCCGTGGCGAGATCACGCATCTGCCCGACCTTCCGGAAGAAAGTTCAATGCGCGGAGGTCATATCCCGGGCGCCCGGAATGTCCCGTGGTCGACGGCCGTCAATGAGGACGGTACGTTCAAGTCTCGCGAAGAGCTGGAAGCGATCTATGAGCGCGGGGAAGGCCTCGACCGCTCATCTGAAACGATCGCCTACTGCCGCATCGGCGAGCGGTCGAGTCACACGTGGTTCGTCCTGACCTATCTGCTCGGATTCGACAACGTGAGCAACTACGATGGATCGTGGACCGAATGGGGAAATCTAGTCGGTATGCCCATCGAACGTGGGGATGCCCAGCCGGTGGAAGCGTAGACGTCGCCGCACCTCCCACGATCTCATGACGATCCGCGCCGGGGCATGGCCGTTACAACATGCCCCGGCGTTTGTGTGTGAGACGAACACCGGTCTCCGGGCTGCGAACGTTTCGTCTGTCTCTTTTCTCAGTAACCGTATTGCGCATGAATCGACTCGAAGAAATCGCCGAGCCTTTCCAGATGGCAGATCGCGACTTTCGCTTGGAACTCTTACTGGAATACGCGGACAAGCTCCCGCCTCTCCCCGACGACTACACGGAGCTACGAGATCAGGGATTGAATATGGTCCACGAGTGCCAGTCCCCGGTCTTTCTGATGGCAGAGGTCCGCGACGGAACGGTCCACGTCATCGGCGACGTACCGCGCGAGGCCCCCACGGCGCGGGCGTTCGTCTCCATTCTGCGAGAGGCGTTCCACGGCGAATCCCCGGATGAGGTGCTGGATGCGCCGCCCGACGCGCTACGGGTGCTGGGTCTATCACAACTCCTCGGCATGCAACGCACGCAGGGCCTCAGCGCCATCTACGGCCGCCTCCGGAAGCAGGTGGAGGAGAAGGCTTGAGTGTTTGAAGGTGTGAAGGTTTGAATGTGTGAATGTTTTAATGTGTTAATGTGTTAAGGTGTCTGGGTAGGTGTGTATGTCTGTATGTTTGTTGGGGCGGGAGGTTAATGTGATGGGGGTCTGGAACCTTTAATTCTTGATCCCCAATCGTCAATCTTTAATTCCCGGTCCCCAATCCGTACGATCCAACGCCTCAACGCCTGAACGGGCCAACGGAAAAATGCGCCAACGGAAAAACGCGCCAACGCACAACTCACAGGGGGGCGTTGGCGGGGCTGTCGACTTGGCAAACGGGTGGAAACCGGGGCGTCACGGCGTCAGGCGGTAGTCGGAGCGGATCGGAAAGAGTGGCAGATGGCGGCGTGGCGGACGGGAGTGGTACACGGATTGTCCATGAGACGAGCACAGGCAGTACGGTTTCAGGAGCAATAGAAATCGCGCGACCGGCTGCCGACGAACTCGTTTCATCGCATATCCAGAAGACCAACAGCCATGACCAAGCTGATCCGCACGCAGAATCGCAACCTGTCGTCTCTCCAGCAGGAAATCGACCGCCTCTTTGAGGGCTTCTTTCCGTCGCGCGTCACGGACGAAGATTCCTCCCGATACGCGTCCATGTGGACCCCTCGCACGGATCTCGTGGAGACACCGGAAGCCTACCGCATTGAACTCGATGTGCCCGGAATGAGCCGGGACGATATCCACATCAACTTTCAGGACGACCGCCTCACCGTAAGCGGCGAGCGGTCACACGAGACGCGGGAAGAGAATGAGGAGCGCGTTCGCGTAGAGCGCTCGTTCGGCAACTTCTTCCGGTCGTTTACCCTCCCGAGCACGGTCAACGCCGAGCACATCTCCGCCGAGCACGATAACGGCGTGTTGACCATCACGGTGCCGAAGGCCGAAGAGAGCAAGCCCCGTCGGATCGCGATCAAATAACGATCGCCCCGGACACTCTTCTTTTCACAATGTGACCGCGACACACCGACGCCCTGGATCGTCAGACCGGGGCGTCGGCATTTTATGCCTGCCGTACGATCTGAGCGTCCTGCCAGTCAGGATCCCCGCTCCGTCGCTCGTGTACAGCGACCTGCATCATCCGGCGCGATGACCCGCCGCCCTTCCTCTTGCTGATCGATGTTCTGGATGGCTACCCCATCTATTCCCTTTTCCATCGACGAACTGGCCACCCGGCTGGGTGCCCGGCTCGAGGCTGACCTGCCGGGGATGGACGCGCAGGTGCAGATGGCTCCCCGATACCGCGCGCGGAAAACGGCCATGTCTATCAGCGATCGGGACTGCCGAGAGGCCGGCGTGCTGGCGCT
The DNA here is from genome assembly GCA_009908725.1 of Bacteroidota bacterium. Taxonomy (GTDB): domain Bacteria; phylum Bacteroidota; class Rhodothermia; order Rhodothermales; family Salinibacteraceae; genus Longibacter. The sequence continues at coordinate 5,144 of JAAAOT010000139.1, read as the reverse complement.
GTTGTATCCGGACGACGAACCGCATCTTGTGCTCACGGTCCGTCGTGACGATCTGCCGGATCACCCTGGGCAGGTGTCCTTCCCGGGCGGGCAGCGCGAAGCGGGGGAGGCGTTGCCGGACACCGCCCTCCGGGAGGCGAACGAGGAGGTGAACCTGTCGCCGGAGCCCGTTCGGATGATCGGTGCACTTACTCCGCTTTTCGTCCCGCCGTCCAACTTCTGCGTGCATCCGTTCGTCGGGATTCTCGACCACCGTCCCGATCTACGACCGACGGACCGGGAGGTCGGGGCCATCCTCCACGTGCCGGTTTCTCACCTCCTGGATCCGGAGACGCGCGTGGTTGAAACCTGGACGCTTCACGGCACGGAGATCGATGTGCCATTTTACCGCGTCGGTGATCACACCGTCTGGGGCGCCACGGCCATGATGCTGTCCGAGCTCCTCGCCTGCGTGGGCGATGTCGTCTGAGCGTGTCGGCCGGACGTCTCTCGATGTCACGGCACCTGCGATCTCGAAGTCGTACGGCCAAATAAAAACCGCAGCCGCCTCCGGAGAGGGGCTGCGGGATGCTGCAGGTTAGGATTTCGAATGCACGTAGGCCCTCTGACAACGACTACTGGGCAGGCAGAACTCTTCCTTCCGCCGTTCCGAAGCCCACGCGGTAGCCGTCACCGCTTGCGTGGCCGGACATCACGACGGTATCGCCGTCCTGGAGGAACGACCGTGTTTCGCCCGAGGGCATTTCCAGCGGCCGCTCACCGCGCCAGGACAGCTCGAGCATGGATCCGTAGCTGTCCTCGGTCGGACCCGAGATCGTCCCGGAGGCGAGCATGTCGCCCGGACGCAAGTTGCATCCGTTCACCGTGTGGTGCGCTACCTGCTGGGCGACGCTCCAGTACATGTAGTTGAAGTTCGTTTCACAGATGGTGTGCGGGGCGTCCATCTGTTCGGTCTGAAGGCCGACGCGGAGCTCAACGTCGAAGTTCTGCGGGCCCGACTGTTGCAGATAGGGGAGGGGCTCCGGGTCCTGTTCGGGGCCGTCAACGCGGAACGGCTCCAGGGCCGCCATCGGCACCACCCACGGCGAAATCGTCGTTGCAAAGCTTTTCCCGAGGAAGGGCCCCAGTGGGACGTATTCCCATTTCTGAATATCGCGGGCGCTCCAGTCGTTGACGAGCACCAGACCGAAGACGTGATCCCCGGCCTCGTCGATGTCGATGCGGGAACCGAGGTTGTTGCCCGGACCCGTCAGCGCGCCGACCTCGAGCTCGAAGTCAAGCAACTGGCTCGCGCCGTAGACGGGCGGCTGGTCTTCGTCCGGCTTGAGCTGGCCCTTTGGCCGGCGTACCGGCTGGCCGCTCGGAATGATGGAGCTGGCGCGTCCGTGGTACCCGACCGGCAGGTGAAGCCAGTTCGGCTTCAGAGCGTTCTCCGGCCCGCGAAACATGGTGCCGATGTTCGTCGCGTGCTCCCGGGACGAGTAAAAGTCGGTGTAGTCGCCCACGTCCACGGGCATCATCAGATCCACGCTGCTGCGGTCGAACAGCACGCGTTCCTGCAGGTCCGCGTCATCGCGCAGATCCGGTGTATCCGCCCGGAGGAGGCCGTGCACTCGCTCCCGAACCATCGACCAGATCTTGTTGCCAAGTCCCATCAGCGGGTTCAGCGTCGGCTGATGGAAGGGCATGTTCGACTGGAGTGCCTCATGATCGAACAGACCGGCGTCCTGGCAGGCGGCGAGGTCGAGCACCTGGTCGCCGATGGCAACGCCGACGCGCGGGATGTCGGCCGAGCCGGGCCGGAAGACGCCGTACGGCAGGTTTTGAATGGGAAAGTCGCTCCCCGAATCGACTTCGATGAACGAAGAGATCGACGGATCGGTCGTAGGGTCAGGCATACAGGCGGTGCGTGTGCGTGAGAAAGTGCTATTGAAGCCATAGAGACGGGCGGTCCCGGTGCTACATCAGGTCAAGGTCCTGGAGGTCATCGACCGGCTCCTCGAAGCTGCAGCTTCCAAACGACGTCAGCAGCGACTCCCGCGCGTGGTCCACGCCGGCAATCGGGCACCGGACGTCGCGCCATGCGAAGGCGTCTTTCAGAAACTGGAAGTTTTCGGCGTTTTCCTCTTCCAGGATGGTCCGGACCCCTTCCTCGTCGAGATTGTGCTCGCTGGCCATGGCGGCTGCGCCGAACACGTTGAAGAAGCCGTGCATCATTGTGCCGACATCGTCGTCGTGATGCCGTACCGGGTGGTGCAGGCCGGCCGTTGCTTTCATGCGGACCCCCGCGTCCCGGCATGCTACGATGGCGTGGGCGACGTGCTCGACGTCTGGAACGTCTTCCGGGTGGACGCCGCCGCACCGCATCTTGAGGCCGACCGTGGTCCGGGCGGGAAGGGGTTGGCGGCTGTTGAACTCGGCCGCTGCCGCTGCGAACCGTTCGATTGCGTCGTGCGTCTGCGGGGCAAGCGGGATTTCGAGAAACAGGTCCAGCTTAGCTATACCCGCGCGCGCAGTTGCCGCATCAATCGCATCCAAGAACGTTTCGATGGCCGATGCTTCGGCGGTCAGAAGCGCTGCGGGGAGGCGAACCTCCATGACTTCCGCCTGGGCAGACCCCGCGTGGTACTCGTCGAATACATCGATGACGGCGAGGTCGGACTCGTAGGCCGAGAGGAAGTCGCCTTCGGAGGCGCCGCCGGTTCCGAGGACGGAAAAGGCAAACGGTTCGCCCTGACGGAACTGCCCGGAGTAGGAAGACAGCTCCTCGAGTCGGCCTACCGGGATGACGAACCGACTCAGCATCCAGCGTTCGTATTCTTGCCGGTACTGCATGTAGTTATGCATCGCCTCGTCCAGTGGCAGATCCGCCGGGGGGAAGAGGCCTGCGTAGTCGACGATGTCATGCAACAGGGCGCGCAGACTCGGATTGATCAGGGAGTCGGCGGCAGACTCGGTGGTTTCCATGGCAGGCGAGGAGGCGAAGGAAAAACGCGAGATCCGGATGAGACGCGTTCCGTAGGTGGGAGCGCTTTCAGTAAAAAGAAAAACAGGGGGTCCGATTTCAATGCGGCACCCGGGGGACTTCACGAAGGTATGAAGGAAAACAGTTGCATGCGCCCGGGGACGCCATTACCTTATCCTGATAGATTTAACCGCTGTGCTGTTCTTGCCTTCCTCATCCCGGGATGGCTTCCGTAGGACGGAGGTTATGACGGGAGGGGGTTCGCGTGTGGTCCGCGAAGAGCAGATGATCGCCAGCAGAGCGTGGGTGTGCGACGGCGCGGATGTGCGACCGGTTTCAGCCGGCCGCCGGAGGATCGCTTACCGCCACGTGACGCCCTGAGGCAGCATGCCGTCTCAGACGGTACATTCGGCCTGTCGGACGCCATTACACGCACGCCCCGGTCGTGTGCGCACATGCCATCGACGCGACATCCGGTGGCTGTGCCTCGCACGGTCCCCAGCGGCTCCGACGGATGCCGGACACGACGCATTCCTTCCCCACGACCGATTCGTCAAACCAAACGGTACAGAATGAATACGCGACTATCCGCACTCTTCGCCCTGCTCGTCGCCGGGCTCCTCGTCCTTGGCGGCTGCTCGGGTGGTAATCCGAACATTAGCGCGGCCGAGGATGCCATCGAGGCCGGCAACAACGATCAGGCCATTCAGAGCGCCGAAGCGGCTCTCGAGATGGACTCGACGAATGCCGAGGCGTACTCGCTCATCGCACAGGCCTACATCAATAAGGCCAAGAACACGATGACACCGAGCGAACGGTCTGAGTTCTTCACGCAGGCCCGTGAGGCGCAGGAAAAGGCCATTCGCTTCGATCCCGGCACGCGCGGCGACGTCCAGCAGCGCCGTCAGGTTGCCTACATCCAGGAGATGCAGCAGGGCATCGATGCCTTTAACACGGCACGCGAATCAGGCGACTCGACCGACTACGCTCAGGCCGCTGCCTACTTCGGCGGCGCCAACGCGCTTGAGCCGGATTCCATCGACGCCCACCTGAACGAGGCGTACGCCCTGCTTAACGCCGGACAGCAGCCGCAGGCGATCGCGCCGCTCGAAACGTACGTCTCCCGAGCGGACAGTGTCGGCGAAAGCCCGTACACGATTCTCGGCCAGGTGTATCTCACGAATGATAAGCCGGAAGAAGCGATTACGCTGCTGACCGAAGCAACCCAGGAGTACCCGGACAATGAGGAACTCCAGTCGCTTCTGCTGAACGCGTTCAACCGGATTGGCGACACCGAGCGCGCCATGCAGGCGTACAGCGAGCAGATCGAGCGCAATCCCAACAACGCGCAGTTCCGCTATAACTACGGCTCGATGCTGCTGACGGCCGATCGGTACGAAGAAGCCATCGAGCAGCTCGGGAAAGCAGCCGAGCTGGATCAGGACAACCCGCGCATCTTCTACAACCTCGGTGCCGCTCACATTAACCGTGCGGCTGCGATCGATGACAGCATCACGGTCATGGAAGACCGCGCCCGCGAGGCCGAGCGCGAACTGACCGCCGACGAAGATCAGATGATCGAAGAGATGGTGGATGAGCGTGGCAATCAGTTCCAGAACGCCGTGCAGCCCCTCGAGAAAGCCTACCAGCTGACCGAGGAAGGCGATGAGTACCACCAGGACATCTGCCGCGCGCTCTTCCAGGTGTACGTCAACACCGACCAGCAGGACAAGGCCAAACAGGTCGAAGCCTGCGCGGGTATGGGTGACGGCGCCAGCGGCTCAATGGAGTAGCGCCACCGTGTCATCTGTCCGTCCCGTTCTCCGGGACACCGGGTTTGGCCCGGCTCCATCCAGGGGCCGGGCCTTTTTGTTGCGTAAGAGATATTCGCTCCGGACCTGGCCCTTCTCCCCATACCGGTCGCGAGATGCGCATGCAAGGAATGCGTGATCTCCGGTACTTCCCCACCGACGGCCGGTCACGCAACGTTGTCAGACGGAACGTTTGCAGGAAGCAGCGTTTTCCTCCGGAGCCGGTTCCCGGCAGGCCGTTGCATCACCGGCTCATCGTATTCATCCAGACCCCAGACCTCCCCGCATGGCTGACGACTCCTCCTCCCACCCGCTCGGATTCGGTACACGCGCCGTTCACGCCGGTCAGCAGCCCGACCCCGCGACCG
>JAAAOT010000342.1 GCA_009908725.1 Bacteroidota bacterium | reverse complement strand
GATGAGAGAGAAGGGCTTGATTCAGGATAATCGGTACCGCCCTCAAACCGCAGATAACCGGTCGGAGTGCAGATAGTGGACCTGAATCAACCCGGCGAGGTTCGTTCGCGGCGCCGACATTAGATGCTTTTCACGGGTGGTACCGGGAGAGGCAGTACCGTCATGATCGAAGTCGCTTCCGTGAATCCACGCTCTCCTTCTGCCGGGCCTGTCCGGTCGTGCTCGACGGAGGCACCGGCTGTAGTCGCCGCGCCAGCGACTACGTGTCCCAGGGGATCGGAGGGATGACCGGCCGGGTGAGCGCTTCCTGTTACCCCCGCGATGTTCATAGCGGCGTAAACGAGTGGCACAAGACGACGCACGATCTTTGTCGGATAAAATACCGCCGGGTCCCCGGGCCCGTTGTGCCTCCCGCCGCCTTCCCTTTCAACCGATCCCTCCATCGTGATGACCCGATTTGCTTCCGCCATCCGGCAAACGCTCACGCTTCTTGCCCTCACTACCGCGCTCGTCTTCGCCGGCTGCGACAGCTCCGGCAACAACACGGAGGACGCACCGCAACCGATCGAGCCGGCTGCGTTTGACGTCGACACCGAATCGTATCCGACGTCGCAGTCAGCCGACGCCTCCGCCAAAGCCGGGACGCATGTCCTTGCCGGCGTGACGACCGTCAGTGCCCTCACGTTCGCAGTGGAGGCAAACCTTGCCCTCCCCAAACTGGTGACGGCCGCCGCGCTGCAGTCGGACCCGGTCATCGAGAGTGGCACGTGGGTGTGGGAGTCGACAGCGCAGACCGACTCGTCGAACGCAACCTTCCGTCTTGAAGGCACGCCCGACGGGCAAGACGTTGTGTGGGAAATGTTCGTCTCCGCTACCGGCCCGACGGGCGGACTCCAGAACTTCTCCCTCTACACGGGTCGGTCGTCCTTCGACGGGACGAACGGTTCCTGGTCGCTGTTCTACCCGATCGACGGCGTCCGCAGCAACGTTCTCGATGCAAGCTTTACGGTCGACAGTGAGACGAAGAAGAGCATCACATTTGAAGTTGCCGACGGTGCCGAGCGGGATGCGGGCGACACCATCCGATATGCCCGCGACGGCGATAGCCGGACGGTCGAATACGTCCAGGTGGATCCCGTCAGTGAAACGACCGTCTCCTGGGACGCGATCACGAAGGCCGGATCTATCCAGTCCACCGACTACAACGGCAACGAAAAATCGTGCTGGAGCCCGGAGCCGGAGCTGAACAACGTTCCGTGCTCTTAGCGACGCACCTGCACGTATTGACGCACCGATTCACCGGACCGCACGTTCATATGCGGCCGGTTGATGGATACCGCCGGAGGGAGCCGCCACCAGACGCGCGCTCGCTCCGGCGGCTCTTTTTTCGCGAGAGGGCCCGCCGTAAGCTGGATCCTTAATCGCTACGCAATTCGTTCATGGGGGCGGATCATTACGTTGGCTTGCGATACGTGGCTCATGGTTTCCACCTTTCGCTGGCTCGCGAGAACTGACGATACCCCATGATCGTCCGCCGTTCGCCGTTGACCGATATCAATCCACGATGTACCGCATCAACCGCGTCCGAGGATGAGGAGCACCCGGTGGACCACCGGCATACCCGTTCCCGGACCGACCTCGCCGCCTACTCGGATCCGGCAGAATACGATCACGCCATCCCGGACCTCCGCCCGTCGCCATCCCTCTGCGTAAGCGCCGAACGACCTGCTGGCCGGCGTCAACCCATCGACCGAGCGATTCGAGCCCTTGCTGAAGGGTTTGCCCACCTCTCCGCTCGGCGCCGCCGCCTCTTGCTCGCACACCTCATTAACGAGCGGAACCGGCTTCCGTCCGCACTCGGCGACTGACGTTTCGCCCGGTTTACCCGATTTCATCCTGGGGCACGCGCCCGCGCCATGCGCGCCAGAGGATTCGGACGAATCTGACCGTGCCGAACAGAAAAAGCAGGGACAGAACCAGGATGACGGCGTTGCCCACGATCGACAGGTTCGTGAGCATCGACGCCAGATCATTCACATCCAAAACCCATCGTGCGAGTCCGTATCCCATGCCGGTAAAGACGCCGACGAAGAGGAGAGCGCCGATCCCGTCGATCCACAGCCAGCGACGAAGCGGGAAACGCATCGAGCCGAGTGTGAGAGGAAAAACCGTTCGAAGATAGAGCGGGAAGTGGAAGAAGACGTACACAACCGGCGGATACTGCTCGATGAATCGATGGGCCTCTTCGTTGTCCTCGAGTACGCGCCGTATGCAGCCGAACCGTCGAAGCCCCCATCTTCCCATGGCATAGTTGATCTGATCCCCGATCAGTGTGCCAGCGACCGCCGCGCCAAGCATCGCGACCGGAGCAACGTCACCCGTGTGAATCAGCAGCCCCGTGACCAAGAGGGCGGACAGACCGGGAACGATGACACCGAGGAAGAGAGTGTTTTCAAGTGCAAGCCAGACAAACACCACAAGCGGACCGTGCTGCTGAAGCCACGGAAGCAGGCGCTCAATATTGGAAAACAGCACGTCTACCTGCATAGTCAGATGCCGCTTCTGGCCGGAAGGACGTTCAGTGGAGAGGTTTGAGCCGCTTCACCACGTCCTACGCCCCCACCCGACGGAGGACGTAAACTCAGGCTTACGCTTTCGTCATCGTTTTAAAACGAGCGGGTAACGTTGCAGCAATTGGTTTCTGCAACTGCATCGGGACATTGACTACCGGTTGATGGAACGACTTCGAAGGACAACGGCCTCGCAATCAGTGCTTTGAGGGGCAACGTTCCATCAACACGGTCCATTAGCCCTGCTCCCGGTCGCAGCGTTGCTTATGACGGTCGAAGGCTCGCTCGCCCACCGCTTCCTTAAGGCCCCGATGACGACCCCGTTTCGTCATCCACCGGAGCGGCGGGCTACACGCTGGGTCATCCGGGCCACGCTTGCCGCCATGCGACATCGCATCGCGGGCCTTTCCGGCGTTTCAAATCTTCGAGCGCTTGATGGACCCTTTGTCGCCGTGCTGAACCACAGCCAGCGAGCGGAAGCGTTGCTCGTCCCGGCTCTTCTCGGCGCCCTTCGAGGAGGGCGCATCATCCGGTTCCTGGCGGACTGGAATTTTATGCTGCTTCCCCCGGTGTTCGCACTCTACCGGGCCGCGCGGGTCATCCCCGTCACCTCGAAACCGGCGCGCCCCGCATTCCTGACGCCGCTACGGAGTTGGCTCGCTCCCGCGCCAAGCGGTGTTGTGCTCGCCCGCTCATGCCTCCAGCAGGGTCAACCTGTAGGCGTGTTCGTGGAGGGAACCGTCAACCGAAACCCCCGCACGCTACTTCGTGGTCGGCGTGGCGCCGCGCGGCTCTGCATCGAAGCGGGCGCCCCGGCACTTCCTATCGGCATCCGTTTTCCAGATCACAGTGATCCGGATCAGCCGATCGATGACCGAGAGCCCCTCTCCGTACACATCGGGGAACCGATTCCCTCCCCGCCGTCATCCGCCAGCGACGAAGACCTGTTCGCCGTGCGGCGATCGCATCATGCTGCGCTGATGCACGCCGTAGCCGAGCTTTCGCACACGCGCTGGACCGGCCGTTCGAACGAACGGTCGTCGCGTCGTACCGGCTGCACGGGGTCGCCGGATGCCCTCCGATCCCGGCTTTCTCATTATCACCCGGACTGACTCATGCTTCGATCCACGACAACGGCCGAACGCGTTACAACGTCAGATCAGCGAGCGCAGGCTCTTTCCGTCCTACGAGAAACGTATGCAGACGAGAAGGGGTGGGTCGGGTCCGCGGAGGACGTATTTCCGGAGCAAGACCTGTCCGACTCCGATGTGACGTGGGTTCTCGCGACGGTGGACGACGCACCTGCCGGCGTGCTGCGTGTTCACTATGCGCCCCCGCTGGATGTATACGCGTCTTACGGGCTGAGGGGCATCGGGGGTGGGGAACCGGTCGATGGTGGGAGCCACGACTCTGAGCCAACCATTTCTATCCACGGGGAGGCCTTAGATGCCGACGGGATCCAGGACTTCATCAATGAGAATCAGATCGCGGAGATCGGGCGATTTGCTGTTCTCCCGGCCTACCGCCGCCGTATCCGCGTTGTATTCTGGCTGATGCGTATCGCATGCGTGGACACCTTCGAACGGCGCTACACTCACTACGTGACGGATGTATTCGATGGCGAAGAACACAGTCCGTACAACTTCCACACGAGGGTGTTAGGGTTTGAACCGCTGGCCTCAGTCGGTCCTTACAGGACGAAATCCTCGGCCGAGAGGCGGCAGCCGCTTGACCCGCTGCGGTGAGCCAGCGGGGATGGTTCACGGGGATGCGTATCGGTTTTCTCCAACTCACCCGGGATCATGGCCCCCGGTGTACCGCCAGCTCCGGCTCCTCCGGCGGATTCGTCGGTCCGGCCGCGCTTTTCGGCCAACGGATGGCCTTCCACGCGGTGAGTCCGACTGCGCCGCCCCCCAGGAAGACGGCGATGGGCGTGACGACGCCTCCGATGAACGGTAGCCATCCGGCGACGAGCAGCAACGCCAGCCCGGATGCCGCCGCCCGGTACGGGTGCCAGGCTTCGTCGCGACCGCGGAAGCGCCCCATCACGTAGTCGCCCAGCCGAATCCCGGAAACGATGTAGCCGATCATAGCGATTCCGGGCAGTAGCACGAAGAGAATGCCGAGAGCGATCGGAATCCCAATCAGCGTCGCGAAGAGCGCCGCGGCGACCATCGGCAACCCAACCCACACCGCAAGGCCCGCCAGTGCCGTCGCTCCGATGTCGCCGGTGATGCGCGCGCCCATTTCCCGCATCTTGTGCGGCGCCACCGCGGCGGCAATGAGTCCCGCAGCGATGACGGCGATCGCACCGCCCAGCGCAACCAGAACGCCGAACAGCAGGAGTCCGCGGGCGATCGGGTACTCCATCCCCGTCTCCACATCGCCGCGGACAATCACGTCATCCGTCTGTCGCAGGTCGGACGCTACGAGGTGCACGTTCCGCCGGATGACGGTCCCCTCTGACAGGTCGGCCGTACCGTCCACAACAACCAGCGTCCCAACATCGGCGCGGCGAAGGGTTGCCTGTCCGTCGACGACCACGACAGCATCGACCGCACCTTCGACGATAGCGTTGCCGTCAATGACGACCACCGCTGCCTCCCGATCGGTATCCGCGACGACAACATCCCCGCCAACGCGCATGCGAAAGCGATCCGGCGTCAGCATCTCGGCCGGTCGGAGAGGTCCGCCCTCGATCGTATCGGGGCGAAGCTGCGGGAGAACGGTGGCCCTGTCAGCCGACGCCGGTGGTCCCGTCGCGTCCGGAGGAACCATCGTAAACGCGAGGAGGGCGAACAAAAGAAGGATGGCGGCGAGAAGAAGCCATCTCGAAGCCGTCGAAAGATTCTGAAGCGTAGGCATGGAGGAGTCGAGGTTGGTCCGAGACAACTCTCCTCAAAATGTCAGCGAGCCACGGCAATTACCGGTGGCACAGATCGATGCATTTACCCGCTACCGATGCGGACAGTCGGTGTAGGACGATGCACCCGCTACACGCCCAGACGCTAAGAAACGAAACGGCCGGGCGGACCGGTGAACGGTGTGAGATCCACGCCGCTCGTTGCCCGGTGCCAGCGGCCCCGGCGGGAGCCGAACGCGCAGAGCAACACTGTATTCTCCGTGACTTGACGATCTTCTCATCCGAGTTTGTAACGTCGATGTTGCACCCGATTCCCAAATCGGCCATACTGCATTACGTACATATTACTGCAGGGTACAACGATGGCGTGTCAACGTCCCTTCCACCGGACACCCTGCCCACGCACCGTAGCCCGGTTCTCAACGCCCCCCCCACCGTTTTACCTACGAGGCTATGACCGACATGAGCACGGACGGAGACGAGACACGAAACAACGAGAGCGACAGGCCCCAGGGATCCCACCACCGTTCGCCGGGACGATCGGCTGCGGAGGCGACAACGGGCGACGGGGCCATGATCAGCGACGACGGTGTTGGGCTCTCGGTCGCCAACCCGCCGGAAGACGACCTTCCCCGTGCCATTGACGACGCCATCACTGAGCTCCGGGACGTCCTTTCGCGCCTGAACATGGCCCATGCCGACGCGAGGGGTGCCGAGCCGCTGCTCGACGCGATGGACCGCATTGACCCGGACCGAACGGTCGACACGAACGCTTCGTCGACCGGAAGCGGTCGTGCCCGCTCCATTCTCCGGGGAATATCTCGGACACTGAAGATTACCGCCGAACGCATCGAGCGGGTATCCTCAAACTCGTAGAGAGCTCTGGATCCTCCGCCCGGCAGGCCTGCGTAGCGCCGAACCCGGCCGATCGATCCGCTTCATCTCCCGCCTCTCTCGACCCCGCCGTCCTTGCGGGGTCTTTCTGTTGAGCCGTCAGCCCGTCTCGCTGTCGTCGAGCCAGGTGCTCAAATCCATGCGGATCTCCTGCTCGATCCAGAACGATAGCGCGAGCCACAGCGCACCGATCAGAATCGACACCTCCCCGTGGTAGGCGAGCATGCCAACGCCCATGCCCGACAGGAAGTAAAAACCACCCTGCCACAGGCCATCGCGCTTCAGTCCAGCCGCTCGTTGTGCGACGACTGCCAGGACGAGAGCCCCAATGACGAGCCACTGCGCCAGGACGACGTCCTCGTGCCAGACGCTCCATCCCATACATCCGAGTCCTGCAAGAAGAGCGAGAGAAAGGACAAACCTCATCATGTTATTGGATATGGGAAAAGGGATCGGAACAGAGCTAAACAACGGAGCCGGTAACAGCAACACGTCTACATGCCGGTCGGGTGTTACGCGCGGCCCGTTTCAATAACGAAATGCGCCGGCTTGTGCGTCCCGGATGACCTGCACGGAACGGGTCCCGATACCGAAGACCGACAGCGTGTGGGCTCCTCGCCCGTCTGAATATGCGGTGCCGATCGATCGGAGGCGACCGTAGCTTAGACGGCGCGGTACGCCGACTCTGCGTGTCGTACATCGATCTGCGTGCAACATACCTTCCAACCGCGGCCCGTCTTGAGCTGACGTGTAAGGATTGGACCCGCACGACGCGGCGTCTGATGGTCGATGTCCGCATTATCCCGACGGCGAATCGGACGGTCGAATCGGCGTAGGTTACAGTATCCTTTCACGGCGATAATCATACGGATACAACGGAGACGGTGATGGCGTCTACGTTGGCACCACATGGTTGCACCGATGCCTCGAGGGCGTGAAATAGCGTCCCTTCTGTCTGGTGCCGTTTGACGACCGGGGCGCCGATTCTTGTGGGAGAGTCGAGCGTCCCGGTTCACGTCTAACCGGACACGCACCGTGCGGGCCGCCCTTCGTCCGTTCGGCAACCGCGTTCTTCCCGGCTGCCAGCCCCTCTCTGGGCCTCTACCATGCCTGCCTCTCGCCTGGAATCAACGTCCTCGAGCAACGGTCCTTTTGCGATGATAGCCATCAACGAACCGCTGTACTCGCAATTTTCCGACCAGGGAGACGACAGGGTAGAGGCTTTTCCCCATGCTGCGTCAACATCCGGGGGCGACCGACGCGGCGGCCGCGGAGAGAATAACGGCATACCGGCGTACCACAACCCTGCGACGTATCCAAGGCACACGGCGGTAGACGAACGTGAGGATCAGGCGGCGGATCTTAATGCCTCCGATGCCCACGAAAGCCTCGTTCACTACCACCGGGCGATCCTTGCGCTGGCCACTGCCCCGGGCGGACTTTCACGTCCCCGGCGACGGCGCATTTTGCAGCGGCTCCTTCTATGTAGAAATCGGCTTCTGAACGAAGGGATGCCGGGAACGGACGATGGACATCCACCCGACGCATCTTCGTCAGAGCCGTGAACGGTGCCCGCGTCATGTTTCGATTATTTCCGCCCGCCGGTAGCGCGAACGTGTGATTCTCGGCAGTGAGCATGTGATATTAAGTGTGAGTCCGACGCTGCAGGCTCTCTTCGCGCACTCCGCTATGCCCGCCTCTTCCTCTGCCGTCCCGCTGCCCCGACGGGACGATGGTGTCTCCTCCGGACAACTCTCGCTCTTCGGTCACGACCGGACGGCTGAGTCGATGGTCGTACTCGTTCGCCCGTATCGCCCGACGCCTCTCGTCGCACCGCACCTCCCCCATTCGTCTTCCCTCGCCGACGGTTCTATTGGCGCCGGCTCGCGCATCGACGATATTGTCCCACTACCGTCGGAGACGGCGAGTCCGTCGGCCGACGCACCACCGGCTGACGAAGAATCGTTCAGCGACGAACGGATGCAGGAGCGCATCCGGGCTCGCATCTCGAAGATTGACCTGTCCGACCTCTAGGTCGAACCCGCGGCGGATTGGAAAGGGACCGGTGCGACGACCGCGTCTCCGCACGGGGATGGTTTCCCTTCCGTCCCGTTTCACCCGGCGAACCGGTCCGCGGATGGAGACGGTCGGCCGAGGCCCATCGTCTGACGACGGAGATACTCGGTGATGGCGTCCCGCTCCCCGATGGCACGGAGCGCCTCGTTCGGTTCGAGGTCGCCGATCCGAACAGCAATCTCCTCGCCTCGCATCCGCAGCACTTCCCGGATGATCAGCGACAGGCGCAGCGTCTGACTCAGCGCACTCGCCACCTGAAACAGGCGACTGTTGCGACCGCCGAAGTGGACGGGGAGAACGTCCGCGTCCGTCTTCTGCACCAGATGTGCAATGAACGGCTTCCATGGCAGGTCGCGGACCGGGCCGAAGCCCCGGCGGGAGGTCGCAATGCCGCCGGCGGGAAACATCGCCAGCGCGCCCCCGGATCGAAGCGTGCCGAGCGCCTCCCGCATCGATCGCAGATTCGTGCGCCGAGCGTCCGCGGCATCGCTGAAATCGATCGGCAGAAAGTGGTCGTCGAACCGCTCATCGCGGCAGAGGACGCCGTTGATCAGTATCTTGAAGTTCGGTCGCGATCGCGACACAATATCGCACAGGGCGAGCCCATCGACGATGCCGTACGGATGATTGGCCGCGACAACAACAGGTCCGCTGGACGGCAGCGCTCCGGATGCCAACGCGGAAACCCCGGAGCCCTCGATCACCAGTCGAATCCCGAGACGATCGAGCGCGACAGTCCAGAAGTCACAACCTGCAGACCCGGAGGTATCCTGCGTCGCAGACCGGTAGAGAGACTGGAGGACGGTTTGACCGCTCAGGCGTTCGATGAACCGAATAACTGCGGACTTGAACGGCGGGTCACCGGGAGCAGCGTAGGTCAGCGTTGGCATGAGATGGAGGTCTGTTGATCACAACGTGCACTCTTGCTTACGGACCTCGTCTCCCGGCGATGACCCGATCGCGTTACCAAACAATCATATTCTCAGGCGGCCGCTGCAGGACGACGGAGATGCGCCCGTCCTCGTTGATCCCGGCCTTCTCAACTCCCCTTATAACGGTGATGAGAACACTCGCAGCGAACGCGAACATCATCCGCGTGTACGGCAATCGTTGGTTACGGAAATCGGCGCGACGTCAAGCCGGTTCTGAGCGGGCCGATACGCGTGTGATCTGCATGGAACGAGCCTCCTACCCGCCTCCTGTTCACCTCTATGCACGCTGACGAATCGGACGCTGAAGCGTCGTCATCTACTTCACGGTATCGGTCCCTGGACGTCTTTCGCGGGATCGCCGTGCTGTTGATGTTTGAAGCTCACGTCGTCAACACGACGCTCAGCCCGGAGCTTCAGCAGGGACTTTTCTGGCGCGGCGTCGACTTCGTGAACGGCCTGGTAGCTCCTGTTTTTCTCCTGACGGCGGGCCTCGTCTTCGCACTCGCCACACCCGCATCGCGGACCTCCTCGTCTGCTGCCTCCGTCGTCCAGACGTGGGGCCGGCAGATTCTCCTGATCTGGGGAATCGGATATCTCCTGCGAGCGCCGGGGCTGACCCCGTCCGTCTGGCGAAACGTCAGCGCGGAGACATGGGCGCAGTTTCTCCATGTCGACATCCTTCACTGCATCGCGCTCGGCTGGGTGATCGTCATCGCGGCGTACCTCGCGATCCCATCCGTCGATCGACGGCAGCGCGTCCTGGCGGGCCTGTCGGTGGCCATCATCGCTGCTACGCCGATCCTGTGGTCGACGCCGGTTCACGGGACGCTTCCGACCGCCCTCGCAAACTACCTGAGCCCGGAACAGGGGTCGCTGTTTCCGTTCTTTCCCTGGGGCGCGTACGTCCTGTCCGGCGCCGTCGCCGGGCGCGCCCTTCGCTCTGCGGATCGACAGGGAACGGCCCGAAAACGCATGCGACGCCTCCTGGTCGTGGGTGGGATCGGCGGGGTCGGCATCGGCATCCCGATGTTCACCGGCCACCGGATCTGGGAAAATCTGCAATGGGACGGCGACCCGCTCGTCGTGCTCACCTGCACGCTTCTCGCACTCGCTCTGATGGCCGTGTTTTACCTCACCATCGAACCGAACACCGGCACGTCGGGCGGCGCGCAGAGGGAAACGAGCCGACCGGGACGACTGCTTCGCTGGTTCGGGCGGATCGGGCAGGCGTCGCTACTCCTCTACGTGGCGCACCTACTCGTCCTCTATCGCGCGGGGTGGGGCGGTCGCACGCTGGCGTCGATGTGGGGAGGCGCTTTGAGCGGGTGGGAGGCCGCCGCCCTGTTTCTCGCGCTGGCCGCCGCGATGACCGGACTGGCCTGGATCTGGCGACGCGCCAAACAGGACCAAACGTGGCGCGTGGCCGCTCAGGTATTCGGTCTTCTCCTTGCCGTCTTTTGTCTGGCCTAATCCTTGTCCGTTTTCTATCCTAGCGAACACGACACACCTCACTCCTCTCTCCGTTTCGATGGAAGCCATTTTCGACGCCTGCGTCCGCCTGCTCATGGGGCTCGCCTCCCTCACCGGCACGACGTATGAGCAAGTGAACGTCCTGATCTTCGTCATCCTGCTCCCGCTCGGCCTGATCGGACTGATCGCCCGCACCGTCTGGCTCGAGAATCAGCTTGCCGAACGCGGCGACGCTCGCCGTCTCACGCTTCCGATCATTCAGGTGGTGTTCTGGACGTTCGTCGGGCTTTCCGTCGTGGCCTTGCTCTGACCTCGCCCTCACCGGCCCGGGCGCTGGGGTCCGCCTCCGCCGACAACGATACGCAGGTACGGACCCGACGGGCTCGCAGAGGGGCCGCCGCGCAGGTCGTCCCCTTCGTCAAACGCCCAGTCCCCGGACACCGGCGCCACGACGAAGCCCGCACGAAGCCCGACGAACGGCCCGCCGCGGGCGGCCGCCCGTCCCCCGCGCACCTCAATGCCCACCCCGATCTGCAGGAGCAGCGAGGCCTGGACGAGGGTGGCGCCCCGGTTCGGGTTGGCCAGCACGTCGTCGAAGGTTTCCGCGCCGGTCTGCTCGAACGCGAGCGTCGACCCGCCGCCCCCGACACCCACGAACGGGTAGGCGATCCAGCGCCCGTCCCGGTTCCACGCCTGGTATCCGACGTTGAAGAAGCCCATCCCGGCAGCGTAGTTGGCATCCCGGGCATTCGTCCGTTCGTTCGGCACGATGACGCCAAATCCTTCCCCGCCCAGCATCCAGCCCGTCCGGGTGACGCCGTACCCGCCGCCGCCAATCGCAATCCCGAGGCGGTTGGACTCCGGATAGCCGAACGCATTCAGCGCGTCGTTGATGTCTCCCAGGGTTGTCAGATACGAGATCCCCGTGGAAAAATACCCGGCGCCGCCGCGCTCGTCCGTCGGCGCCTCCTCCTGAGCGGCGGCGGGTCTGGTGATCAATAACATGCCGCCCACGAGAACAAAGGCGGCCAACGCGATACCAATTCGATTCATGGGTCGATACCTGCCGTGGTGCGTGTGCCGTGGTGAAAGAGCGCGCACGGGCATGATCGCCATCGGGGCCCTATGACATACGGTACGTCTGCCCCGACGGACCGTCCGGCGAACGACATCGCCGCTGTAGGACGCGCTCTGAGCCTCTGGTGCCGATGGTCCAATGCGAGATGATCGGGGGCTACCCGGCCCGAATGGGGCGAACCGCTGCGACCTATCGCGGTAGCGCCACGCGCAGGGACAGATGCAGCCTGCGCCCGGGAAGCGTCCGCGGCGCGACGGTGCCGCTGGCGCTGTCCAGGCTCCAGTCGAATGCGTTGCTGGCGTCGAGCACGTTGATGACCTGAACGCGTGTTTCCAGCATCATACCGCCTACCCGGTGCTCGGCCCGAACGCCGGCATCCAGGCGCGTGTACGGGGCCAGCCGCTGCGCGCCGGGGCGATTAGCATCAAACCCGTCGATAGCACCGGAACTGGCGACGTAGTCATAGTAGGCCCGCCGAAGTGCCCACGGACGGTTCCACGTCCCCTGCCAGCTGGCCAGTGCGGACACGCCGTCGAACACGGTCAGGTCCAGGTTGGACGAGACCTGGACGGGCGTTTCCCAGGGTGCGGGGACGGATCGGTCGTCGAACCGTCCCGGGTATCGCCGGTGCACCCGGCTGACCTCGGCTGTGACGTCCCCGCTCAGACGCGAACCATCGCGCTGAACGCGGAACGCAGCACCGACCGCCTGCCCGTCGCCGACGGCGAACAGGTCGCTCTGCCGTCCGACCTGGCGTTGTGCCACCGTCCGCGCATCCTCGAGCGGGTCGGGACGCACGAGCCCTCCGTAGTCGACGCTGACGGTACGCGGATGCCACTTGGCGTACGTCTCAATGCGGAACGTCCACGACCCCGGCGGGCGCCACAGGAAATCGGCTGCCGTGTGGTACGCCCGGGGCGGCGACATCGTACCATCCAGCGGCAGCCAGAACTGCACCGACGGCACCACCGCATTCGGTCCGGCGTTGCTGACTTCCGCCTGCAGCACGTACTGACGGTAGAGACCGCCGGCAACCCGCACTGCCACATCGCCCCATCTCGTGCTGGAACGGTCGAATCGCACGGAGGCCCGCGGCTCGGCGTACGCGCTGCGACGCGCGGCCACGTAGGTAAGCCGGGTACCGGCAGTGGCGGTCAGCCCCAGTCCGATGGAGGCCGAGCCCTTGACGTAGCTCCCCACCTGCCAGGCGTCGGCCCCGTGCCCCAGCGCACCGAGAAAGCGATTGCGGACGTAGAAGGCGCCGTCGAAGCGCCGCGGCTCGAGCCCTGCCTCCAGATGGTATCGCGGCGAGAGGCTCACATCGACGCGGCCCCGGGCGCCGATTTCGGTGAGCTGATTGCGCTCGGCGGAGTGATCGATGGCCTCGGGACCGAGTCGGTCATCGGCCACGGCATCCAGCGCGGCCTCTAGCTGCACACGGGGATCGCTGCCGGAAACGTCCTGCAGCGTCGAATCCCGGAGCCCGAAGAACGTCTCGGACGTGTGCCGGCTGCCGTAGACCTGGACGCTTCCCATCGTCCGGGCGCCGGCCACCCAGTCGTATCGCACCTGGGCGACGGAGTTATCCCAGTCGTTGCGCCCGGTCGACGTGAGCAGCTGCTGCGTTCCGCTGCCGTCCCCGAGCAGACTGCCGATGCGGGTGCCGATGTGGTTGCTTCCGTGGTAGCCGGAAACGGTCACCGTTCGGAAAGGCGATAATTCCTGCCGAACGGCCGCGTGGATGTCGTAGAACTTAAGGTCGGACGAGGGCAGCTGGGCCTGGAGCGTCGGCGTTGCCGTCCCGGACGCGTCTCCCCCGGCAGCGGGCGTCCACCAGGCGGCGAGGGTCGGGTCGAGCTCCGTCCATGCATCAAACAGCCGGTGCAGGGCCGGGTCGCGATACGCCTCCCACACGCTTCGACGCGCCGCCACCATGGCCTGTCCGCGCCGCTCCGCCCCGTTGCTTTCCCCGGCCGTCCAGGCCGCGTCGCCGCGACCGCTTACGCTCACCGGGTCCACGCGCACCTCGGCCGACGGGCCGCCTGTGCCCGGCTCACCGCGCCGTAGATCATGTGTCGCCTCCACCACGCCGCCGGTGTAGCTTCCTTTGGCCACGGAAAACCCGGTCTTGTGAACGGACAGGCGTCCAAGTGCGTCCGGGCTGAATGCCGACAGCAGGCCGCCGAGGTTGACCGGCTCGCGGACGGGCGCCCCGTCCAGCAGCGTCACGTTTTCGCCGTCGCCTCCGCCCTGCACGTTCAGGTTGGCGCGGGGCCGGCCGACGGACACGCCGGTCTGCCGGCTGGCACTCCGCAGGACGCCGGGGGTGGTCACTGCGCCGACGCCGAAGGCATCTCCGGGGTCCACATCCCCCTGCCCGAGGGAAGCAGACGGAAGGCGCTGCTGGAGGCCGTCCACGATCAGCGGCTCACCATCCAGGACGCTCGGCGCCATCCGGACGGTGATGCTCTTCTGCCGGTCGGTCGGTACCCAGATCGTGTCGACGGACGTCGCATAGCCGATGTACGTCACCAGAAGTCGGTGCGGCCCCGAGAGAACAGAGGCAAACCGGAAGCGGCCCGCGTCATTGGTCGACGTCCCCGCGGACGCATCGGCCAGCAGCACATTCGCCCGCGGCAGCGGCTCGCCCGTTGCGGCGTCGACCACCGTGCCGACGACGTGACCGCGCGCATCCGGGGTCCGCACGCCTTCGACGAGCAGGTACGTGCCGCCGGAGGTACGGAGATAGTCTACGCCCGTCCCGCCCAGGATGCAGCGCAGCAGCGCCTCGGGGGCCGCGTTGCGGATTCGGCAGTAGACCGTCCGACCGTCAACGAGGTCGGTGGAGTAGGCGATGTCGGCTTTCGTTTTTTCGATAAACCGCTCGAGGGCCTGATCCAGCGGCACGCTCCGCATCGCCACGGTATACACGGCCTCCCCTCCATCCTGTGCACGGGCTGTGCCGGACGTCAGGCCCAGCAGGCCGACCAGAACGACAATCGCCAGACGCATGATGATGTCCCGTCGGCACATGTCTCGATCAGGGTATGCAGTCAAAAGGTGCGAGCGGACGATCGCAGATCCACGTCCGTCCCCGCGTCACGACGGTTCGAGGAGGTATCCTTCCTGCGTCTTGCGGTACGACAACCCCTGAATGACGCAGATGTCTCGCAGAACGTCTTCCAGTGCCACCGATCGCGCATAGTGCAGTGTCAGCGTGCCGGAGCGATCCACGTCGTCGGACAGCCGCAGGTTGGTGCCGAACTGACGTTCGAGGTCGCCCAGGATGCGGTTCAGCGATTCGTTTTGCGCGGCGAAGCCGCCCGTCCGCCACGCCGCCATGTACTTCAGGTCGATCTCGCGCGG
Source organism: Bacteroidota bacterium (assembly GCA_009908725.1). GTDB lineage: Bacteria > Bacteroidota > Rhodothermia > Rhodothermales > Salinibacteraceae > Longibacter. The sequence goes on along the minus strand of JAAAOT010000342.1, from coordinate 4,448 downwards.
GGACTCCGGCGAAGAGGTGCCGACGACGCGGCTGCGCATTCCGGGCGTGTCGAGCACGACGGAGCGCGCCGGATCGGGCGAGTCGCTGGCTGCGGAGTCCGTCGTCTTCTGTCCCGGCCGGAGGTGAAGACGAACGCGCCCCGTTTCGAGAACGACATCGGTAGACGGTGTATCGCCCGACCGGAGCGCGCGCACGGTGAACGCCGTACCGAGAACCTGTACGACGGCGTTTTCACTTTCCACCCGAAACGGCGCCGTCCCGTGTTCGACCTCGAAGTACGCCTCTCCGCGCAACTCCACCGATCTCGTATCGGCATCCAGGAACGGGAGGCGGTCAAACCCGCGATCGTACGTGAGGGTCGATGCGCCATTTAGCGCAACGACAGACCCGTCCGGAAGCGTTACCTGCTCCTGCACCCCGGCTTTCGTCGAGACGGTCACCGGGCGCGACCACCAGATAAACAGCGCCGCGACCACGACAACAGCCAGCACCGACGTCACCGCCGAGGCCCAGACGCCACGCCGTATGCCGGTCGAGGCGCGGGCCGAGCGCGCCTTCGACGGGCGCGGGGAGCGGTCGCCATGCGGGGACGTGGCATCGAGGTCCAGGGTGTCCGACAGCTCATTCCATGCGTCGTCGACATCGAAGGACGATGATCCTTCCTCCGACGCAGGATGATGCAGGAGCGACCACAGTGTTCGGTAGTCCTCCTTTTTCGCCTCGTCGTCGGCGAGATCTCGTAAGTCGGGGGGCAGCGATTTCTTATCCATGAGCCGGGGCACGTGCTCAGGTCGTGAGGGAGAAACAGGGATGCTATGATCGATGCATCAGGTCGGGACGGTGCTCGTGCAGCCGGTCGCGGAGCGTGTCCATGGCTCGCATGATGTGGGTGTTCACGGTGTTTTTCGAAATACCCATTACGTCGGCGATGGTATCGTGGCTCATGCCTTCCTCCCGACGCAGCGTGAGGGCTTCGCGCTGACGCTCCGGAAGATCGGCAATCCAGCCATTCAGCAGATCGCGGAGAAGGTCGGAGTCCAGCTCGTCGTCCGGCGCCGGGGGATGCGCATCCAGGTCGTCGGGCCGGAGCAGTGCTTCGTTCTCGCGGCGCACGCGTTCATCGCGTGTTCGATTGTAAACAAGGCGCCGGGCCGTCTGGAAAACATAGGCCTCGACGTTCTCTACATCCGCGAGACGCGTCCGGGCCGACCAGAGTCGGACGAAGGTATCCTGCGTGATGTCGTGCGCCGTCGACTCTTCTCCCGTCATGCCGCGCACGTAACGGAAGACGCGCTCCGACAACAGCCGGAAGAGCGCCTCGAAGGCGCGGGTGTCTCCGTCGGCCACACGTCGCGCGATGTCCTGCGGCGACGCGTCTGCTTCGGCCTCTTCTGCACGGGATGAGACACCAATCATGAGCGGGATCATGAGTCACAGGGTACGAAACGGTCGGCCGGCCACCGCTCGGGCGATAGAGCCCGCCACCCGTGGCGAAACAGCGCCGACGAGGCGGTGCGGGGAGAGTACGTATCCTCGGTATCAACATAGCGGATATCCAACCTCATGACCCAGCCCGACTGGTACGACCGTGACACGAAAATGTGTAGTTCTTGCAAAGAAGACCCATAACCGAACAGGGACCGGGCTCCTTTCGGCAGCGCCCGGCCCCTGCTGGTATCAGTCATGCATTATCCACGCGGTGTTAGTTGCTTCCGCTCGGCGGGGTAAGCACCGTGTCGATGCCGTGGATAATGCCGTTGCTCACCTGCACGTCGGGCGCGGCAACCGTTGCATTTTCCGCGCTCGGGTTCACCGTGATCGTGCCGCCGCTGACGCCGAAGGTGACGTCGCTGCCTTCAAGCGTCTCAACGGACTGACCGTCGGAGATGGCCGACGATTCGACCGCGCTCCCGGCGATGACGTGATACGTGAGGATGCTCTCGAGCTGCGACTGCGACGGGACCTCATTGCCGTCGATCTGGCCGTTGTCGTTCGCATCGAGGGCGTCGAGGAACGCCTGGTTCGTCGGCGCGAGGACCGTGAACGGACCGCTACCATTCAGGTCATCGTCCAGTCCGGCCTGCACCACGAGGTCGGCCAGCGTGCTGAAGGTCGGCGTCAGGATGGCGCGCTCCGTGACCGTCGTGGCTTCGAGAAGCACACCGTCGATCAGGTGGACGACGCCGTTCGACGTCTGGATGTCGGCCGTCGTCACGGGTATGCCGTTGACGCGCACCGTTCCACCGTCCACGCTGAAGCTAAGGTCGCCGCCCTGCAGCGTCTCGGCCGTTTGTCCGTCCGAGATGTCGCCGGCTTCGATCGCGCTTCCGGCAACCACGTGGTACGTGAGCACCTTGCTCAGCAGGTCGCTGTCGGCCGTCAGTTCGCCTGCGTCAATGTCGCCAAAGGCTGCGTCGACCGGGGCGAACACCGTAAACGGTCCGTCGCCGTTGAGGTCGTCATCCAGCCCGGCGGCTACCACGGCGTCCGTGAGCGTTGACAGTTGCGGCGTGAGCACGGCCCGCTCGGTCGTCGTGGCTGCTTCGAGGAGCACGCTGTCGATCAGGTGGACGACCCCGTTCGACGTCTGAATGTTGGCTGTCGTGACTTCGATGCCGTTCACGCGAACGGTCCCACCATCTACGCTGAACGTCAGGTCACCGCCCTGGAGGGTCTCGACCGTCTGCCCGTCGGAGATGTCGCCGGCTTCAATGGCGCTCCCGCCGACAACGTGATACGTCAGGATCTTGTTGAGCAGGTCGCTGTCCGCCGTCAACTCGCTGGCGTCAATGTCGCCAAAGGCTGCGTCGACCGGGGCGAACACCGTAAACGGTCCGTCGCCGTTGAGGTCGTCATCCAGCCCGGCGGCTACCACGGCGTCCGTGAGCGTTGACAGTTGCGGCGTGAGCAAGGCCCGCTCGGTGGTCGTGACGGTTTCCAGCAGGACGCCGTCAATAACGTGCACGACGCCGTTCGAGGCCTGCAGGTCGGCTGTCGTCACGTTGGCTCCGTTCACCTGCACGCCGCCGTTGCTCACGGAGAAGCGGAGCGTCTCCCCTTCCAGGGTTTCGACGGTCTGTCCATCGGAGATGTCGCTCGCGGTGATTTCTCCCTGTACGACGTGATAGGTCAGGACTTCCTCCAGCAGGTCGCTGTCGGAGGTCAGATCGTTCACATCGATCTGCTGGAAAGCCGCGTTCGACGGGGCGAAGACGGTGAACGGGCCGTCGCCGTTCAGGTCGTCGTCGAGACCGGCCTGTCCGAGCGCGCCGGCAAGCGTGCTCAGGTTACTGGCATTTCCAGCCAGCTCCGTGATGGTCGGATCCGGCATTGTACCCATTCCGCCGTCATCATCGTCGTTGTCGCAGCCCGCCAGGACGAGGGCGGCTGCCAGAAAGAGGACGGTCACGATCGTGGGGAAAAGGCGACTAAGGGGATGCTCGGTCGGGCGTTGGCGAAAGAGTTGCATGGGTGCAAGAGGTTCGTCTGGGAGTGCATACGACAGGTGGGGCAGGCACGGAAGGCCCGCTTGATTTCGCACCCCTGCGACACGCTCGCCCTCCTACGACAATGACAAGCCAAATGAAACGAACCCGTGAGTCCGCCGATGGGCGGATGATCTCGGTGTCCGGGCGTCAGCACACGAATCTACGTCGGCGTGGTCGACAACCCGGACATCACGGGCGGCCGGATCGCCCGCTCCGCAATGATAAAGCGAAACGGCTCTCGACCCACACCACGACGGCTCACGGCCCCGGTAGAGTCAGAAGGTGGCCTCGATCACTTACACAGCCTTCGTGTCGAGGTAACAGTGCGGCAATTCCTTTCCGCTCAACGATTCGTACGCTGTATATGCGCCGATCCCGGCAGCCGAGCAACAACACGTCCCCCCATCCATTATCGTTCGGTTCCGACCCGGCGCTCCCCTGACGCGCCCGCCTCCGCTGTCGCCATCCGTAAAGCCGGATTGGCGCGTGCGCGCCGGTCTTCGGGGAAAGACCCGTATTTAACGACCGCTCGAAGAGGACCGGACACCGGTTCCACGGCGCGATCGTAGCCGCGGCAGCATCCGATGCATTCTATCGCTCTCACGTCGCACCCTCCGCACACGTCATGGATCACGACGGACTCGCCCCGCCTTCAGGCAACCGGCCCGATGCCAACGCGACACCCGAATCCCCGGCGCCGCGCCCACCGCGTCGACAGCGGGTGAAAGCACCAGACGAAGCGGGGGATGTCAACGAATCCATGGCCACGCCGCTGGCCGGGCGTGAAGAAACGCTCCGCCACCTGCTATCGATTACCGCGCGCGTGGGCTTGCGTGGCGAGTCGAGCAGGCCCAACGACGGTCAGAAGCATGGAGATGCCGCCGAGCCGAACATCCCTGCGTCGGTTCAGACGCTGCTCGACGCGGAAGACCTGGCCATCGGCGTTCTCGCGTCCGACG
>JAAAOT010000032.1 GCA_009908725.1 Bacteroidota bacterium | reverse complement strand
TTCCGACGCCGCCCAGTCGATCGCGTCCGACGTCGACCTGAGCTCGGGTACCCCGCTCTGGTTCTATCTGCTCGTCGAAGCCGAGCAAATCGGGCGCGAACAGGAAGAGAACGTTTTCCAGGAAGGCGAAGGTCTCGGTCCCGTCGGTGCGCGGATCGTCGGCGAGACGATCGTGGGCCTGATCGAGCTGGATCCGCGCTCGTTCCTGGCACGCGACCGGTCCTGGAACCCGGTCAGCGACGGCATCGGCGTGCAGACGCTCGGTGAAATGCTCACCTATCAACCGGTGCCCGCTCACGCCTGATCCGGGCCACCGACACCACGAACCACCCGAGAAGCCGGACGCGCACGACGAAGAAAAGGTCGCCAGCCGTCCGGCTTCCGTGCGTTCTCATAGGCCCGCCGACGGGTAGAACCGTCCGAACGCAATCGGTTTACGCGGCTATGCCTTCTGGGCGGCCGATTCTGATTCTCCCGCGACCGCCTCTCCGGACGACTCGCTTCCTGGGGAATCCGCTGCTGAATGCACACCGTTGGAGCGTACATCCTGCTCCGGCAACCGGTAGCGAACCGGGCGCTCGCTTCGGAGTGCGAGGCCCCGGTCGACGGCCGTCATGAGCCAGTCCCGTGCCTGACCGAGACGCACGTCCGCAAGCAGATCCCGTACGTCCTTCGCGCTACGCGGGCTCTCAAGTAGCGGTCGGAGCATCGGCCAGATCCGTGGAAACAGTTCGGCTCCGGCATCTGCCATCTGTTCGACGTCCAGGGGCGAAGGATCGCGGTGGCCGTCGACGTCTGACGGTCTCTGCAACCAGTCGAGAAGGTGGCGCGAGCTTCGCAGCATGCGCCGGCTGAACGGACGCGCCCCCGCCTCGATCAGGGCTCGATTGCCCGAGGACAGAGGCGCCTCCGCCCGAACCAGAAGCCGACCGGCACGAACCGCCCCGCGTCCCACACGCTGGAGGTGGTCCATCGCTGCCGCCCACGTCTGCCCCTGCCGGTCCCGGGACTCAACCACGAGGATCCCGGTCGCCAGCGCGTACATCAACCGCACCCCGGACGCAGAGGTCGCCCGCGGTGCGGCCGTCGGCGCCACGGCCGACACCAGCACCATCCTTCCGCTGTCGATTGCCGACTGCACGGATTGGCGACACGCCGCGGCGCCCAGACCGGCTGGCAGAACGCCGACCATGGATGCGCGCGTATCGCGGGCCATGTCAACGAGCGCCTTTGTAATCCCACTACGACCGCCCGCCACAACGGGTACGCCGTCCCCCGCGCAGCGCTCGACCACGCGTCGTGCAAACGCGAGGGCTGCCTCCCCGGCCTCCTGCGACCCCGCCACGGCGATAGCGCTTCGACCCAGCAGGGCCGGGTCGCCCACCCCGTACAGAAGCGCCGGAGCCCGGTGGCGCATGCGCCGGCGTACGGCTGCCGGATATGAGGCGTCGCTCCGCGGCAATACCCACCCGCCGGCGTTCTTCCATGCGTCCAGACCCTCCAGCACGGACGCTTCGTCCTCCAACAACGCAAGTAATCGGTCCGATGTGATCGCGCCCGTATCGGGCATGGCATCAAGCCGGGCTCGGCCCTCCGGCTCCAACAGATCCGCGGGCCGCATATCGTTCTGCTGCAGCCAGGCGGCGAGCCGGTTGTACGCGTTCAAATCCAGCGGCCGAGGCCCGTCCGGGGATCGCAACGATGAGCACAGGGCGAGAACGGCTCGGCCATCCGCGCCGAGGTCCATGTCCGGAACCGAGATCGTATCAGGCATGGGTACACAGTGTCAAAGGAAAGATTGACAGGTCATATGCGGCAGCCATCACCGCATCGGGAGGCCGCTTCCCAGAAACGTCTTTCCCCTCTCACCGGTCAAGTCAATCAGGGCACCGGATGGAGTCTTTATATTTATATCATAAAACGTCGCATATTTATACTTTTATGTTAGTTGGAAAGGACGTTCGTCACCCTGACTCATTATTTTATCCGCGGTGAACGGTGCACGCGCACCGTGCGATTGGCTGGACAAGCCGCTCAGATCCAACGAAGCTTCTCACATCTAACGGTTGTATTTCTCCGGTGCGCTGGATTGTATGAGCACCCGCTCTCCCCACTCCTTCCGGCATCGTCATGCGCTTCCTCCACACGGCCGACTGGCACCTCGGAAAGCTCCTCCACGGCGTTCACCTCACGGAGGACCAGCGGTACCTGCTCGACCAGGTTGTGGAGATAGCACACGACACGGACCCGGACGCGGTCATCGTCGCCGGTGACGTGTACGACCGGTCCGTCCCGCCGGCAGAGGCCGTCGAGCTTCTGGATGACGTGCTCACCCGGCTCGTCGTCGACGTGGACGTGCCGGTCATCGTGATCGGGGGCAACCACGACAGCGCGGATCGGCTCGATTTCGGCTCCTCCATCCTGGAGCGCCAGGGGCTGCACGTCTTCAGCAAACTCCGTGAGACGCCGGGCCACGTTACGATCGAAGACGCCCACGGCCCCGTACATCTGCTCGCGTTCCCCTTTGCTGAGCCGGCGATGGCGCGCTCGGTCTTCGGGGACGACGAGATCCGAACGCATGACGACGTCGTGGCCGCGCAGGTGGCCTCGGCGTCCGGTCGCATCCCGGACGGCGAACGGGCCATCGCCATCGCCCATGTCTTCGCCCAGGGCGGCGACCTTGCCGACTCTGAGCGGACGCTATCGATTGGCGGCGCGGAAACGGTCCACGTCACCCGATTCGATCGCTTTTGCTACACGGCCCTCGGTCACCTGCATCGGCGGCAGCACATCGGCGCGTCGGACGAAGCCGCACCGCCGAACGTGCGCTACAGCGGGTCGCTGATGAAATACTCCTTCAATGAAACCGGCCACGACAAATCCGTCCACGTGGTCGACGTGGACGAAGACGGCAACTGCTCGGTCGATACCCTTCCCCTTACGTTGCGGCGGGACCTTCGACGGATCGAAGGCACTCTGCAAGAGATCCTCGATGGACCGGTAAAGGAAGGCGATGCGGAGGACTATATCTGGGTCACGCTGACCGACGACGGACCTGTTCATGACGCGATGAGCCGGATCCGTGAGGTGTACCCGAATGCCCTCCATGTCGAGCGTCCGCGCCGGGTGGAAACCAACGAGTTGCAGCAACTGACCGGCGACGCGTCCTCGCTCTCGGTCGACGAGGTCTTCGAGCAGTTCTTCACGTACGTCACCGGGCGCGACGACATGGACGACCGGCACCGCGATGTTCTCCAGGACGCACTGGAACGCTCCCCGTCCGACTCCTGAGCACATTCTCACGTCGCAATTCGAACGTCAATACCGCACGTCGCTCGCCCCTAGCCCTCCAGACTTCGCCCTCGCATGACCCCTCTCCGCCTCACCGTCCGCGAGTTTGGCCCTTACACCGATGAGCAGACGATCGACTTCGCCTCGCTTGGGGAGCAACGCCTATTCTTGATCCACGGCCCCACGGGTTCGGGAAAGACGGCTATGCTCGATGCCATCTGTTTCGGGCTCTACGGGGAAACCTCCGGTGACGAGCGCGATGGGCACGAGCTTCGGAGCGACTTTGCAGCGGATGATGCGCCCACCGAGGTTGACCTCGACTTCCGTCTGGGGCAGCGCACGTTCCGCATTTCCCGGCGTCCGCGACAGGAGTTGGCAAAGCAGCGGGGCGACGGGTTCACCACACACAGCGAGGAGGCGACCCTGTGGGAGCGAACCAGGCAAACCGCTGACGAGAAAGAGCGAGGCGGCGAAGGCGATGTTGTAGCGGAGGGAAAACGGGAGGTCGACG
>JAAAOT010000210.1 GCA_009908725.1 Bacteroidota bacterium | reverse complement strand
AGCAAGATCGCGGTCTCGCGCACATCCTCCGAGGCCGCCTCCCCGAGGACCGTCACCTCCGTGCCACCATCCATCACCACGAGGTCTTTGACCTGGCCCGGAATCACATCCTCGATGCGCCGCTGAATCGCACGAGCACTCTCGATCGTGGTCTCAGCATCCAGCGCAACGCCGGTGTCACGAGTAAAGTCGAACGTGGCCATGAGCAAAAACGGTGGTCAACAGAGAACGAATACGCACTATCACGTACGGGCTCTGCGATCAGATGTGTCCCGAGAAAACGGGGATGAGGTGTGGGGACTGAGGCGTGGGGACTGAGGCGTGGGGACTGAGGCGTGGGGACTGAGGCGTGAGAGCTGCGGCGTTTCACCGACCCAAGCACCATTCGCCCTTCGACATTCACAATTCGCCCTTCGCCCTTCACAATTCGCCCTTCGCACTTCGCCCTTCCCAATTCGCCCTTCTCTCCGAACCTTCCCCGGCGCGGCGCTTACGCGAAACGGCAGTGTTTTTCCGACCAGTCTGAGCCTCTCCCGTGACCACCTACGCCCAGTACGAAGCGATGACCGACGACGATGCGGCGACCAACGGTGAGACCGTGTTCGTCACCGGCGGCACCGGATTCGTGGGCAGTCACCTCGTGGAAGAGCTCCTCCGCCGCGGGGCCGCCGAGGTCCGGTGCCTCGTCCGCTCGGAGCCGAAGTGGCTTGAGGAGATCCACGACGCGGCCCCGGAGCGCCTGACGTACGTCGAGGGCGAGCTCTCCAACATCGAGTTGCTCTGGGACGCGCTGGACGGCGTCGACCGTGTGTACCACGTCGGCGGTCGGACGCGAGCCCGCACCTACGAGGCGTTGCAGCAGGCGAACGTCACGTCGACGATGAATCTGCTCGGCGCAGTGAAGCACGCCGCCCCGGACGTGAACCGGGTACTGGTGACGAGCAGCCTGGCTGCCGTCGGTCGATGTGATGCGGCAGAAGCGACGGAGGACGTGCCGCTTCAGCCCGTCAGCCGGTACGGGCGCAGCAAAGCGGAGATGGAAGCGTCGATCCGAAGCGCGCACCAGATGACGGAGTCGTACGCAGACGCGCTTCCCATCACGGTTGTCCGCCCGCCTGCTGTCTACGGCCCCCGCGACCGCGACATCCTGCAGTTCTTTCAGGCCGTCCAACGACACATCTGCCCCGTGGCAGGACCCGCGTCCGAGCCTGCGGTCAGCCTCGTTCACGTTCGCGACCTCGCCCGCGGAATGGCACGGTGCGCGGAGTCGGATGCGACGGACGGCGAAACCTACTTCATCGGGAGCGAGCACCCCTACTCGTGGAACGACGTGAAGGATGCGGCCACGACCGCACTCGACACGTGGGCGGTGACGATCCCGGTGCCCACGCCGCTCGTCGGGATCGTGGGCGCAGCGTCGGAGTTTGCCGGCCGACTCACCGGCGACTACCCCGCGCTGAACCGCGAGAAAGCGAAGGAAATCCGCCTCGCCTGCACGATCTGCGCCAGCGAGAAAGCCCGGCAGGACTTCGGCTACCGGCAGGAGATTTCACTGGCGGAGGGCGTCGCCGATACGATCGAGTGGTACAAAGATCGCGGATGGATGTGACGACCGGCGGGATGATGTGCGGCTTGAACAGTGACATCCCCGCCCGTTCATTCGCTCCGGCCGTATGCTCCCACGCTTGCGCTCCCTTGCGCCCACGTTCTGCGTTCTGCTGATCGTCCTTGTGACGACTGGGTGTCTGAGTCATGCGCCGATGAGCGAGACGGTGATGTTTCGTGACGCGTCGACGACACCACGGCACACGTCCACCGCTGGAATCGGACTCACGACGACGTCCGCCGCCCGTAGGCCGGCTCCGCCTCCCGAGACCGGCGAAGACCGCTTTCTCCAGGCGTCCGATGCAGATTTGCGCCGCATCGGGACCTACATTGCGCTCTACGACTCGAAGGGCGCATTCGCCATGTCCGCGTCCGGCGGCATTTTCGTCATGGGCATCGATGCAACGCTTCGCCTCACGCCGAGCGTGTATCTGACGGGAGCGGTCGGCCCCGGGGGAGATGAGCTGGTGGCGGGGCAGGCATATCTGCAGCATCGGCTGGTGAACGGCCGGACAGCCGGGCTTGCTGTTGCCGCCGGGTATCGGCGCGAGGTGATGCAAACGTGGGTCGACGGCGGGTTCTTCGCGACGGACGAGACGCCGTTCGACATTGTCGGCGTACGTACGCACGGCCTCCTGCGTGTCACCGACAGGAACAACATCGGGTTACGGATGGGCCTCTTCGGTGGCGTCACAACGGAGACGCGCGAAGCCGTCGTCACAGTCTCATTCACCGCCGGCGGGTTCTGACCCGGCAGTTTCCTGCATGCGCAGAGTGCTGGACCTACGGTTATCGTCCCGGACGCCCATCTTGCACGCCATCTCTTGAATTCCAGGTTCGGTCGAACCGGAATGCAGCGAGCCCGAATCCTTGCCCGCCATGCCTCGTAACGCATGGGTGCTGAAGCGGTCGTGATTGTTCCCTTTTTACGTCAAACCCCCGTTCCACTGTGAGCTCCCTCGGTTTCAACACGGGCTACATTGAAGAGCTGTACAAGCAATACCAAGAGGATCCCAGCAGCGTAAGCGAGAGCTGGCGGGATTTCTTTGCCGATTACCACCCGGATGAGTCCTTCGTCGCGGCGACGCCTTCGACGGAGACGCCGAGCAAGGGAGATGGGGAGAGCGCGTCCGCCCCGCCCGCGCCCGAGCAGGCCGCCGCCCCGGCGGAGGCCAAGCAGCCGACCGGCGACGGCGCCCCGGTAACCCCCGCCTCCGCACCTGCCGTTCAGGAAGACAAGGTGGAAGTGCAGGCGCTACGGGGCCCGGCGGCAAAAATCGTCGAGAACATGGAGGACAGCCTCGGTGTCCCGACGGCAACCTCCGTCCGCCGGATGCCGGTGAAGCTCCTCCTCGAAAACCGGAAGCTGCTGAACGACTACCAGCGGCAGGTCGGCGGGGAAAAGGTCTCCTTCACGCACATCATCGCCTACGCGGTCGTTCAGGCGCTGAAAGAACAGACGTCGCTCTACAGCACCTTCTCCCGCGACGAGGAGGGCACCCCGCAGCACGTCATGCCGAAGCAGATTAACTTCGGCCTCGCGATCGACATTGAGCGGCGCGGCAAGCGCACGCTGATGGTGCCGAATATCAAGGACGCGGGGTCGATGAACTTCGCGCAGTTCCTCGGCACCTACAACGACCTGATCAACCGCACCCGGAACGGAAACCTCAAGATCTCGGACTTCGAGGGTACGACCGCAACCCTCACCAACCCGGGCATGATCGGGACGTCGATGAGCGTGGCGCGCCTCATGCCGGGGCAGGGCGTTATCGTCGGGGCCGGGGCGATCGGCTATCCGCCCGAATACCGCGGCTACGCCGACAGCGTGGTCAGCAAGGCGGGCATCTCGCCGGTCATGACGCTCACCTCCACCTACGATCACCGCGTCATCCAGGGCGCGGAAAGCGGCGCGTTCCTCAACTTCATCGAGGAGCAGCTGATGGGCCAGCACGACTTCTACAACCGGATCTTCTCGGATCTGGGCGTGCCCTACCAGCCGTTCCGGATGCTCAGCGACTCGACGCCGCAGCTCGGTCAGGTCGGCCAGCAAAACGAGCTGGACATGACCGAGAAGCAGGCTTCCGTCCTGCAGCTCATCCGGGCGTACCGCGTCCGCGGCCACCTGCAGGCGGACACCAACCCGCTCGGCTACGAGTGGCAGTACCACACCGAACTCGACCCCGCGACGTACGGGCTGACCG
>JAAAOT010000034.1 GCA_009908725.1 Bacteroidota bacterium | reverse complement strand
CTGCTGCCGCTTCTCCTCCCACGCGTCCAGCCGCTCACGTGCGCTGCTGAGCATGTCCATCACCGAAGCGTCCTCTTCGTCCGACTGCAATTGATCCGCTTCCGGCCGGTGTAGCCTCGGAAGCGCCGCCGACCCACCACGGGACAGCTCGGTAATGTTCGCACGGGCGACGACCTGAAGCTGAAGAACTTCCCCCGGAGATAAATTGCACCGATCCGCTACACGTTGAAGCCAATCATGGTGCTCGGCCGATAATTCGATGGTTATGGACGTGGACTTCGGCATACTCAATGGGCCGCTCTGAGCGACCACAGGTGGGGGGACGTGCGGGGGCCTGCTTCGATCAGCAGGTGGCTGTAGACACTGCAATCGGAGTTACACAGAATCAATTCCAAGCTCTAACTCGCTGTTCCTGCGGACATTCCCCTGCCATCGTATTTCCGCGAAACGTTATGGACGTAACAATTTGTTTAACAGCAACAGGTCGCCGATATCGGTGCTCCACGTATCAGGCGGAATCGAACCGGTCGAGGAGCGCATCGATCTGGCTTCGCACCCGTTCTGTAACGAGCTCAACCGTTCGTCGGCGAATTTCCCCCGTGTGCTGAAGATACAGCTTCATCTCATCCTGGGTGAAGTGACCGAGCACCATGCCCAGGAGGGTCCGCTTCAGCCGGCTGTCCTGACCGAGAAGATTTTCCAGTCGGCGCCTCTGTTCGGCGCGGTCCATTCGTGCGAACCCGGTACCGTAGCGCTGGAGCGTGTCGGCCACCAGATCGAGGATCAGTGGATTCAGAAACTTCAGGATCGGACGCAACACATCGTGCTGGAAGGCCTCGACCGGCTGACACTCGGACGTGTCAACGGACAGGTTCGGGCGGATGGAACGGAGGGCGTCGTCACGCGAGGCGGCCATGGGCGGCGTGTGAGAGGCGATACGGGAATTGGATTGACCTTTTTCGTAAGGCACGGACCATATAGATCTCTAACGGATCGGAGTTGGGGACGACGCTGTAATAATTGGTCTCCCGCTAACATACAGGCCCGCACTGACGTCGGCGTCAGCGGACCAACATCTGACCGTATTTGATATTCCCCTGCTTTCATGAATCTCTTTTCGACGGATTCCTCGACATCGTTCGTGACTCGCATCGTCCAGGGCGTTTTGAGTGTGCTCGGGGTGTACGCCATGATCCGGTTTTTGCCCCGTATCGTCTCGTCCGCATTCAAGCGATTCGTGATCGGCATCGTGGGTGAAATCCTCCTCGTTGCCGCAGGAACGCTACTGACCGAACAGTGGTCGCGCCGCTCCGGCACCACGGCAGATACGGTCCGTTCCGGCGACGCCTCGTCCCGTCCCGACACACGGTAAGCACCGCCTGCGGGCGGGCGATTCTGTCGTCTCTTTCTCCTGACGTATCCCTGTACCGACCATGCTTGAAGTCAGCGCTTCGCCCGGCAACGGAGAGCACCCGACAGACCGCCCCGGAAAGATCGGCGTGATTACCCACGGGTCCCTTAACGACGGGATTGAGATGAAGCTGGACGCCTCCCGGTCCATCGAGGACGTTATTGCCGGTACGTTCGTCGTGATTCAAGGTGAGCAATTCGACTTTTTCTGCATGATCACGGATGTCGAGATCGACGCCGCGAACGAGCAGATCCTGCTCAACCCGCCCGGCCCCGAGGACGACCTGCTCCGGGATGTCATGCGAGGCACCGGGACGTATGCGACCGTCTCGCTCAAGCCGATGCTGATGCTGCCGAACACCGAGCATCCCGAGCTCAGCCACGACGAGCCGCGGTCGGTGAAAACGATTCCGTCTCACTTCGCGCCGGTCGCCTACGCAACGGAAGAGGACGTCGCCCGCGTCTTCGGTCACGAAGCCAACGATGGCGGACGGACCTTCTTCAACGTCGGAAGCCCGATCGGGATGGACGAGATCCCGGTGTGCCTGAACCTGCAGCGTTTCGCGGAACGGTCAAACGCGGTGTTCGGCAAGACGGGGACGGGGAAAACATTCCTCACGCGCCTGCTGCTGGCCGGTACCATCCAGACCGGACGGGCAGTCAACCTCATTTTCGACATGCACTCGGAGTACGGCTACGGCGACCGCGTCGAGACCGAGGACGGGGACGCTCAGTTCGTGAAGGGGCTCCGGGATCTCTTTCCGAGCCGCGTAAGCATCTTTTCGCTCGACCCTAAGACAACCCGAGACCGCGGCCACCAGCCGGATCACGACGTGTATCTCCACGCCGATCAGATTCAGCCGGCCGATATTCTCCCCCTGCGTGACACGCTGAATCTGAACGCGACGGCGGCGGAGAGCAGCTACATGCTGCAGAATACGTACGGACGGCAGTGGCTCAAGCGCCTGCTGGAGACGCGAGGCGATGAGATGGAAGAGATTGCCGCCGAGACCGGCGCGCACCAGAGTTCGCTGGAAGCACTGAAGCGCAAGCTGTCACAGTTCGAGCAGTACGACTTCTTCACCACGCGGCCGTCCCAGAACAGCCACGACGTGCTGGATGCACTCCTTGAAACGCTCGACGATGGAAAGTCGGTCGTGCTGGAGTTCGGCCGGTACGACGACCTCAAGGTCTACCTCATGGTCGCCAACGCGATCACGCGTCGCATTCGACGGAAGTACGAGGAAAAGACCAACCGGTACCGCCAGACGCAGCAGGACGCGGACAAGCCGCGTCCGCTGATGATCACGATCGAGGAGGCGCATAAATTTCTCGCCCCCGGCATCGCACATGAAACGCCATTCGGCAAGATCGCGCGCGAGATGCGGAAGTTCTTCGTGAGCCTTCTGGTGGTCGACCAGCGCCCGTCTGCCATCGACGAGGAAGTGATGAGCCAGCTCGGCACGAAGATGATCGCAAAGCTGAACGACGACAAAGACATCTCCAATGCTCTCGTCGGGACCAGCGACTCGTCGTCCCTGCGACAGGTGCTGGCTTCCCTCGACGCCAAGCAGCAGGCGCTCCTACTGGGTCACGCCGTCCCCATGCCGATCGTGGTGCGGACGCGAACGTACGGACCTGATTTTTACAACGACCTCCGCAACGGACCGCTCGCCCGAAACACTCCGTCGGATACAGACGATCCGGACGAGCTTATGGGGGAGTTGTTTTAAAGAATGGTTCAGCGTTCAGGGTTCAACGTTCAGGGTTTTGGGTTCCGGGTTCTGGGTTTTGGGTTTTGGCTTCCGGATTCTGGGTTCCGGGTTCGGACGCAATCCCGATCGTGACCGTCGAGCCTCACATTCGGCAGTGGGTTATCGACGTGACGGCGGCACATCTCTAATTCCCAACGGCAGTGCCAACGCCGCAGGGATAGATCCAACGTTTCAACGACCCAACGATCCAACGTGCGAACGTGCCAACGTGCCACCGCATCGTTCCCAATCCGAAATCCCCAATCCGAAATCCGTTCATCCAAGCCGTCACAGCCACCCGGCTCGCTCGTCTGGGGAGGTTCGGTTGGGGTCGAAGAACCAGTCGGCGGCGACGAAGAAGTACCAGCCGTGGAGGGCAACCCAGAAGGCCGAGCGTCCCGCCCGGAGCCATGGATTCCAGTCTCCCGCCGCGGCGTAGTAGGCGAGGTCGACGGTGTAGGGGGCGCCGAAGGCGAGGCCGACGTAGTAGATGGTTATGAGCGCGACGAGCACCACGCGCGCCCAGTTTTCCGCCCGCCACACGGCTGAGGTACAGATAACGATTCCAGCCCCGAGGAGCACCGACGCGAACACGTGCAGGGTTTCCGGGCGGGTGGTTCCGATCACGCCGAAGACTTGAAGCATCACCAGCGTCGTTGGAAGAATGGCGACCATGACCAGGTCGTAGGCGG
>JAAAOT010000316.1 GCA_009908725.1 Bacteroidota bacterium | reverse complement strand
TTACGGCAACCGGGCGGAGGTGACCCTGAAGCCAGGGAGTCCGTCCCAGCGCCTTCGCCTCGTGGTCGGCACGGAGCAGTTCCTGTCGTCGCTTCACGACGGCAACCTGCCGGCTCCACGCGCGACGGCCTTCCTGCCGAACTATCCCAACCCGGTCCGAGAATCAACCACGCTTCCGTTTACGCTGGCTGAACCGTCCCGCGTTACCATCGAGGTCTTTGACATTATCGGGCGGCGGGTCGCGGAACTGGTCGATTCCACCTATCCGGCGGGCTCGCACTCCATCCAGTGGAACGGCGAAACCCGGGGGCGTCAACCGGTTGCCAGCGGCGTGTACCTCGTCCGGATGACGGCAGGCGCCTATTCGAATACTCAAAAGCTGGTCGTAATCCGATGAGACGACGCACACATATCGACTCCGGAAGACCCAGCGTTCTGCGACGGATGTGGAACGCTGTCGTGATCACCGCGCATGGATGCGAGGGGGCGGTCTGGGTGTATCGTCTCCTTCTCGCGGGATGTCTCTTCTTTGCGTTTGTGCACGCTCCCGAAGCGTTCGCCCAGAATCCGGGAACGGCGATGCCCGAATCCGACGCTACACAGGAGCAGCGATCCGTCGTCATCGGCATCGAACCCGCGTACCAGACCCTCTCCGAGGATGGCAACTCGATCGAGCAGTTGAGCTCCGAGATCTGGCTCTCCGTTCCCATCGGGAGGGAGACCACGATTTGGGCGAAAAGCCAGGGCGCAACGACAACAGCAACCTCTCTTTCTCGAACGACGCAATGGGGAGACACCCAGGCCGGGGTTTCGACCGGCTTGCCGATGGGCGATCATCGACTGGCCGCCTCTCTCCGCGTCAACGTGCCGAGCGGGCAGCCGGCCGTCGACTCATTGGGTACCTCGATTCTCCTGAGCCAGACGGCCTTTGGCCTTCGTCTTCCCAATTACGGACGTGGCTGGAGCGTCTCCCCGTCTCTCACGGCCGTGTTTACCGCCGGGGATCGCTGGACGCTCGGCGTGGGGGCGCTCTACCGACTGATTGGCGGCTACACACCCTTCGATGGCATCGACGCTACGTACGCACCCGGGAACGAAGTGCTGTTAAACGGAGGCTTCGACTGGCGCTTCTCCCGCACCGCGGCATGGTCCCTCGATGTGGCCTACACTGCCTACGGAACCGACCAATTTAACGACGTCGACGCGTTTGATCCCGGCAGTCGGTGGACGCTTACCTCCCAGGTGCAAATGATGCGCGCCAACCGGCACGTCCGGTTTCTGGCGCGATACACCGGACAGGGGAGGGGCAGCGTCCCGTCCCTGTCCGGGCTCGGCCGGCCAGATGCCGCATCGACGAATGTGCAGGCGCTGCCCCAAAGCTTCACCGGACGCCTCGACTACCGGGTCGCGCCTACCGAGGGATTGGCTTTCCGCCTGGGGGGCGGCATTTCCCATTATGACGACACAGACATCGAGTTTTCGGGTCCGTGGAATCTCGATGATGCCCGCACTCTGATAACGGCTCGCGGAGGGCTCAACGTTCGACTCGGATCGACTACGACATGGCAACCGGGCATCGCTGTTACGGCCGGAAGTTTTCGACAAGTGTCCGTCCGCTCCGCGCTGATGTGGAGACCCTGACGGTTACGAGGACGTCTCCAGGCTGAACACACCGGCATACCCCACCCTTCGGATCCTCCGACTGACCTTCACAACTCATGTCTATCCAGATCACCATCCAGCCGCCCAGCGACTCGGCGGACCCGATCGAAGCACATTACGACGCCGACACCATCTCGATTGGCCGTTCGCCCGATGCCCGTGTGCATCTTGCCGACGTCAACCGGATCGTTAGCAAGCGACATGCCGAGATCCGGCGAACAAACACAGGCTACGCGCTGGTCGATCTCGGGAGCAAGAACTTCACCTTCCTCGACGGCGAGCGCCTGGAGGCCAACCAGCCTCGGGCTCTGGAAGACGGCGATACGTTTACGATTGGCGACTACAGTCTCACGGTTCACCTTCGCGAGCCGGAAGAGATTCCCGCGTGGATGGAGAGCGATTCTCAGGAGACGGCGTTCGCCGCTGACTTTCGGAATCCATTCGAAGAGCCAGTCTCCGACGTTGTCGAGGGACTGCAGCAGATCGCCATCGCCTACGAGAAGATGGCGACCACCCGGCGGACCGACGCGCTTCAGGACGCCCTGCGTGGCTCCGACGAAAACACCGAACGCCTCGTCACCAGTGACGGGCTCCAAGAACTCTTCGAGATGCTCGGACTGAGTGATGCCCTCGCGCCGGCCCGATCGGACGCAGACTCCGACGATGCGCCCGCTTCGCACGACCGCCGGAACGAGAACGAGGCGGGTACGGACGACGAGAACACGGCCACGCCCAGCCGTCAACCGGCCAGCGCTCGTCCCTCCGCCTCTCCTCAACCGAGTCCGCTATCGCCCGACTCTGGGCCGGAAGACGACTTCGAGCCGTGGACACCACAGGAAGCATCGGCACAGCGACCGTCGGCATCTGAGACCGGCGGAGACCGTGACCCGGGCTCCGATACAGATCAGCCGTTCATCGACCCCGATGCCCTCCCGAACATTCCGGATGTGTCCTATCTGGACTTTGGTGCGGGCCGAGCCGCGTCGCCTCCGTCCGATCAAGAGCCGCGTTCCGCGGATCGGTCCTCCGGCGAGGCCTCCGTGGAAGACATGAAGCAGGAGCTCGTCCGCGCCGTGGCCCGGTTGATTACGATTCCCTGGCAATTCCGCCATGAGTTTATCGGGCAAACCATCATGCAGTCGCCGGACTCGGCGTTTCTCTATGGGTCGCCAGACTCGGTGTACGACGACCTGCTCGGAGACAGGATATCTCCCGCTGAACGCGCCCGCAGGATCGCGTGCCTCCGGGAAGCCGTCGACGCCGTCGTCAAGCACCAGGTGGCCATGCTCGACGGCTACAAGGCCAGCGTTTCGTCCGGCGGGCGCGAGCTGCTGGACGCGCTCGATCCCAACCAGGTGCGCGAGCGCGTCCAAGAGGAGAATCAGCTATACGAGTGGATCCCCATGCTCAGTGCGCCGACCGTGTTAGATCGGCTTTCCGAGCAACACCTGGAGCTTCGCAGGGGCGCATGGTCGGTTGCAGAGCGCCGCGTCTTTCGTCCGGCGTTCATCAAAGCATATCTTGCCCGCATGACCTCTTCCGACAGCCATTCCGAGCGCGACGCACAACCGGCCGCCTCCCAAACTCCCTGACGGCCTGGATCGGGGCCAAACACGTTCTTTGGTCCACAACCTCGGAGGCAACGCCTCCACGCATCATCCCTTTCGACCTCACAACAGCCTTTTCCCTCGGTTCAACCCGATTCGTACATGATTCTCCGACCTCGACATGTTGTTCTGTTCCTTGCCTGCATTCTCATGATGATCGGCGGCTGTTCGTCGCCGGTCGAGATGATGATTCAGGGGAACGATCAGATGAATGGCGGAGGCAACCCCGCCGTCGTGCGCATCTACCAGCTGTCGGGGGAAGTCAGCTTCACCCAGGCCACCGCGGAGGTGTTCTGGGAGGACGACATCTCCCAGGTGAGCGGGGAGCTCATCGGACGGCCGCAGGACCTCACCATCTTTCCAGGTGAGTCGCGCACGATTGAGATTGAACCGAGCGAGAATGCCCAGTTCATCGGGTTTGCCGCCGACCTGCGCAATCCAACGCCCAATCGCTGGCGCTCCATCCATGCGGTGTCTGATCTCAAAGGGAAGGAAGTGACCGTCGAGATTCTGGAGGATCGACTCGATGTCACGTTTTGAGATCGCACCCATGATGGCCTCCTTCGCTACTGGCCCTCCGGGCCGGGAT
>JAAAOT010000317.1 GCA_009908725.1 Bacteroidota bacterium | reverse complement strand
GACACGGGCTTTGGCGTTCGTATCGTCGCCCGCGAGAGGAATGACGCGTCGGTCGTCCAGCGGAAGCGACGGGTGGCCCTGGTCGCGCAGGTGTTGCCAGTAAATCGTATTGAACGCTTTCACGACCCGGGCATCACCCACCTGCTTCGCCGTCCACTCGGACTGCGTCAGGCCGTCGTCGACCGCGTCGATGCGGCCGTCGCGATCCGGATAGTAATTGGAGGCCGTCACGAGAATTTTGCCCGCAAGTGCCTCGGCGGGGAGACCGGTCACCCGTCCGAACGGGATCGCCTCCATCACGAGGTCGCCCATCTTCGCCGCCTCCGTCGACGTCTTCGCGGTCGCATTCGAACCCAGTGCTTGAATTTGTTCACGAAGCGTTTCCGGACCGCGTGAGTTGCTCAGCACGACCGTGTGCCCGGCGTCGACGAGTTGCTGCGCTACGGTTCCCCCGATGTGTCCTGCACCGATGATTCCAATCGTCATGGTTCTCCCCCCGCTTGTTGTTGGTGACGAATTCGGAAGCGGCCTCTTACCGGCGCGCTTCCCGCTGAAACTGACTCGGCGTGATGCCGAAATGCTGCTTGAACTGCCGGGTCAGATGACTGGTGCCCGAGAAGCCGATCAGGCGAGCCACTTCCCCGACCCGGCGGTCGCCGCTGTCCAGAAGGATGCGTGCACGCTCCACGCGTCGCCGCATGACGTAACGGTACGGCGTCTCCCCCATTTTCGCCTTAAAGAGCCGCGAGAAGTGGGCGGGACTCAACGCGGCCTCCGCTGCCATCTCCTCGACGGTAATGCCGTCGACGAGGCGCGCTTCGATGAAGTCGATCACACGGGTTGCCTGCGCCTGTGTGAGGCCATGTCGTGCCGGAGGCCGGGTGAATGGCTTGACCCCGTGGCTTCGAACGAGGTGGGCGGCGAGAGCCGTGACGACCGACTGGACGAAGATGGGTCCACCAGGAAATCCCGCACGCACTTCCCCGATGAGAGCGCGCGTCAAATGATACAGCTGCGGGTCCGCGATGCCGTACGCGAGCTTCACTTCCACCTCGTCACGACCGGTCAAGCGTCTCACGAGGTCCGGCGTCAGAGCAACCAGGCCGAACCGGTTCTCTCGTGCCACGCGATGGGAAAACGGGCGCCCGGACGGGTTCACCCAGAAGCTCTTCGGCCCGAGCGTTTCCCGGACGGTGCCGCCTGCGCCGCGCCGCTCCAGCTCCAGCGGCTCCGGATCCAGGTTGAGCGCCATGTAGTGGCGAGGCACCACCAGGTCGCGGGTTTCCCACTCGGGATTCGACCCGACCTCTACCAGCGCCCCGGGCACGACCTCGGCCGACATCTCCATCTCCGCGTCGGCGAGCGCCTCGACGGTTGCGCCCGTCTCCGCTTCTCGGAACGGCATGGCGCTCCGTCGCGGGCGCGTCCGGCCCGGGCTCGGCATCCCGCCTGATGTGTTTGCGCCGATATCCATTGGCGGAAAAGCGTCCATGACAGTATGGAAGGACGGGTTCCACATTACGTGTTTGAGCCGCCCGGGGAATCTTCGTTCTGGAGAACCAATCGTCTATGCGATAGGTTCGGCATTCTGCCTTGCAACGGTCGGAATTTCTCCGAGCATATGGCTCGCACGGCCCGTTCCTCCTGATCGTCGTATCCCCATGCCCTCCGGCCTCGACCGACTCCACGATCTCCCGCGCTTCACCGGCGAAGCCGATGACAGCTTCAAGCCGGGGCTGGAGCGGATGCACGCGTTGCTTGACGACATGGGCCGTCCTGAGCGATCGTTTCCGAGTATCCACGTCGCCGGCACGAACGGCAAGGGATCGACAGCTTCCATGGCGGCGTCCATTCTTTCGGCGTCGGGCCTGTCCGTCGGGTTGCACACTTCGCCCGAGCTGCTCCACGTCACCGAGCGGATGCGGGTCGACGGCGTTGCCGCCCCCGAGGAGTGGCTCGATGCAGCGGTACGTCGCCATGCCGAGACCCTCAACCGAACGGCACCCAGCTTTTTCGAAGCGACGGTCGCCTTCAGTTTTCTGTATTTCGCCGAGACATCGGTCGACATCGCAGTCGTCGAAGTGGGCCTCGGTGGCCGCCTGGATGCGACGAACGTTCTCCAGCCGCTGGTCAGCATCATCACGAACATCGACCTGGAGCACACGAATCTGCTGGGCACAACGCTCGCGGACATTGCACGGGAGAAAGCCGGCATCGTCAAGCCGAACACTCCGTGCGTGACGGGCGTCACCCAGCCAGAGGCGCTGTCCGCGATCCGGGCGATCGCGTCGGCACAGGAGGCGCCGCTTCATGTTCTGGAGGAAGAAGGCGCGCTTTGCCTCCGGGATAACGGCACAAGCATCCGATCAGACCTCGACCTCCGCACACCGTTGAGGACGTACGAAAGGCTGCGCCCTGCCCTTCCCGGCCGGCATCAGCACCGGAACGCCTGGCTGGCAATCCGGGCAGTGGAGATCGCCCACCCCGACGTTAAGACGGAGGAGGTGCGCGATGGGCTCCGGTCCGTTGCACAGCGCGCCGGTCTTCGGGGCCGGATGGACATCCTCTCGGAGCACCCGCTTATTATCGCTGATGTGGCACACAATGCGTCCAGTCTTTCCGCCACCGTGGACGCCCTGTTGCCGTCCGTCCGGGGCGAACTTCGCGTGGGACTTGCTCTCGCCCGCGACAAAAACTGCGAGCCGATTGCCGACCTGCTTGCCGACGGGGACGTAACGGTGGTCCCCCTGCGCGTCGTTGCATCGCGGCTTCGCCATCTCGACGACCTTGCCACGCTCCTCCGCCGTCGCGGCGTACGCGTCCTCGCGCCGCAAACCGTCGAGGGAGCCCGCCAGCAGTTCGAACAAAAGGCTGATGCCGGCGATGCCCTTTTGCTGACCGGGTCCCACTACGTCGTCCGCGACGCCATTCGCCCCTCCCGCTCCGGCTGATCGGCGACAGGACGCTTCTGCCGTTCCCCGTGGCCTTCCGGCCCGACGATTTTCCCTTTTGCCCTCAGAAATCCACCCGTCTATGCTGTCGCCTACTGACGATGCTGCCACGCCCGACGCCCTGCCGCGCATCCTGCTTTTCACCGGGAAAGGGGGCGTGGGAAAAACGACGTGCGCCGCTGCAACCGCCCTTCGCGCCGCGCGTCAGGGGCACAAGACCCTCATCCTCAGCTCCGACCCGGCGCACAGCCTGGCCGATGCCGTGGACGAGCCGCTGGGGCCCGAACCGACGGAGGTCGTCGACAACCTGTTCGCGCAGGAAGTCGACCTCTACTACTCGATGAAGAAGTACTGGGGCAACATGCGGGAGCTGATGCTGACTGTTTTCCGCTGGCAGGGCGTGGAGCAGGTGGCGGCAGAAGAGCTTGCTGCGCTTCCGGGAATGAACGAAGGCTCCGTTCTCCTGTGGCTCGAACAGGCCGTCCGGGAAGACGACTTTGACCTTATCATCGTCGACAGTGCGCCGACCGGCGAGACGCTCACGCTCCTGACGCTCCCGCAGGTCACGCAGTGGTGGCTGTCGAAGGCGTTTCCGTTTCAGAAATTTGCGGTCAAGTCGCTCGGGTTCGGCGTCCGGAAGACGACCGGAATTCCTCTCGACAAAGGGTACGATGAGCTCGAGAAGATCTTCGAGAAGCTCGAGGCGATCCGGGACGTGCTATCCGACCACGCGACGACCTCCATTCGCCTCGTAATGAATCCCGAGAAGATGGTGATTGCCGAAGCCCGGCGGGCGTACACCTACCTTCAGCTTTACGGGTACGGCGTGGACAGCGTCGTGGTGAACCGGGTGCTACCGGAAGATCAGATCCCAGAGAACTCGCTTTTCTCCAATTACCTGGCGTCGCAGCGGGACTACCTGCGCGACATTGAGAACAGCTTCGCGCCGCTGCCCATCCTGACCGTTCCGCATCTCGGGCAGGAGGTCTTCGGGCTGGATCGCCTTACGTCCATCGCCGACGGGCTCTACCAGGACCACGATGCGACGGCCGTACTCCATGATGAGCCGACGTACGAGGTCGAGGAAACAGCCGACGGATACACGATCCGCATTCGGCTCCCCTTCGCCGATGAGGCGGAGGTCCGGGCCCGGCAGTTCGGCGACGAGCTCGTGGTTCAGGTGGCCAATCAACGACGCAATTACGCTTTGCCGAATTTTTTAAGTTATTATACCGTTCAGAGCACCACCTTAGCCGGCGGTTGGCTCACGGTCACCTTCGAGGAGAACGACCGCGATGCCGACTGAGCGTCCCTCGACCCAAAGATGTGTCGAGCTGTCCCGATCGCGGGAGGACATCCTCCGGGCGATCCGAGCTCGAGACGCGCCTCTGGAGCCGGCGGCCGACCGCGGTACCGATTTGCGTCCTTCGCAAACTCAATTCTATCCGATCCGACTATGTTCGTCCCCTCTGTGCTGCTGAAGCAGCTTTACACGTTCGGCAGCCTCGAGAATACCGACCGAGGCGTTCAGTTCTCCATCAAAAACCGGCTGAAGGATGCGACTCTCACGGAGCTGATCAGCGTGTCGATCAACGGCACGGCCGTTCCGTCCGGGGAGGTCGAACTGTACCTCGGGGATGGGGAGGTCTATACCCCGCAGACCATTTCGAAGGAGAACCCGGTCGATTTTCCTCTGCGGCGCACACTTCATGTCCGGACGACGAGTGTCTCGAACCTTGAAACCGGCAAGCACCAGATCGAGATCTCGTTTCGAGCCAAGCCCTTCGGCAAGCTCAGCTTTTCCGTCGAAGACGCGATCACCGAAGGGGAGGATGAAATCGTTCGCATCCCGCGAAACGAACAGAACGACTACAGCGAGGAGGCCATTCGGACGAGGCAGAAGTGGGTTGAGGAGAAAACGGGCACGTCGCTGGAGCATACGCCCGTGTATTCGATCGATCCGGAGACCACGCGTGGCAACTGCGAGCACTTCACCGGCGTGTCGCAGATTCCGCTCGGCGTCGCCGGGCCGCTGACGGTGAATGGCGAAAACGCGCAGGGCGATTACATCATCCCGATGGCGACGACGGAAGGAACGCTGGTAGCTTCGTACAACCGCGGCATCAAAGTGTGTAACATGGCGGGCGGGGTCAAGGCGACCGTCGTGAACGACGCCATGCAACGGGCGCCCGTCTTCGTGTTTCGGGACGCACGCGAGGCCCGCGACTTCACCCGGTGGGTGGACGAGCACATCGACCGCAT
This sequence comes from Bacteroidota bacterium, assembly GCA_009908725.1. Taxonomy (GTDB): domain Bacteria; phylum Bacteroidota; class Rhodothermia; order Rhodothermales; family Salinibacteraceae; genus Longibacter. The sequence continues at coordinate 14,710 of JAAAOT010000317.1, read as the reverse complement.
TCGGGAGGAAGCCGAGGCGACGTCGAGCGTGGCCGAGCTCATTTACATCGACAACTACCTGTCGAACCGGTTTGCGTACCTCCGATTCAATTATAAAACCGGGGATGCAGCGGGTCAGAACATGGTGGGCCGTGCCACCTTCGCCGCGTGCGGTTGGATCATCGACCACTACCCGGACCCGATCCAGCACTTCTACCTGGAGTCCAACTTCGCGACCGATAAGAAGGCATCCCAGGTGAACGTGATGCGGACGCGGGGTAAGCGCGTGACCGCCGAGGCAACCATTCCGCGCAAGGCGCTAATCCAGCACATGCGCGTGGAGCCGGAGAGCCTGCACTACCACTGGAACGTAGCGACCGTCGGAGCCTTCCTGTCGGGTGCCAATAACAACGGTGCGCACTCGCCCAACGCGATCACGGCCATGTTCATCGCCACCGGCCAGGACGTAGCGAACGTGTCCGAGTCGTCGGCCGCCGTGTTGTACACCGAGATCACGGAGGACGGGGACCTCTACATTTCGCTCACCATCCCCTCGCTGATCGTCGCCACGTACGGCGGCGGCACCGGCCTCGCCACGCAGCGCGAATGCCTGGAGATGATGAACTGCTACGGGAAGGGGAAAGTGAACAAGTTTGCTGAGATCGTCGCCAGCGTCGCGCTCGCAGGCGAGCTGAGTCTGGGTTCGGCCATCTCCTCCTCCGACTGGGTCTCCTCCCACGAAACGTACGGGCGGAATCGGTAGGGGAGGGCTACCGGTTTAGGTTCAAGGTTCAGGGTTTCGGGTTCTGGGTTTCGGGTTCTGGGCTGATGCGATTTGGGGAATGCCGTTCGAGGCAGCGGCTGAAAAATCCGAAATCCCCAATCCGAAATCCTCAATCCGAAATCCCCAATTCCCCATCCGTGTCCCTCCCTTGCGGGCGGTATTTCGGCGGCGACGTGAAGGCGTCGCGAACAATGCGTGTGATGAGCGGCTTCAGACGGCCATCGCATCGGGTCATGTTGCGTCCACGCAATCGGAATGATAGATTGCGGTCTTGATAACGGAGCGGACCCGCGCGACAATGTTGTGCGCTCTGTCCGGCTCTGCGCACACGTTTGCGTCGCTTGTTGCATCACTCTGGTCTGTTTATGGTCGCCGCCCTTGAGGTCGTCATCCCCGCGTTGTACGCGATCTCCATTGCTGTTCTCGTCGTTTACGGAGGCAACCTGCTCTGGCTCGCCGTTTTTCACGCCCGGGACCAGGAACTCGTCGACGGTCCGGTCCCGGATCCGAACGAGCTTCCCGAGCCGGACGACTCCTGGCCGGTCGTCACCATTCAGCTCCCGCTTTACAACGAAGCCACCGTCGCGGAGCGGCTGATCGACGCTTGCGCACGCATCGACTATCCACGGCGCAGGCTCGAGATCCAGGTGTTGGACGACTCCACGGACGACACTGTCAATGTCGTGGAAAAGCGCGTGTCCTACTGGCAGGACCGTGGACTGGACATCGTGCACATCCACCGAACTGACCGGACCGGCTACAAGGCTGGCGCCCTCGAAAACGGGATTCGCCTTGCACGGGGCGACTATGTGGCCGTGTTCGACGCGGACTTTCTCCCACAGCCGGAGTTTCTCCGGCAGATGATGCCCAAGTTTTTCGAGGATGAAAACCTCGGCATGGTCCAGGCACGCTGGGGGCACATCAACCAGGACCATTCCCTCCTCACGCAGGTCCAGGCCTTCGGGCTCGACGCCCACTTCGCGATCGAGCAGCACGTTCGCCAGCGGAGCGGCTGCTTCATGAACTTCAACGGCACCGCAGGCATCTGGAAACGGGAATGCATCCAGGATGCCGGTGGGTGGCAGCACGACACTCTTACGGAGGACCTCGACCTCAGCTACCGCGCGCAACTGAATGGATGGCGATTCGAATACGTACCGACGGTTGAGGTGCCGGCCGAGCTCCCCGCCGACATGAATGCCCTCCGCACACAACAATTCCGGTGGACGAAAGGGGCGGTCGAAACGGCGCTCAAGATGACGGGCCGGCTCTGGCGGTCGACCGAGCCGCTCCGAGTCAAACTCGAGGGGACGCTCCACCTCTCCGCGCACTTCGCGTTCCCGTTTATTCTTCTGGCGGCCCTCACCCATGCCCCGCTTCTCGTCCTTAAAAACTTCGGGTACGGGCCGGGCGAAACATACTTTGGCGTGATGGGCCTCGGCCTGATCGGATTCGCTGGATTCTTTCTTGCACAGCTTTTCGCGCAGCGCGCGCTGTACCCGGACTGGAGCCGGCGTGTTCGGCTTTTCCCCGCGTTCATGGCGGGGTCGATGGGACTTGCCCTGTCCAACACGAAAGCCCTATGGCAGGCCCTTCGAGGGAAAAAGACGGCGTTCATACGAACGCCGAAGTACGGGGACACGGGAAGCGACAACTGGTGGAATAGCCGGTACGCGATATCCGACATCCCTCGCGTCATCTGGGGCGAGGCCCTCCTGGCCATGTACTGCACGATCGGCCTCGGCGCAACCATCGTCCTCGGGGAATGGGCGGCGATCCCCTTCCAGGCACTCTTTGCTGCGGGCTTCGTGATGGTGACGGTCTCCAACGTTCAGCAGGTCCGGACCGTCCGGCAGGCCGCCCCCGCTCCCGCGACGTGAGCGGCCCGACCGCGCCCCCCGGTGGCATCATCCTGGACGGATGCCCGTACGGTTTAACCCGTGATGCACGATTGCCGGGGGCGTTGTGCAAATTTACGATTCTTCGACACCGCCCCGCCGGGCAACCACTTTCAAATGCGGCCCGTTCATCGTAGGTTACTCCGATGCGGGAATATGCACACGTTCCGGCTTCCGTGATCCGCCGCCTGTACCCCCCGACGACGTCTTATGTCCGTTCCTGATATTCAGCACGCCCTCGAACTCCTGCGTCAGCGGGACGTCGACGCCGCGATTTCCACGCTGGAGCGGAAGGTGGAGGAGCTTCCCGCCCACCTGACCGCCCATGTGCTGCTGGCCCGCGCCTACGAGGCGAACCAGGACTGGGATCGGGCGCTTCGGTCGTGGGAGAACGCGCATTTCCTGATGCCCAACAGCCCGCTCGTACAGGCCGGCAAGGAACGCGTCATCGAAAACATCGAGGCGACCGAGGCCTCTTCCGAGGACGGCGACAGCGGCAACGCGCCTTCGGCGTCGGAGACCTCTTCCCCCTCCCGGGGCGACGCCTCCCCCACATCCACGCCCCCGCAACCTTCCGCATCAGCTGAGTCGACGTCGCAGGAAGACGTGCCGTCGCCGACCACAGCGCCTGAGGACCTGGCCGAACAGGCCACGCCGCCTCCGTCGGCCAAGTCCACCCCAGATCAGGACACCGCCGAGACACCTGACGGTGAGTCCGCAAACCCGATCGCCCAGCAGGCACAGGCGCTGCTTTCCGGCACGCCGTCTGAGTCCTCGGATGAGGCAGACGAGGCGACCCCGCCCTCCGCAGCACCAGAGCCAACGCCGTCCGCCACCCATCCAAGCCGACAGGAGCCAGCAACCCCGTCCCCGGACCCGCCCACCTCCGCGCCGGAGATTCGCGCGTCCCGGAGCCCGGACACGACGAGTTACCGTCCGGACACAGCCATCATCGACGCTGCGGCCTCCCTTCTTTCGCGCAAACCCACGCCGGTTGCCGACGCACCGGACGATCCCGATGTCCCGGCGCAGGAGCAACCGCAACGCACGGAGGATGACGGCGCCGGCCGTGCAGGTCAGACCGCGACTGACGATACGGCCGCGACGGGAGCGGAAAGCTTTATCCCGGACTTCGCTGCCCGCCAGACCGGCTCAACGAAGGGCTCGGATGCCGACGTACCGGCCGCCGAACCGCAGGAATCGAAGTCGCCGGCCTCCGACGAGGCGGATGAAGGCCTTCTGGACTCGCCATTCCTCGACCGTTCCGGCACCGCGGAGACCGGGGACGAAGCGGGTCCACCGGACGCGCCGTCCTCCGACGAGAAACGCATCGAGGAATCCGGGCAAGCACGTCCGGCGGATTCAGAAGACGACGATGGCGAACCGTCGGTGCAGATTCCCTCCCCCGACGACCTCATGCCGTCAGACACCGACCTCGACACCTTATCCGACGGCGATGACGACTCGGAGGACGGTCTGTCAGAACTCGAAAAACTCCGGCAGTCCGCCGAACGTGAAGCACGTAGCGGCGGCGCTCGCGCCGGCATGTCGAGGCCGGATCTTTCGTCCGGTGCCGAAGATTCCGTCGACCCCGACGATACGATCGGCGACCTCGACCGCTTGATCCAGGATCTCGAGTCGGCGCGTATCGAGCCCAAACCCGATCTTGACGACCTGCCCGAGCCGGACCTTGAGGACGACGTCGAAGACCTCGTCTCCGAAACGCTGGCGCGGATTTACGCAGCCCAGTCGCAGTATCGCGAAGCGGCCCGCATTTACGTCAAGCTTGCGTCGCAGGAGCCCGCGAATGCTCGCGCGCATCTGGAGAACGCGGCGGAGATGCGCAAAAAAGCAGATGCAAAAGCAGCGAACGACCGGGCCGACGGGGACGCGTCCGACGCATAGCACAGCCTCGCTCGGATTTTCCGCTCTTCCCCCCGCCTCATGCCTCTGCCCGCACGCTCGTCTCGCGTCGTTGCCGGTCTCATGTCCGGGACCTCCCTGGATGGCGTCGATGCTGTTGTCACGCACCTGGTCGGAAGCGGCCGGTCCCTTTCGGTCGAGGTGTTGTCCTTCGTCCATCGCCCCTACCCGAACGCGCTGCGGGACCTGATCCTGATGGCGTCGGATGCGGAGCGCTCCTCTGTTCGAGACGTCGCGCGCCTGAACGCCCGCCTGCCGATCGAATCGGCCCGCGCCGTACGCATGGCTGTGGAAGCCGCCGGACTCGAGGTGGAAGACGTCGACCTCATCGGGTCGCATGGTCAGACGATTCAGCACCTGCCGGACGCCGCCCCCGTGGCCGGAGAGGCCGTCCGCGCGACGTTTCAGGCAGACGACCCGTCAGCCCTCGCCCAGCGCCTGGGCGTGCCCGTCGTCGGCGACTTCCGGCGGGCCGACATGGCTCTTGGCGGGCAGGGGGCCCCACTGGCGCCCTACCTCGACGACGTCCTCTTCGCCAGCGAGGAAGAGACGCGGCTGCTGCTCAACCTCGGCGGCATTGCCAACCTGACCCTTCTGCCGGCGGCGAGCCGTACGGAGGACCTTCAGGCGTTTGATACCGGTCCGGCAAACATGGTCATCGACGCACTCGCCGACCGCCTGTTCAACAAGCCGTACGACCCCGACGGCACGTACGCAGCGGACGGGGCGCCAGACGCCGACCTGCTGGCCGACCTGCTGATGGGCGACTACTTCCACCGCCCTCCGCCCAAATCCACCGGTCGGGAGATGTTCGGATCGGCTTTCTGCGATGCGTTCCTGAAGGAGGGCCGGTCTCGTTCGCTCTCCGACACGGACCTCGTGGCAACGGCGACCATGCTGACGGCCGCATCGGTGTATCAGGGATACGCGCGTTACGTCCGCCCCGAACACACCGCCGACATTGTGTACGCCAGCGGAGGCGGCGTGCACAACCAGACGCTGATGAGTATGCTGCGCGCAGCCTTCGCCCCGATCCCCGTTCGGCGAACCAGCGACCTTGAAGCCGGAGTCGACCCGGATGCCAAGGAGGCCGTGCTCTTCGCCGTACTGGCACACGAGACGGCCAACGGCGTCCCCACCGGCCTGCCGCATGTCACCGGCGCGCGCCGTGCCGCTGTGCAGGGAGGCCTTTACATGCCCGCCCCACCGGCCGACGTCCACCACGACGAAGCGGTTTGAACATTGCGACGAGATCCGGGCGGCCGTCAAAACACCAGCGAACCGTCGGGGTAACCATAGTCTGATTACCGCTATCGTAATGCGACTTTAACCGACCGCACCCCGTCGACTACATGGACACTCCCGCTGAAAACGGACCTTCAGCCTCCGACCGCGGCGCCGGCCCGGACATCCACCCGCAGGAAACGGCGATTTCCGAGATCGGTGAGTTCGGCCTGATCGCCCATCTCCGGGATACGCTCGGCGAATCCGACGACGACTCCATCCTGGAAGGCATTGCAGACGACGCAGCGGTCTACCGCGTGTCCGACGACACCGTGCACGTGGTCACCACGGACGCGCTGATCGAGGGCGTACACTTCGACCGTACGTTCATGCCGATGGAGCACCTCGGGTTCAAGGCGATGTCCGCGAACGTCAGCGACGTGGCGGCGATGAACGCACGGCCCCGGTACGCAACCGTCGTGGTTGGCGTACCCAAAAATGCCTCGGTGGAGGCGATGGGAACGCTCTACCAGGGCATCAAGCAGGCGTGCGACGCCTACGGTATCACCGTCATCGGTGGCGACACGACGGGCGCGCACTCCCTCTCCGTGACCGTCACGGTCATCGGGGAAGCTGCCGAAGACGAGATCGTGTACCGGCGCGGCTCGAAGCCGGGCGACAAGATCTGCGTGACGGGCGACCTCGGCGCGTCCTATGCCGGACTCAAGGTGCTTCTGCTCCAGCGCGAGCAGCTTCAGCAACAGGGGGAAGACTTCCAGCCCCATCTCGACAAGTTCTCCTACGTCATCCGTCGACATCTCGCCCCCCCGGCGCAGCTACAGGCCGTGCGCAACTGGAAGGAGGCCGGGTTCCGCCCCTCCTCGCTCATCGACGTGTCCGACGGTCTAGCGTCGGAAGTCCATCACCTCTGCGAGGCCAGCGGTACGCGCGCCCAGCTCTACGAACCGTCGATTCCGATTTCCCCGCACACGCGGAACGCAGCGACCGAATTCGGCGAGGAGGTGACCGTCTACGCTCTCTTCGGTGGGGAGGACTACGAACTCGTCTTCACGGCCTCCGAGGAACAGCTTCAGGACCTGGATCCGCAGAGCTTCAACGTGATCGGCGAGATGGAAGCGCCTGAGGAGGACCTCCCGCGCGTCCAGCTCAAGCAGGCCGACGGTGACAATGTCCGCGTCCGGCCCGGTGGGTTCGATCACTTCGGTGACGACCAGCCGCAGGGTTGATTCGCACAGGATCCTGTTCGGCTCTGCGTCTGCATCGCATTTGCGATCCAAAGCGTCACGGCTCGCGGAGGCGGGCGAGCGTGTCCGTGTAGGCGGCGGCTTTCGCCGGCTCATCTCCGTCTCGATATAGCTGGATGAGATGGCGCAGGGCCCATCGCGTTTCGGCGTCACGCCCTTCCGCCTGCCGCAGCGACACGTAGCCCTGCTCGAGCGATCGCGTGGCCGAATCGCGCTGACCGGCTCCTGCCAGACTCGCCCCGAGAACGCTCCGCGTTTCACCGATCAACCAGTGGTCCGCGGGCAACGACGCCGTTCGAAGCTGAAGTGCTTGCTTCGCGCTCCGGGTGGCCTCGCCGAACCGCGTGCCGCGCTCCACGAGCGTTCTGGCAAGACCCAGCAGCGGGTACGCGACGTGCGGGTGGTCGGCCCCGAACGCGTCGCGGAAGCGCTTGACGGCTTCCCGATACCGCTCCTCGGCCGCCTCCTTTTGCCCGGCCTGTAGCGAGTGCGCCGCGAGGTTATTCAGGCTGATCGCCACGTCCGGATGCCCCGGTCCGAGCAGGCGTTTTCGCATCTCGAACGCTTGCTCAGAAAGGCGTTGCTCCTCCTGCGTATCGCCCCGTCGCCCTACGACGCTCGACAGATTACTCAGTGCATCGGCGACCTCCGGATGTTCGTCGCCGTAGAGGCGGCGGCTCATCGTGAGGGATTCCCGCAGGAGACGTTCTGCTTCCTGTAGGCGCCCGGCATCCTCCAGGATGAGGCCGAGATTGTTCAGGTCCCAGACGATTTCGATGTGGGCCGGGCCGAGCGCCTCGCGTCGGATCACCAGAGCCTCGCGGACGAGCGTCTCCGCCCGGTCGTAGCGTCCTTCGTTCCAGTGAAGCATGCCGAGATTGTTGAGGCTCACGGCCACTTCCGGGTCATGTGAGCCGAATAGATCCCGCCGCAGGTCCAGTGCGTCCCGCAGTAGGGGGCGGGCGTCGTCATACCGACCCTGGTTCATTCGCAGCTCACCCAGGTTGTTGAGGCTTGCAGCTACGAGGGGATCGGCGCGGCCCAGGTGTCGCTCGCGGATCGTGAGCGCTTCCCTGTACAGAACGGCCGCCGTGTCGAGCCGCCCGCGGGCTTCAAGGGTTTCCGCCAGGTCATTGAGGCTTGTGGCCACGTCCAGATGGCGAGGTCCCAGCAGTTTGCGCCGCTGCTTCAGGGAGCGGCGAAGCAGGTGTTCACTCCGGTCGTATTCACCCAGCTTCACATAGACCCGTCCGACCACGTCGAACATCTCCGCCTGGACGACCGGCTCATCGTCGAGCGACTCGGCTCGCTTCACGCCGCGCGACATGAGCTCGCGGGCCGTCACCGTATCCCCCTGGGATGCGCTGGGAGCATTGGCTTCGAAGAGGTCCAGCAGGAAAGACGTCACCTGGGCCGACGTTTCCGCCTCCGTTCGAGCTTCATGCAGCGCGTCCCCGATGCGGTGGGACTGCACCGTCACCGTGACGGCATAGGCGACGAGCAGAAGCAGGAACGCAACGGCCGCGGCGCTCTCCCACCGGTTGCGCTGGAAAAATCTTCTCGCCCGATACATCCGTGAGTCCCCCCGTGCTTCCACCGGCTGGTCATCGAGAAATCGGCGTAGGTCATCCGCCAGATCCGCCGCGGACGCGTACCGGCGATCGGGCTCCTTCCGGATGGCCGTCATAATGATCGCGTCGAGATCTCCCTCGAGGCGTTGCCGGAGACGCGACGGCCACGTCTGCCGGTCCATCGCGATGCGGTCCCACGCGGAGGGTGCGCCAACGTTGGCTGCAGAAGGGTCGTCGCCCGACAGACGCGACAGGGATGCGCTGGGGCGTGGCGGTGTGTTGTCGCAGATGATCTGTTCGACCTCCGACGGTGACCGGCCCCGCACCTCATATGGGCGCCGCCCGGTCAGAAGCTGGTACAGGATCAGTCCGAGCTGATAGACGTCCGACGCTGTCGTAATAGACTGACCTCTCACCTGCTCCGGACTGGCGTAGGCCGGTGTCATCGGGCGATGCCCCGGCCGGGTGTCCGGAGGACGGAGGCGGCTGCCGCCCGCGCCGGGATCCAGCCACTTGGCGATGCCGAAGTCCAGTAGCTTTACGCGACCGTCGCCGGTTACCAGGATATTCGAGGGCTTCAGATCCCTGTGAACCACGAGCGCCCGGTGGGCAGCCTGCACCGCGTCTGCTACCGTGATGAAAAGCTCGACGCGCTCGTCCATCGACAGCTGCTGCCGGTCGCAATGTTCAATCAACGGGACGCCGTCAACGTATTCCATCACGAGGTAGGGACGCCCGTCATCCGTTCTTCCGCCCCCGTGCAGGGTCGCTATGTTCGGGTGATCCAGCGTGGCGAGAATCTGCCGCTCGAACTCGAAGCGGCGCGTAGACTCTCGCGAGACGACGTGTCGGAGCACCTTGATCGCGACCTGGTGGTCGAAGGCATCGTCGGCCCGCTCGGCGAGATAAACGGTCCCCATGCCTCCGCGACCGATTTCGCGGAGGAGGCGATACGGGCCGAGGCGGTCGCCCACTTCTGCGGCTTCAACCGGAGGGTCCTCGTCCATCCACTGGCGGGGCGCCTCTTCGAGGATGCCGGCGGTCCGCTCATGGGCGAGTAGAAGCTGCTCGACGGTGCGCTGGAGAGTTGTATCGTCCCCGCAGGCCTGGTCGAGCCACCGGTGTCGGTCGGCGGCAGGCCGCGCCAGTGCTTGGTCGAACAGATCGGCAATTCGCTGCCACTGATTCGTCATGGGCGGGTCCGTCTTCAGTACAGGGGCCGGGAGCGTTCCCGTGCGAGAGGGCGGCGCGCGAAGCGAATCACGCCTGCGACGCGGCCGGGTCGGACCGCTCGTTCTGGCCGTACAGCTCGCGGTAGAGCCAGGCGCGAGCTTTCACCCAGTCCCGCTGTACCGTGCGCGTAGACACCCCCAGCGCCGCGCCGATCTCCGGTTCCGTCATTCCACCAAAAAAGCGACATTCGACCACCTGACGGAGACGTTCGTCGATCGCATCGAGGCGGTTGAGAGCGTCATCAAGCGCGATGAGGTCGTTCACCGGGACATCCGTTCGGAGATGGTGCGACATCAGCGGCTCCGGCTTTGCGTCGCCGCCTCGTTTTTGAGCCGTTTCCTTCCGAACCGTGTCGATCAGGACCTGCCGCATGGCCCGACTGGCAATCGCGAAGAAGTGCGCGCGACTGTGCCAGTCCACCTCCATGTGCCCGTCCAGCTTCAGGTACGCTTCGTGGACGAGCTCGGTTGTCGACATGACGCGGCGGCGCCGTCGTAGGAGATGGCGCGCCAGCGACCGCAATTCATCGTACAGCAGAGGGATGAGGCGATCGAGGGCATCGTCGTCCCCTTCGCGCGCAGCATCCAGAAGGCGCTGTACGAGCGCGACGTCAAGCGTTTCAGATGTAGTAGACATATGAGCCTGCACATTGACCGGGCGTATCGAGCGTTCGCCCCGTGTCGTGCTCCGGGCGAACCTTACGTAATGAGTGAGTGCAGGGTGGAGGGCAGATACCTCGTGCCGGGGTCATCAGGTCACATCGATCATCTCAGACCTGCGGACGAACCGGACGCCAGGCGCCGGAGCGAAGCCCATCACTTCACTCCGGCAGAAGGGAAAAGGGGTGCAGGCGATGTCGATCGCCGCACCGTGCAGTAACCATGAAGATAAGAGGCATCTCCCGATTCTTCAATGCCTTTCAGAGGCAGGAGCCCAGGATTCATCCGTCTCGTGACGACGTCCTGCTCCGCCGCACACCCTGCCGACACGCACTTCGACGCTATCGCTCACGGCTGGACCGAACCCATGAAACGCGTACTCACGCTCACGTACGGCATCATCTGCTATCTCATCTTTCTGGTGGTCTTTTCGTATTCCGTTCCCTTTATCGGCGGGTTTGGCGTTCCCAAGACGATTGATTCCGGCACGGAGACGGGGTTCTGGACCGCCATTCTGATCAACACCGGCCTCCTGGGGGTCTTCGCCATCCAACACAGCGGAATGGCGCGGACCGGATTCAAAGAGTGGTGGACGGGCATCGTCCCGGAGTCCATAGAGCGAAGCACGTACGTTCTGTTCGCGTCCGGCGCGCTCGCGCTCGTCATGTGGCAGTGGCGTCCATTGCCGGCGACCGTCTGGGACGTCGAGGCCATATGGGCCCAGAACGCGCTGTGGGCGAGCTTCGGCCTGGGCTGGCTGATCGTCCTCGGCACCACGTTCATCATCAGCCACTGGCACCTGTTCGGCCTCAAGCAGGTCCACGCCCACTACAAGGAGGAGCCGCTCGCAGAACCACGCTTTCAGGTACGAAGCCTGTATCAGTACGTGCGTCATCCCCTGTACCTGGGCTTTCTGATCGCCTTCTGGTCAACGCCGCACATGACCGTCGGTCACCTCTTATTCGCCGGCGGTGCAAGCGGATACATCCTGATTGGCGCCCTCCTCGAGGAGCGCGACCTTCTCGCACGGTTCGGCGATGGCTACCGGCGCTATCGCGAGCGCGTCCCGATGCTCCTCCCGCTCGCGGGTCGCGCCCGAGCGCCCTCGTCGCAGGCCTCCTCGAACCGGGCCGGCGCGCCGCCAACGTCCGCGGACCCCGATACCGCCTGACCTGTCCGGGAGAAGGCGGATGCGGCGTGGATCGACGCAGAGGTAGAGCCCGTGGGGGGCCCGTCGATTGACGACGCCCGCGTCTTCCGGGCTCATGTACTCGGACGGTGGGCCGAAGGCAACCCGCGACGTCCAATGCACGTTGGGGCCGGGTGAACGACGTCCTGCCACCTGTCCGCCTCCAGCGTTCATGCCTCGACCGGAAGCTGCCCCCTCTTCTGCGCCCGCTGATCGACCGGCCGATGCATTTCGCCGGCAACTCGTCGACCGGGCGCTGGACCTGTTGAACGCCCGGGACGCGGAAGGGCAGCGCACCGCGACGCTGTCGTACGAGACCATCCAGGCCATTCACGACGGTCGATGGCCCACGGTCCTGGACGCCCTCGCGTCCATGCGCCGCCGCGCGATGCTGATGCTATGGCTGGGCGTGATCGCCTTTCCGGTGGGCGCCGTCATGCACGTGGTGGTCCTCCTCGACCTGGTCGCCGGCGGCATGGAAACGATCGCCACGCTGGTGTTCGCCCTCTTCTGGATCGGATACGGCGGATACGCCGTGTTCGAGAACACCCGGCGGCTGCAGAGCATCGAGCGCGCGCATACGCTGTTCGGTGTCATCCAGGACCTTTCGAGCGAGGAGCAACAAACGGCAGCTCGCGGGGAGCCGGACGCTCAGTGAACGTGATTCCGGCAGGGATCCTGGCGGCGGGCCCACGTGTCGAGAGCGCGCTCCCGTGCGTCCTGGCGCGCGGCCGGCGTCCCGGTCGTGCCGATCGGGGAGCCCGGCGGCGTTTCGAGATTCGATCCGCCCTCCGCTCCGGCCGCGTACGTCCGGTTCAGATACCGATCGATCACCGCCCGAATCCGTGCGCGGTGTGCCTTTTCCCGGTCGTTCCCACGGTCTCGGGCACGCTGGCGCATCTGCCGAAGATGCTCTTTGATGCGGGCCGTGACCGCCGGCCCGGCGGCGTCCATGGTTGCAGCGTCAATGAGTACGTCGAGCCAGACGTCACGGACGACGCGCCGGAGTTCGGCATCCATCCCCTCGCCGTTCGCCGACTCCCAGATCGCGTCCGAAACCGTACGCAACACGTCGCGGAAGCCGGGCATGTCCGGCGCTTCGCTCTTCTGCTGGATCAGCCGATGGGCACGCTCCGGGTGAACAAGCCCCGCCAGCACCATGGATGCCGCGACCTCGGCCGGCGCATACGCGTCGAGCGTGAGCCCGGTGCGGCCCGGGAATAGCTCCCGGTTCGACGGGTACCCGGGCGGCCGGGGCGGCAGCATCTCGAGTGCTGTGTTCGGGAGGCGGAGCGTCTCCGGTGAAAGCGTCTCTAGAAGCGCCTCCAACGCATCTCGCTGCCGCTCGGCGGGGACCGGAGTCGGAAGCGTCGCATCGGCATCACCGCGTAGCGCGTAGGTGTACGTCACACCGCCGACAAGCTTGGTCGCGGCTTCCACCTGATACCGGTGCCTCAGGTAGAGCGGGACCAGCACCTCCTCGAGGATGGCCATCGGCCGACCCGACCGGACCGTCGCCAGGCCGAACCGATCCATCGCCACGCGCCGGACGGCCATTTCGCGCTCCAGCGACGCGACCATGTCGCTGCCGTTGTCCCAGAGGTTGGCGTAGGGGTGCGCTGCTCCGGCCGGTCGCGCATCGGAATCCGTGATGTACCGCAGTCCCGCGTCCTGGCGGGCCTGAATCGCGGCCTCAAGAAAGGCCTCCTCGGTCTGTCCTTCTCCCGGTCTTCCGTAGCCGTAGCGCACCGCGTGGACGTCCCATTCCCCGATCCCTACTTCGTACGCATCGCGCAGAGAGATCGAATCGCCCTCGACCGTCGCCAGGGGCGCAGGATAATCCATCACGGATGCACGGTCGTTCGTCGAAGCCGCAAAGTTGTGTCGGAGCCCGATCGTGTGACCGATCTCGTGCGCCGAGAGTTGTCGGATCCGGGCGAGCGCCATGTCCAGCATCGGGTCGGTTTCACTGAAACCCGCTGCATTCGCTCCCCGATACGGCGCGAGGAGGCCTTCCGCCAGAAGATAATCCTGCCGGACCCGTAGCGACCCGAGCGTCACGTGGCCCTTCAGGATCTGTCCGGTGCGTGGATCCATGACGGACGCGCCGTAACTCCAGCCGCGCGTGCGGCGGTGAACCCACTGGATCACGTTGTAGCGAACGTCCATGGGATCCGCTCCTTCCGGGAGCATCTCCACCCGGAAGGCGTCCCGAAATCCGGCGGCCTCGAACGCTTCCTCCCACCAGCGCGCACCATCCAACAGAGCAGAACGGACCGGCTCCGGGGTGCCGCGGTCCAGGTAATAAACGATCGGCTCTTCGGGAGCGCAGAGGCCGTTCGCATCCGGCGCATCGGCACACTCCAGGCGGTGCCGGGCGATGTATCGCTGCGGAATCTCTTCCCCGATTGGCACAGCGTAATCGCGAATCGTACGCCCGTAGTACCCGGCTCGCGAGTCGAATAGGCGCGGCGAATACGTGCCCATATCCGGAAGCGCTATGAAGGAGTGGCGAACCCGAAACGTGAGGGCGTAGGGGTTTGCGGCCGTCTCTCGAACATAGATCCCGGGCTCCTCGTCCGTCGTGAACGTCAGGCGGGCCTCCAGCTCCGTGTTTTCGGGAAACGCCTTTGACGGTGGCAGATGCACTGCGCTCCGCGTCCCATCGAGCGTGTACACGCCCTGTTCTTCCCGGTTCAGCGTCCGGGCAATCCCGTGCACGTCGCGAAAGACGAACTCCGTCGCATCGACAAGCACGGCCCCGTCGTCCCCTTCCGCCGCAATCTCGAATCCGTGAAGGACCGAGGAGGCGAAGGCCTCCGTGACGGCTTCCTGCTCGTCCGGATTCGGCGAGGACGCGCTGTAGTCGAGGTTCGGCTGAACGAGGAGCACCTTCGGCCCCACGCGCTCGAAGCGGACGACCCGCTCCCCGCCGAGCTGGCCACGGTCAAGACCGACCGGATTCGACCCGAGCCCCGAAACGAG
>JAAAOT010000278.1 GCA_009908725.1 Bacteroidota bacterium | reverse complement strand
ACAACACTGACACGGGTGGTCCTCGTCTGCCCCATCGCCTCCAGGCGGATGAAATAGACGCCACTGGAAAGCCCCGATGCGTCTAACGACACGCTGTGCTGACGCGCAGCACGGGCACCCTGATCAAGCACACGGACTTCCCGACCCAGCACGTCGTAGAGCGCGACGCGGACATTGGCCTGTTCCGGCAGTGTGTAGCGAATTTCACCGGTGCTCTTGACGGGGTTCGGCGCACTGCCAAGCAACTGCAGCCGGTCGGCCGAGAGGCGGATCGTGACCACGTCGCTCAGCGATTCCCCACCATCCACATCCACCTGGCGGAGACGGTAATCGATCGTCTCGGCTCCATACGGAATCGAGGCATCGACAAAGGAGTACGGCGTAGCTTCAGTGGTCGTACCCTGCCCGGCGCGCTGGCCGATCTTGGCGAAGGACCCACCGTCAATAGCACGCTCGATTTCGAAGCGCTGGTTGTTGGTTTCGGACAGCGTCTTCCACGTTAGGGAGACATCGTCGCCGCTTCGACGCGCGTCGAAATTCGCGAGTTCAACCGGAAGGGCCGAGCCCGTTGTGTATGAACCCACGCCGTTGTTGGTCGCGAGTACGAAGATGGTCGCCGTGTCGTCATTGTTGACGCGAACGGCGACATCACCAGTCCCGTTCGCGTTATTCTGCTCGTTTGCTCGCCCGAAATTCGCCGTGGTGGCATAGGGAAGTGAGGTATCGAGGCCGAGGGAAACGTCGACAAGCTCAGCGAACTGATTTTCGCCGGTCGTATCCCATCGGAAGGTGACGGCCCACTGTTTGCCGCCCGCTTCAAAGTATTTGATCGAGTTGGTGAACGCGGTAAATGCCCCCTGATCTTCGGCGACTTCATTGCCGGAAGCATCGTATTGAATCGGCGCCACATTCAACACATTGACGATGAATGGAGAGGCTCCCGGTCCGAGCGGTGCAACTCCGTTGATGTTGCCGGTCGGCGGCCGATCTTTTCGCTCGACCGCTTCGCCCGTAAACGACTGTCCGTTATCTGTCGTAGTAAAGCGATATACGTACGAGCTCTCACGGGCCGCCGTCGTAAGAATGGTTGCGCTGTTGTCACTCATCGAACCGACAACCGTCACCTGCCGGCCGACCCAGTCGCCTTCCGACGAGCCGTTGCTCGCACTGTTGTCCGGAACCGTATAATCCACAACCGTCTCCGGCGAGCTATCCGTCAGACTGTCCCAGCGGTAGCACTTAAAATTCTCCGTTGTGCCATCGGCGGTGAAGGCGTTGTTCACCTCGTTGCAGGCGATGATGATGCCGTCATCGGTCACTTCGACATCGGTGATTTTCCGTCCGTCGCTCGGGGTTGGGAGGCTGGTGACGCTCGGTAGGGTGCCGAGGTCGGTGCCGTCGCTGGCGTCGAGAATGCGGATCTCGTACGGGTCGTTGCCCCCACTGGCGACGAGGACGCGCTCAACCCGCGTGCCGGAGCCGTCGTCGATTCGGCCGTACGCCAGATACCGCGTGTCGTTATTCGTGCGGAAGTACGACGGCAGATTGCCTTCCGCCGTCGAGAACTCCCAGTCTGCCGAAAAGGATTGCGCCTGCGCGGGCATCGTGGAGGTCACGAGCCACGCCGCAGCCAATAAAAGGGTCGAGAATGTCGTCGCAATTCGTTTCATGAGCGTCAGGGAAGCGTTTGAGCCGTCAACCGACCGACTCAGAGAAAGAAGAATAGAGGTTCACTCCCTTCAGGCGGGAACGGCGACGACCCGCATGGAGCCGCCGCCGACATCCCGACCGAAAGGCGTGCAATGCGACCGGCGGTTACCGCGCGATCGTCATCTTGCTCGTCGTCGCGCCACGGTCTGTTTCCAGACGGATCAGGTACGTGCCGCTGGCAAGCGTTGATGCGTCGAACGGAACGACGTGCTGCTTCGCCTGCTGCTCTCCGTCGACCAGGGTCGCGATCTGGCGACCCAGAAGATCGTAAACCGACAGGCGGACGTTCGTCGCCTCGGGCAGCTCGTAGCGGATCTCGGCCTGATTGGACGCGACCGGGTTCGGCACGGAGCCGATCAGCGAGACCTCCGTCGGCGTGAGGGTAACGCGCTGCGCATCGCTCAGCGTCTCGTCACCATCGACGTCGACCTGGCGGAGGCGGTAGCTCACCTCGGAGACGCCGTACGGCAGGCGCGCGTCGACGAACTGGTAGCTCGTCGTCTCCGTCGTCGTGCCCTGTCCGGACTCGAAGCCGACCTTCGCGAAGGCCCCGCCGTCGATCGAACGCTCGATGTCAAAGCCGGCATTGTTCGTCTCGGAGAGCGTCTGCCAGCGGAGGACGACGTTGTCCCCACTGCGATCCGCTTCGAAACCGGCGAGTTCGACGGGGAGGGGTGCCTGCGATGTCGTATACGACCCAATGCCGTTGTTCGTGGACATGACGAAAATCGTTGCTGTGCCGTCATTGTTTACGCGCACGTCAAGGTCGCCGTTTGCTTGAACGTTTCCATTGGATCCCAACGTCGGAGTCGATCCATACGGAACGGCGCTTCCCGGACCGCCCGTCACCTCAATGACGTCTGCATTGAATCCTCCACCTCCGCTACCCCAGTTGTGCAAGGCGATGTAAGCATTACCTCCAACTTCAAAGTATCGGACGGACGTGGTGAAATTAGAAGCGCCCTGGACGGCCCCCTGGTCGGTTCCGCTTGCGTCGTACAGAGTCGGCGCTTTTCCAGCTGGATTTAAGTAGAAAGACGAACTGCCGGGTCCGGTCGGGTCGATCCCTTCCACATTTCCGGTGCTCTGTGGACCTGCGGTCACCACGCCTGCCGAGAAACTGGCACCGTTATCGGTGGTCGTGAAGCGGTAGACGTTTTCGCTATTGGAAACCCCAGCCGTGTGTACTGTCAGCGAGTTGTCACTTGCGGACCCTACAACGGAAATGAGAGATCCCACTCGATCGGTTTCGCCATCACTATTTCCGTCCCCTGGCGTGTAATCGATAATCGTCGAGGGTGTAGCCGTCACACTGTCCCATCGGTAGCACTTGAAGTTGGCGTTGATGGCGAGATTGCAGGCGATGATGATTCCATCTGCCGATACGTCGACGTCGTTCAGGGTACGAGTGCCTCCAGAAATGCCGGTACCGTCGAGCGTCCCGAGATTGGTCCCATCCGTAGCATCAAGAACTTCGACTCGAAAGGTGCCACCCTGGTTTGTCGAAACAAAGACCCGCTCCACCATCGTGCCGGAACCGTCATCGACCATCCCGTATGCCATGCCTCGTGCTCCGTAACTGGTGCCAATATAACTGGGAAGGTTCCCCTCTGCATCTGACAACTCCCAGTTGGTATCAAAGAATTCGGGCTGTGCGAACGCCGGCACGGCACACCAGGCCGCGACGACGAGAAGCGTGAGAACTGCAGTAGCGGTTCGTTTCATGAGATCGAAAAGATTGGATTCGTAGCGGTCGGGCGAGCAACGCGGGGGGCCTGATTATACGTTCATTATTTCTTTTCATAGAGTCGCGAAAAGCGCTTCCGATTGCAAACGTTTGCAATACGGCGTCACTAGCGTGTTACATTTGCCGCGCACTCATTGTAGAGAAAGCAGCTTCTGTATCGTATCGGAGGATTATTTTGCTTCTGATAGACGTATGTATACGCTATTGTGCAATCCTTTGCATCTCCTGAAATGGTCTGTGCGTCCCTGTCCGGCGCTCGGGACTACCCGCCTTCCTCGTCCGGCGTGTCGGCGGCGAGGGCGAGGTCGACCGCGCCCGGCAGATGGCGATACCAGACGAGGTAGAGCGCCACGCTCAACGCGACAAGCACCGCCAGCAGCACAAAGAAGACGTCCCACTCCCGCGTCACGAACATCATCGTCGTGAGG
>JAAAOT010000043.1 GCA_009908725.1 Bacteroidota bacterium | reverse complement strand
TTCCGTGTCGGTGAGGCGCGTGGATGCGTGGTCCATGATTTTCTCAGCGTGGAAGCGGCCGTTCTCGATGAACCAGCGTGACGTGTCGCATCCGCCGCAGATGGTCCCCGCTAGGTAAAGCCCGGGGCGATTCGTCTCAAACGTTTCTCCTTCCTCGTCGTGAACGGGCGTTCGCGCCTCGTCGTCTTCCACGTCGATGCCAAAGGACTCCAGCAGCGCGTAGTTCGGCCGGTAGCCCGTCATCGCGAGCACGAAGTCGTTGTCGATTTCTTCCGTGCCGTCCGCCGTATCGATCACGAGGGAGTCTGGCGTGACGGCAGAGACCTCACTGTTGAAGTAGGCCTGAATGCTGCCTTCCGCGATCCGGTTTTCGATATCCGGCTTCAGCCAGTACTTCACCGTGTCGTCGATGCCGTCGTTGCGGACGACCATGGTCACGTTCGCCTGATGTCGGAAGCAGGCGAGAGCGGCTTTCACGGCCGAGTTGGCCGCGCCGACGACGGCAACATCCGTCAGGGCGTACGGATACGGCTCCTTGAAGTAGTGCCGCACCTTGTCTAGGTCTTCGCCCGGTACGTCCATCCGGTTGGGAATGTCGTAGAAACCCGTGGCGACCACGACCTTGCGGGCGGTATATTCCCCCGTCTCCGTGACGACCGTGAAGTCTCCGTCCACCCCGTGAATCGTGGAGACGGCCTCATAGAGCGAGATGTCCAGGTTCTCCGCCGTAGCGACGCGACGGTAATAGTCCAGTGCTTCCTCCCGCCTCGGCTTGTAATCCCGTGTGGAGAACGGGTAGCCGCCAATCTCAAGTCGTTCCGGGGTGGAGAAAAACTCCATTCGCGTTGGGTACCCGATAAACGAATTGCAGAGGGCACCCTTGTCGAAGATGTGAGCTTCCAGGCCGCGCCGCTTCGCCTCAATGCCGCAGGCAAGTCCAACCGGGCCCGCACCGATGATAATGACGTCCATCATAGGGATAACCGTGGTGTCCAGAGGATTCATCAGGTGAACCGGTGCGCGAACCCGTCAGTTTCCCTCTCCCCCCGTCTGCGCGTGAACGTCTCGCAATCTGTCTGACGCGACGTGGGATCAACGTCCTTTGGTGAGGCGGCTTTCATCCGGACAGGATGCACAGCCGATGGCTTGCATTTCATGAATCTCACGGATGATGCCGGGCTTCTGGACAGGAGTCATCCAAAAGATGATGTCTCTTTCCTGGCGGCTTGTGTGATTAGGTCCGTATTTCCGCAGGAATCCCGTGTCTGACGGCACGCCCCCACCCGCCTGCGCCCCGACAAGACCCCTTCGGATGATGAGAATCGTTTTACCGTTCGCTGTACCCGTCGCCTGTCTGGTTGGCCTGATCGTAGCCCCGGTCTACGCTGATATGCTGGGCGTCGCGATCTGTGCGTCGGCATTAACGCTGGCGCTCGCATTTCCGGCCATGTACTCCACCGCGCCTGCCCGCATCGGTTTGCCGTCGATCGGCGGCGTGAGCTGGCCCCATATCCTGTGGCGCCTCGGCCTTGCCTCCGAGGCCGCGCTGGTCACGTGGACGTTCGTCAGTCTCGCCATGCTGGTCATCGTGCCGGTAGAAGCGGAGACCTGGAGCATCCATCTCGGCGTGTCCATGATCATCCTGATGATGTGGACGCCGCTCCTTCTCTTTCTGAAGCCGGAGGCGCAACCGGCGTCGAAGGAGGCAGACGAGCCGCAGCCCGATGCGACGGACCCGCGGCAGGACTTCGTTTCTGAAGAGCGGCAGAGTATCCACCGTCGAAAAGCGGCCAGTACGGCGCAGGATGCAGACGACGCAAAAGCGCTGTGGTCGTTCGGGGATGATTCCGGAGACGGGTCGAACCGCGGTGGGACGGTGCCGGAGATGACCCCGAACCGGGAGCAGACGCAGCCGAACGAGGGCACGTCCGCTTCAGGCGCATCCGAGGCCGATGATATCTGGGCGCAATGGCCAGACGACGAGCCGGAGAAGACCACGGCCCCGTCGCACCAAACCCCGGATCACGACGCGGAGGCCCGGTCCCTCTGGTCCTTTTCTGAAGACGACGACGCCTTCGGTCGGTCCGACGAGGCTCCGGACCCGACGCGTGAGGCCCGCGTGGCGGCAGATGTCGCGCACACCTCCTGGGAGGAAGAAGAGGACAACGACGAAGCGATGGCCTGGGATATCCTCGATACCATTCTCGAAGAGGAGGAGGAAACCGGCAGGTCCGAAGAGGAATCTTCGTGGGAGCCGGATGAATGGCCCGACTTTAACTACGACGTGTAGACGGTGGCGCGATAGGAATCGTCGGCCGTACCGTCAGTCTTCCAAAACCGTCAGTCTTCCAGGACGGCTGGCAGGTGGATGTGAAAACACGTCCCGAGTCCTTCTTTCGTATGGACATGAATCGCGCCGTCCATTGCGTGAACGAGGTCACTCGTAATCGCAAGGCCGAGTCCGACGCCGCTGGATGAGCCCTCGTCGTCGGAGCTTGACCGTTTCGGGCCGCGCGTGTACGGGTCGAACAGGGTGTCAATCAGATCGGACGGAATACCGGGGCCGTTGTCGGCAATCTCGATTATGACGCTGGGGACGTCTATGTGCGTCGTCTCGCTCGACGAATCGGGTGCGCCCGGCCCTCGCGCCGGCAAACTCCGCAGATTCGGTACGAGCGCCACGTCGTCGGCATCCGACACACCGTCGCCCGAGGCGTCAATCGGTTCTGGAGCGTCGGTGTCGCCGGCGCGGGATTCCGGCAGTCGGAGGCAGACCTGGACTCTGTCGTCCGGGTCCGTGTGCTTGATCGCGTTGCCGATCAGGTTGTCGAGCACGCGCGTCAGCGCGCTGGTGTCGGCACGCGCAAACAGCGGTGCGTCGGGCAGCTTCATCGAGAGCCGGTCGATGTCGGACTCGGACAGAATTTCGATG
Organism: Bacteroidota bacterium; assembly: GCA_009908725.1. Lineage (GTDB taxonomy): Bacteria > Bacteroidota > Rhodothermia > Rhodothermales > Salinibacteraceae > Longibacter. Next base: position 17,049 of record JAAAOT010000043.1, on the reverse strand, counting down.
CCCTCGCACGCTTCCGTCACCACCTCAAGAACGTTGACGGGCTCCAGTTCGAGCTCGAAGCGCCCGGAACGCAACTCCGCCAGTTCAAGCAGAGACGTGATCAGCATGTTCATCCGCGTGCCCGCCGTGCGGATCTTCGTCGTGTAGTCCGTGTCCGCCGCGGATGCATTCGGCTGGTCGAGGACCCGCTCGAGAAGGTCGTTAAACAGTAGAATCTGCGTTAACGGCGTGCGGAGGTCGTGGGTGATGCCGGCGAAAAACTGGGACATCGCTTCTTTTGCCGACTCCGCGTTGTTGCGGGCCTCGCGGAGCTCGCGTTCGCGCTGCTCCCCGCGTTTCAGCTCACGTCGCAACTCCAACTCGTCCATGACGACCTGTGCGAGGTCGACGAGGTGTTGCATCTTCACATCGGAGACGGGAGCCTCATGGGGTTTTGAGTCGAGTACGCAGATCGAGCCGATGATCTGACCGTCGTCCGTGATCAGGGGGGCGCCGGCGTAGAATCGAATACCGGGCGTCGCCGTCACGAGCGGGTTGTCGGCAAACCGTTCGTCCTCCGTTGCGTCCTCCACGACAAGCGTGTCCCGTGCCGCGAACGCATGGCTGCAAAAGGACGTCTCGAGCGGGCATACTCGACCGTCGATTCCGATGGCTGCCTTGAACCAGAGATAATCGTCGTTGATCAGGGAGATGAAGGCGGCCGGCGTCTGAAACAGGTGCGCGGCAAGCTCGGCGATGCGGTCGAACGCGTGCTCGGGAGCCGGGTCCAGGCCGTCAACGACCGGTTCGGTGCCGAGCTTGTCCGGGAGTTGGTTCCCGGCAGACGCGAACACGATGTTTGGCGGGGCGTCCTGGCCGTTGGTATGGTCGCGGGGATTCCCGCCAAAAGGCGTAGACGAATCGGCAGTCATCGGTAGGCGGATCAGGTGAGTATCGACAGACAACCGTCGGCAAAAACTGCACGATATCATCGCGCAGCGCCGTGCGAACTCCCGGTTCTATCGCCGAACGAGTAGAGCCGATCGACAGCGGCGTCGGTTCGGTGAGAAGCGAGGTGGGGCACCTCCCGGGGGCAGGAGGGCGGCAGAAGGAGGGGGGCGACACGTCGAGTCGAGCGAGCGCGTGGGGGAATGCGTCCGCAACGGTACTGCGGCGGGACGACGATGGCTGCGGCGCGGAAGGGCACGGCACCTTCAGGCAACCAACGTAGGCGCGGTAAACGCATTGATACCGTTTGGTGCGTTCACCTGCACAGGAACGTGTCGCAGGCACTACAGATGCAAGATCGTTACATGCGCAGCGAATGTCAACTGTGCCAGGCAGAAGACGGGTGAATCATACGCCGTTCTGCCGGGCACGGGGAAGACATGGCGGGGTCGAACCGGAACCTCGGTTCGGGTGGGGTTACTGGTTCTGATGGTACGAGGCAAAGACGCCAGCGGAACCGTCAGCGCGGAAGACCACCACGTCGTAGGGGTCGTACCGATCTCCGCGTTCCATGCCGGGCGAACCGATCGGCATGCCCGGAACGCTCAGACCGCGCACGTCTGGCTTGATCGCTAGTAGACGTTTGACCTGCTCGGCGGGGACGTGACCCTCGACGACGTAATCACCGATCACGCCGGTATGGCAGGACGACAGACGCTGCGGCACGCCGAGTTCCATTTTCTTCTGCCGAAGCTGTTCGGTGTTGATTTTTTCGACCGAAAAGCCGTGCTCCTGCAGGTGCTCGACCCATTTGATGCAGCAGCCGCAGGTCGAGCTGGAATACACCGTCATGGTCGGAGCAGACGCTGCGATTCCTTCTGGAAGATCGGCAGCCTGCGTGCCGGACGCGACGTGCTCCGGTTGCAGAAACGTGTAGAGGAGGATGCCGGCTGCGGCGAGGACGATGCCCGCTGCAAATACTTTAAGGTACGTGGAAGTAGAATAAAACGTCGCCATCGCGGGGTCGGGACGTGGTTGAAGAATGATCGATTGTGCAAACGCGTACGCATGACGTGTGCTCCCGGCGCGTTATTCAGTGCCGGTCGCTTCTCGCTTTTGCCGGAAGAAGTCCCGGAGAATGCCGCCGGACCGGTCACTCTCGAGACCGGAGACAATCTCGACCTGGTGATTCAGCCGGTCGTCCTGGACGATGTTGTAGAGCGTCGACGTCGCGCCTGCTTTTTCATCGAACGCGCCGAAAACCAGCCGTTTGAGGCGAGCGTGAACGATGGCGCCGGCGCACATCGGGCACGGTTCGAGCGTGACGTAGAGCGTGCAGTCGGTAAGCCATTTCTCGCCCAACGTGTCGCAGGCCGCCGTGATTGCGATGATCTCGGCATGAGCCGTCGGGTCGTTCAACTGCTCGACCATGTTGTGCCCACGCCCGATAATCTGGTTGTCTTTGACCACGACCGCGCCGACGGGCACCTCATCCGCATCGTACGCCCGCTCTGCCTCCCGAAACGCTTTTTGCATCCACTTGCGATCCGGTTCCATCATTCGATCGAGCGACATCCGAAGATAAGGACAGAAGGGTGAGGGAAGACGTCAGACGCAGGTGTGAGGGCGTAAGGCCGCCTGAAACGGGGTGACCCCGAATGCGAGAATCGTCGGCACGGGCGACGGTTTGCCGGTCGGTTATTCACCGGTACTCCGGGCCACGGGAAGAGTCATGCAACGAGGACCTCCGCGCCCGCGCGAGAGCTCCGTTCCGGCCAGCTGGATCGCCAGTTTTTCCGAGCCCGGCGTGTAATCCGAGTGCTCGTAGTAGGACAGGAAGCTTTCTGCGGTTACGACCCGATACCCGTGTTCACGAAGGCCTTCGAAGGTGCGACGGTTTCGTTCGTATCCGATGATCGCGCCGGGCCCCGCTGCAAACACGTTTGCGCCGTCGGTCCACTGCTCTCGTTCTTGCTGCAGGCGCTCAGCACCGCCGCATTTGATGAACGTGATATCCCGCTGAAGCAACTCCTCAAGGGCGTGACGGAAGCTGAGCCGCATGTCTGTGACGAACTTCCCTGTCGTGCCAGAGGCGGTCAGATGAACGCAGTAGCCGAAGTCCTCGTTATCGATTACAGGCGGAAATACCACGCATTCGTCGGGCGCGGCGAAGGTGAAGATCGTGTCCAGGTGCATCATCGCGCGAATCTTCGGCAGGTCCACCGCCAGGACGTTTTCGACGGGCGTGTGCTCGAATAGCTCATGCGCTATCGCCATGATCGCGCCGAACGAGGTTCGCTCTGAATGCCCGATGAGGACCGTCTCGGGTGATGCCACGAGCAGGTCGCCGCCCTCAAAGGTGACGCCTTTCGGCAGCTTGATGATGTTGTCCCGAACGCTCTCGAACCGCGAGTGGTGATGCAGGACGACGTAAATGATGATGCTTTCTCGCGTTCGTGCCGACGTGGCGGCATGGCTCAGTATGATGCGGTCATGCACGACGGCTGCGAGGTCCCGGGTGAACATCAGGTTCGGGACGGGGAGGGTCATCACCGGCAGGTCGCTTTCCCCGGTGAGGGCAAATCGATGGAGTTCTTCGGGAGACAGGCGTTTGAGGTCGTCTTCGACGGCCTGCAGGTTGGCTTCGGGAAGGGAGCGGCAGAGCCGTTCCACGAAGTCGTGACGCGCGTCTTCCGACTGAAACGCTTCCAGCAGCAGTTCGCCCACCTGGAGCACGGCATCCGAGCGGCCGACGATCTTCTCGAACACCGCGCACATCAGGAGGTGCTCCTTCTTCGCATGGCCGACGAAGAGGATGTCGTCGAACAGCAGCTCCAGCCGGTTGCTTGGAGAGACCATCTCCATCTCGTGGCCCGGCGTGTGCACGATCACCTGGCGCAACAGATCGGCCTCGGACGTGACACTGAGCGTGCTGGAATCGGAGCGGGGCGGTGTAGCGGCGTCAACAGACACAGACAGTGGAAGCTAATGAAGGGGCCAGTGCGGGCGGTCGACATGAACATTGGGTCCAACAGCGATGGATGTACGAAGCGTCGGACAGGTTGCTCCGAAACCGCTTCCAGTACCGGCGGAAGGCTCGTGTTCACGGCGATCGGTTCGTAACGTCGTTACTGACCGACGGAATCGCCAGCCGCTGGCGGCGGCGGAGCCTGGATTCGGGAATTATCCGCATCTCCGCGGTCACAATATTGCCTCGAAGCCGGGTTCCGGCCCCGATCAACCGAAACACCGATCAACCGAAACACCGATCAACGACCCGGACGATGACGAAGGCAATGAGCACGAGCACGAGAATTTCCAGGCCGATGCCGAGCAGGGCAAACACGACGTTTGCGACGGCACCGACGACGCTCAGCCCGATCAGGATGAGAAGGCCGAGGATGATCCAGCGCAGGAGGGGAGGAAGGTCGGACATAACGGTTGCGGCTAGGCTTGGGCAGGTGAAATAGAGCAGCCGTTGCTTTCACCGAAATACGTACATGCTAGCCCCGTTGGTTACATCTCTGAACCGTCAGGTCGCTCTACGTTCGGATCGTCCGCGTCGCCGGCGTATCCGACGTCTTCCAGAACGAGCCCCTCCGGCGGCATGGATGGGCCGGCTTCGCGACGGTCCCGGGTGGCGATGAGCCGGGGTAAGTCATCGACCGGGCGCTGCTCCCGACCGATCTCCACGAGCGTGCCGACCACGGCGCGAACCATCCCATGGAGAAACCGATTGCCCTCGATTTCGAACCGCCAGAACCCGCGTCGCTCTTCCTCGATCCACCGGGCTTCGGTGAGGGTGCATACGCGGTTCTCCGTATCTGACTGCGTGATGCAAAACGCCCCGAAATGCTGCTCCCCGAGCAGGTCGGGTGCTGCTTGGTTCATGCGATCGAAGTCCGGGATGGGGCGAACCAGCGACCGGGTGAATCGGTCGAGGGCGCAGGGCTGCGTATGGACGTAGTAGTGGTACCGGCGGCGACGGGCGTCATACCTCGCGTGGAAATCGTCGTGGGTTTGCCGGACGCGGCGAACCGCGATGGCGTCCGGCGTCAGGCCGTTCAGGGAGGCGCGAAGACGGAAGGCGTCCGTCCCCTCCGGAAGGTCGACGTGCGCAACCTGTCCCCGCGCGTGGACGCCGGCGTCCGTTCGCCCCGAGCCGGTAATCCGGATGTCGTCGGAAAAGACCGTCGACAGCGCCTCCTCAAGTGCCCCCTGAACCGTTGCGACGTCGGGCTGGATCTGCCAGCCGTGGAACTCCGTTCCGTCGTATTCGATGAGGAGCCGAAAGCGAGGCATGAGGCAAACGTGTCCGGTACGAACGAGAGAGCACAAAGCGCAATGCGCATTTACCTTTCCGGTTTCATGGCCAGTGGCAAATCGACCGTGGGCCCGCTGCTGGCGAGGCGGCGCGACATGGCATTTGTGGACCTGGATGATGCCATTGAGGCCGAAGCGGACCGAAGCATCCCGGACATCTTTGCGGTCGAGGGCGAGCTTGGCTTTCGTCAGCGGGAGACCCGCGCGCTCTGGGATACGTCAGACCGGGAGGATCTGGTCGTCGCGCTCGGAGGCGGCGCACTGGTGAGCCCGGAGAACCGCGAGTGGGCGAAAGAGCATGGTCTGGTTGTGACGCTACAGGTCGATGCCGACACCATCCTCGACCGGGTGGGCGTAGAGGCCGATCACCGACCCCTTCTGCAGGACGAGAAGGGCCGTCCCCTCGAACGAACGGCCATGCGCCGACGCATCGAGCGCATGCTATCCGAGCGCCGCGCAGCGTACGAACAGGCCCATGCCGTCGTCGAGGCCGATCGCGAGCCGGAGGAGGTGGCCGCCATCATCGATGAGATCGCCACCGTCTGGTCCCACCGCGGCGACCTCGTCTAGCCCGGGTGCCAGCACCCGTCACCTCCGCGAGACCAGCCGGCCCGACATGCACGTCCCAGCGATCGGGAGCGTATGAGAGACACTCTTCCCATCGTTCCTCGCCTCTCGAATTTCCCACAGCATTTCGCCCTTCGCCCTCCGCCCTTCGCATTTCGCCCTTCGCCCTTCGCATTTCGCCCTTCACCCTTCGCATTTCGCCCTTCACCCTTCGCCCTTCGCATTCCCCCTGCCTTTCTCAGCCGGAGATAACCCCGCGGGAGGCCAGCGACGTAAAGCCCGTCCCTGCGATGATGATATGGTCCTGTACGGGAATGCCCATCAGGCTACCCGCATCGACGAGCTGGCGCGTGATGCGGATGTCTTCCCGGCTGGGCTCCAGGTTGCCCGATGGATGGTTGTGTAGACAGATGACCGAAGCCGCGTTGTCGAGAATCGCCTGTTCGAAGACCGCGCGAGGCTCCACGATACTGGCGGCAAGCCCCCCTTCGCTGACGGTGTAGTCGTTCAGGATGATGTTGGCTGTGTTGAGGTGAACCACTTTAAAGATTTCCTTCTTGAGGTCGCGCATAAGGGGACCGTAGACGGCGGCCACGTCATCGGGGGACGTTACCTGGATTCGCTCGCCGGATTCCTGCGATGCGGCGCGGCGTCCCAGTTCGAACCCGGCCATAAGGGTCGACGCCTTCGCCGGGCCGATCCCGGGGACACGGATGAGTTCTTTCAGGGGACGCCGGGATACGGCCCGGAGGGAGCCAAAGGCATTCAGGACGGCCCGACCCAGTTGCACGGCGGACATTGGCCCGTCGCTCGTTCGGGTTCCGGTGCCGAGGATAAGGGCCAGCAGTTCCGCATTCGAGAGCACGGAGGACCCCTGCTTCATTAGTTTCTCGCGGGGACGGTCGTCCGGGTCCCATGCATGGATGGGCGTGTACGCCAGCGCGGCCAGCGGCTCGTTGGTCGACGACTCTTCGCGCGGAGAGGCAGCGTCGTCCGGAGCTCCGGGTCGAGACGCGTCGGATGGGGAGGAGGTGTCGGGCATGAGGGCACGGTGGAACGGAGCCGGAATTTGGTGCTGGATCGATCGTAGCGAACGATGCGCGCTCCTCGAACGGTACTAGCGCTTCCGCGCAGTAGGCCGTTCAGGAACGTCCAGTACATGTAAGACCCGCAGCGTTCCGATCTCATAACAGGGTACGACCGGCTCGTCGGTTCAACCCCGATCGGCAGCCAACAAAAAAGCGGCCCAGCCGGAACGCTGGACCGCTGTATACTGCCTTGGACACGTGTCAGGACCGGGTCACGCCGGTTACTCCGGCACGAACTCGTTCAGGAAGTGCAGGTTGGTCGGGCTGTTTCGGAGGTGCCTTTGAAGTGCCTGCATGGCGTCGACCGGCGAGCGCGAGTTCAGCGCACGGAAGAGCTTGTTGTGCTTCTGAATCCGTGCTTCGCCCAGGAGTCGTTCCTCATTACGCGTGCCGCTTTCCCGCAGGTTGATGGCCGGGTAAATGCGCTTGTCCGCCATCTCCCGATCGAGGACGATCTCCGAGTTACCGGTACCTTTAAACTCCTCGAAGATGACGTCATCCATCCGGCTCCCCGTTTCGATGAGCGCCGTCGCAATGATGGTCAGCGATCCGCCCCCTTCAATGTTGCGCGCCGCACCGAAGATCTGTCGCGGCACTTTCAAGGCCTTCGCGTCGAGACCGCCGGAGAGCGTGCGCCCACTCCCGTCAATAGCCAGGTTGAACGTCCGGCCCAGGCGGGTGAGCGAGTCGAGCAGCATCACGACGTCTTTGCCGAGCTCAACGAGGCGTTTGGCGTACTCGTGCGCAAGCGTCGATACGCGAACGTGGTTGTCCTCGCCCCGATCGTTGGATGAGGCGAACACCTGGGCGTTCGTGGTCCGGCGGAAGTCGGTGACCTCCTCCGGGCGTTCGTCGACCAGAAGGGCGACGAGCTCGACGTCCTCGTGGTTTTGCGAGATACCGGCTGCCATTTTCTTCAGCAGAACGGTCTTCCCCGCTCGCGGGGGAGCCACGATCAGAGCGCGCTGCCCCTTGCCGATCGGTGCGACCAGGTCGACCACGCGCATGGAGACATCATCCGCTCCGGTAATCAGGTTGAGTTTCTCCTCCGGGTAGATGATCGATCCGTGATCGAAGTCCTTCTTCTGGGCCCATTCTTTCGGGGGAATGCCCATCACGGTGTCGATCCAGCCCACCTGCATGCCGCCCTTACGACCGGGTTTTAGCGATCCTTCGATGAGGACGCCATCCCGCAGGTTAAATTTACGGATCAGCGGCGGCGGCATGAACGGATCATCATCATCCTTGGGAAGATCAGGCCGCATCTCCCGCATAAAGCCGTACTTCTTGTCACCGATGAGTTCGAGGAGCCGGCGAAACGATTTATCTGACATAAGACGGAAAGAAGGTGATTGATCGACTCAGCAGCCGAGAGCGCTGGACCTGCGGACGTGCCATTCGTTCACAACATGTGCATCCCGAATCATTCTCGGGAGCGGAGTAAACGTGTGGTACATTCCGGGCCGAGACGCCGGCCGCCGATGTGCTACGGGTGTAAGATCGAGAATGAAGGTCTGCTTGAGACGTCGGATGACCGGCCTTGTCGCCGGCGTGTGTAGATCTCGACTGCGGACGTCTGACGAGAAACGGGGGCGGCGTCGCGTCTGTGCGCAAGGCAACCCGGTGGTGTCGCTGGCTCCCTCTCTCAGCGGTCAAGGCCGGAAGGACGCGTCGCGTGCGTCGGCTACGTCGGCGGAAAACAGAACAGGCAGCCCGTGTAGTTGCGGGGCATGTGCCCCCGCACGTGGACACACCCAGCACCAACATAGGCTTGAGGGATCCACCCGGGTAGCGAACAGAGCGAATACACCGGGCCGCCGGACGTCCGGTGGGGGCGCGTCAGACGGATGCACGCGCACCTCAGGTACGACGCTTCCGGGGCGGTGCCGCCGGCGACCAGGACACAACTCCACAAGGGAAGTCCGATCGGTGCGGGACTGCATGCGCGACATATCCCGTCCAGGCGCAAGACGATGACACAAATACGACGTGTCGTCATCGGGGCCCGCGATGGCCTGAAACGCATATCACCACATCAGGCGACCGCGGCTGCGCAAGGGGTGCAGGCCGATGCGAAAGCACCGGCGAGGGATGAACCTCGGGGGGACTCGTTTCCACGACCCTCCGGGTGTTGATACGGAGGATACAACGCGGAACGGAGATCGTCAACGCCTGGCCCTGCCGATCTTGGACCGATGCGGAGAGCGTGTGCCGAGACGTACCGACATGTACCGGCTGTGGCGACTGACGATGAGTTACATTGCGCTGGAACGCTACCCTGACAGGATGGTTTCCCGAACGATCTTTTTCGCCGTGCCTTCCGCCCCCCGCTTCGACTCCCCTGTGACGTACGCCGACCTGCAAATCGATGTCCGTGGTCCGGACGACGGTCCCCCGGTGGTGCTGTTGCATGGCTGGGGGAGCCATGCCCGCAACATGAAGCCGGTGGCAGATGCTCTGTCGGATCGCTACCGAACGCATAGGGTCGATCTGCCCGGCCACGGAGAATCCCCGCCTCCGCCGGCTCCGTGGGGCGTTCCGGAGCATGCGGACCTGATTCTGGCCTATATAAAGGAGCAGATCGGTCAGCCGGTGACGATCTTCGGCCATTCGAATGGCGGCCGGATCGGGCTTTTCATGGCGGCGACGGATCCATATGCAGGCGCAGTGGCCCGGCTGGTGCTGGTGAGCCCATCCGGAATTACACCGGAACGGTCGTGGTCCACCCGAGCAAAAGCGACGCTGGCACAAGTGCTGAAAGCCCCGATCACAGCGCTGCCCTCCCCGATCCGCGAACCGGCGGAGGACTGGCTCCGCCATAGCGTCGTCTGGCGCGCCCTCGGCTCCTCCGACTACAATCAGGCGTCCGGCGTCATGCGTGAAACGTTCGTCAAGACGGTCACGCATACGCTCGACGGCCCCGTGCACCGGATCGATATCCCCACCCTCATTTTCTGGGGAACGGAGGATACCGCAGTAACGCGTGGGCAGATCGACGCGCTCGAGCAGGCGCTGTCGGACTGCGGCGTCGTCCCGCTCGAAGGGGCGGGCCATTACGGATATCTCGACGAGCCGTCCACGGTGATTTCCGCGACGCGACACTTCCTGGAAAATACTCCGGCTCACGTTGAGGACGAAGAGACGGCCGGCTCGGCAGCCGGCTGACCCCGGCAGATCGCCGACCGTCCGTTCGCCTCCCTGTCCCTTTCCGTCATCTGGTGCGCATGACCGTCCTGCTGTTCACGCTTGCTCTCCTGGCTACCCTGTTTGCCGGATGGCGCCTGATGCGCCGCGTGCGGTTCTTTCTGCACGTCTTCCAGTTGGAAACGTACAAACTTGACCGGTACTCCCGGTGGTGTGCCGGTCATGTCACCGACGCGGTGGTGCGTCTCTCCCATGTGGCCGGCGTCGTCATTCTGCTCGCGGCAGCCGCGGGGTTTGCCTTTTTCTCGGCCGTCGGGGTCGCCGCGGGTGCATTCCTGATGTGGACGTTCGCGTTTATTTCGTCGAAACGCTATCGGAGCACGCGGGAGAAAAAACCTCTGGCCTTCACCTCGCGCATGACCCGGCTGGCCGTCACCTCGGCACTCGTGGCCATCATTCCCGTCGCCGTCGGCGCCTGGCTCGGGGCCTCGACCGGCGACTGGTCGGGGGCGTTCTGGTACCTGCTCGGTCTCTTCGTCGCGGACCTCGGAGCGCCCCTCTGGGTCGCTGCCGGAGCCGGGATCATGACGCCGGTCGAACAGAGCATCCAGGAAGGCTACAAACGGCAGGCACGTTCCACTCTGGAGCAGCGCTCGGATCTCCATGTCGTTGGAATCACCGGGTCGTATGGAAAGACCAGCACCAAGTTTATTCTGGCCGAACTGCTGCGGCAGAAGTTCAACGTGCTGGCCACGCCGAGCTCGTACAACACGCCGATGGGGATCTGCATCGCCGTCAATAACAAGCTGCGGCCGGAGCATCAGGTCCTCGTTCTGGAGTACGGCATCCGGTATCCCGGCGATATCTCCGAATTGACCGACATCGCCCGGCCGGATACGTCGGTCGTCACCACCATTGGTATCGCGCACCTGGAGACGATGGGGTCTCAGGATGCCATCGCTCGGGAGAAAGGAACGCTGGTCGAGCATACGGCTCGCGGCGGTCCGGCGGTGCTGAACCTGGATGACCCTCGCGTCGAGGCGATGCGGGAACGAGCCGACGGCCCGATCTGGGGCGTCAGTCTGGAGGACCACCCGGATGCCAAGATCACCGCATCCGGCATCACGTACGATACGAAGGGGACGCGTTTTACGGTGCAGGATGATAACGGCACCGAGGCGGAGTTTCGGACGAAGCTTCTGGGGCGGCACAACGTGGTCAATATCCTTCTGGCCGTCGCGGTCGGGCGCTCCATGGGGCTGCGGCTTCGCGCGATGGCCCACGCGATCCGTCGGGTCGAACCCGTCGAGCATCGCCTCCAATTACGGCGGGAAGGCGCGTTCACGGTGATCGATGACGCCTTCAATTCCAACCCCGTGGGCGCGCGAAACGCGGTCGAGATCCTCGGCCAGATGGACGAAGGGCGCCGCGTGATCGTGACGCCGGGGATGGTCGAGCTGGGCGAACGCCAGTGGGGAGAGAACAAGCAGCTCGGAATGCACATCGCCAACAACGATCTGGATCTGGCCGTACTGGTCGGCCCCGATCAGACCGAACCGATCCGCGAGGGCCTGCGTGAGTCCGGGTACCCGGAGAACCAGACCAAAGTGTTCTCATCGCTCTTCGACGCGCAGGCGTTTCTGCAGACCTACCTCCGCGACGGGGATATCGTGCTGTACGAAAACGACCTGCCCGATCAGCTGGAGGAGTAGGGGGGCAACGTTCAGGGTTCAGGGTTCAACGTTCAGGGTTCACTGCGGACCCAAAGCGTTCGCCGACGAAAACCCACCTGCCCGCCGACCGCCCAACCCTCACACACACGGACATACACACCTACAGACCTACACACCTTAACACGTTCACACCTTAACACTTTCACACCTAAACACCCGTACATGCTCGACCTCGAACGCCGTCTCTGGACGTCCGGATATCAATTTGTTGCAGGCCTTGACGAAGCGGGGCGTGGCTGCCTCGCGGGACCGGTCGTCGCCGCCGCTGTGATTTTACCGCGTGATGTTGAAATCCCCGCTATTCAGGACAGTAAGTCGCTCTCCGAAAGCAAGCGAAACGACGCCCGAGAGCAAATCGAAAACCAGGCACTGGCGGTGGAGGTGGGCATATGTTCGCCGGAAGAGATTGATGAGATCAACATTCTGCATGCAGCCCTCGAAGCGATGAGGCGGGCGACGAACAATCTTTCCCCGTCGGCGGAGTACCTCCTCGTGGACGGTAATCGATGGATTGAAAACTCCAGCTGGCCCTACGAGACCGTTGTGAAGGGTGATGCGACCAGTCAGTCGATCGCCGCTGCGTCCATTATCGCGAAGACGGAGCGGGACCGGATGATGCGGACGCTTGCATCCGAGCACCCGGAGTACGGCTGGGAATCGAACGTCGGCTACCCGACAGCCCAGCATTACGACGCCATCGAGAAACACGGCGTCACATCCTTTCACCGGCAGAGCTTCAAGCTACAACGGTCGGCCTGACCGGAGTGACGCCATCCTGCGTGCAACGGTCCGTACCGCCACGTCGTACATGTTTGCGCGCCGCTCGACCATCGAATCCCAGCGATATGCCGTCTCTTCCCGACATCATCGACGACGCCTGGTCGCGGGTCCGACGTGAACAGGCAGGGCCCGTTCTGGAATCGCACGTGTCCGGCACGTTCGCCCGGGTGATGTCGTACGTCGAGATCGCTTCGGCACTTGTCATCGTCTTGTTCGGCGTACTGTTCGACGTCGAGTTTATCGGATCACCGTTCTATCTGGCGGGCGCTACCGCAGGCGTGGTGATCGCCTACGTTGTTTTGTGGGATCGGTACACCGCAGCTCGAGCCACGCAGGCACGGGCCGGGCAGCGGCTGCTCCGCGTCGATGCTGAGGGCATCACGCTGTACCCGTCCGACGAAGTCGAACGCACGGCAACGGTGCGGATCCCATGGGACTGGGTGCGGGGTGTTCGCACCCTGGACGTGCCGCATCAGCGAGGCGCAAGCAGCCGGTACGACCTCTACTGCGGATTCGACCTCCTGACGCCCGACATGACCGAGGCGCTCGCCTGGGAACGATTCGATGAGGTGTTTTTGGTGGAAGACCTGGAGGCGGAGTCGGGGACCCCGCTTCCGGATCTGCCGGCCTACGCATTGTCCGTACTGGTCAATGTTGATTCCACCCAGCAATGGACGCTCAACGGCGATTCCCTTCCCCTCGAAACCGGGGATCTCTACGAACAGGTGCCGGCTCTCTTTCGGCGCTTCGAAGAGACGTCCGGGCCGAGTGGTGCTGTACAGCGGCTGACCGGCCGCTGGTGGCTGTCCCCAGAGCGCGCTGCCCACACGCCGAGCGACTACATGGACGACCGCCGGCGGACGTTTGACGGGGATGATCCCTGGAAGTATGTAAATGCCGCCCGGTATCCGTTCGATGAAATCGCGGAAGACGAACTGGTCGGCGCTGCGCGCGAGGGAGACGAAGACGCCAACGTGCTTGCACGCCCGTCCCACCCGTCTGAGGATGCGGAACGCCATCGAAAGGGGGGCTCGTCGATGGAGTTTGACGATCCACCGAATGGTCAGAGAAACACGCCCGGTCGAGATCTTCGAGGCCCGGAAGACACGAAGTAACGCTGTACGAAGTCGCCGCGCATCGGGTCTACCAAAGGCCTACATGCACGAACTCGCCGGAGTCGCGGAGGTGCACCCGTCCGGTGGATCACCGGCTCTCGGCCGTCCACCCGCCGTCGACGATGAGCGAGTGGCCGATAACATACGCCGCCGCCTCTGATGCGAGCCACAGCGCCGCCTGCGCGGCCTCCTCTGGCCGCCCGACCCGTCCGGTTGCGCTGTTGCTGCCGTACATCTCCCGGATCGCCTCGCGGGATTCTCCCTCCGCCGGTCCGCCCGGTGCCGTGGCGTCGTCAATCGCTTTCTCGAGCATCGGTGTGTCCAAGGACCCGGGCACCAGTGCATTGATCCGGATGCCACGCGATGCATATTCCTGCGCGGCGGACTTGGTCAGAGCGAGCACACCGGCCTTGCAGGAGGAGTAGATGCTGGCGCCACTGGTCCCGCCGAGTCCGTTAATGCTCGATACGTTGACGATCGCCCCACCCGGTGGGTCCTGCGAGAGCATCTGGTCGATCTGGTACTTCATCCCGATCCAGACGCCGCGCAGATTGGTTGCCACCGCCCGGTCGAACGTTTCTACGTCAAAGGTTTGCGTCGGTATTCCGGCCCCCTCCGTCGATGCGGCGTTGTTGACCGCCACGTCGAGCAGGCCGAAGACGTCTGCACCGTCCGAGACCAGCGCCTCCACGTGCTCCGGGACGCTGATGTCCGTGGGGAAAAACCGGGCGGATCCGCCTTTCGCTTCCACCGATCGCCTCGGCGACCACCCGTTCACCCGCGTCCAAGCCCCGGGCAGCGATGGCGATACGGGCGCCTGCCGAGGCTAAGGCGTCGACCATCGCGCGGCCGATGCCCGACGTCCCGCCGGTGATGAGGACGACGCGATTGCGGACGGAGGCAGAGGGGGCAGTCGATAGCATGTCGGTTGCATCGTCAGGGATAAAGGAGGCGTCGCGTCCCATCGCGACGGGATGCGGGAAGAACAACGTCGCGAATCCCCCGCACTTCGACAATGGACGACGGTCGTTTCCCGGCTGAATGGCGACGCACCCATCCTCGTCATGTGCTTTTCAAGCCCTGTGCGTTGCATCCAGGACGTGCTGTGGCTACGTTTTGTCCTGCCCGGATCCCGGAAAGGAGGTCCCGGCCATCGCCCGACGACCAGTGACCAGTGATCGCACCATGAGCGAGCTCTTCGACAAGATTGTATCCCTCTGCAAGCAGCGAGGCATCATCTTCCAGTCCTCTGAAATCTACGGAGGGCTCAGTGCGACGTACGACTACGGGCCGTTGGGCGTCGAGCTGAAGCGCAACGTGAAGGAGCACTGGTGGCAGTCGATGGTCTACCAGAACGATGACATCGAGGGCGTCGACGCAGCCATTCTGATGCACCCGAAGACGTGGGAGGCGTCCGGGCATACCGAAGCCTTCAACGACCCGCTGATTGACGACAAGGCGAGCGGTAATCGCTACCGGGCTGACGAATTGATCGAAGACTACATCCGCGACCTGCGGTCTGACGGGGAGGAGGAACAGGCCGCCGACGTTCACGAGCGGCTCGTCGAGGCGCTGAATGCGGGGGATGACATGCCGGAGGCTCTCCACGCCATCATCATGGAGGAGGAGATTCCCGCACCGGATTCTGGAGCGTTCGACTGGACGGACGTTCGCCAGTTCAACCTCATGTTCGAAACGCACATGGGGCCGTTGAAGGAGGAAGGCTCGCGCCTTTTCCTGCGTCCGGAAACCGCTCAGGGCATCTTCGTCAATTTCCGCAACGTGCAGGAGCCGACCCGGCAGCACGTACCGTTCGGCATCGCTCAGATCGGGAAAGCGTTCCGAAATGAGATCGTCGCGCGCCAGTTCGTCTTTCGCATGCGCGAATTCGAGCAGATGGAGATGCAGTACTTCGTCAAGCCTGGAACGCAGGATGAGCATTTCGAGCGCTGGAAAGCCGATCGGATGGAGTGGCATCGCAGTCTCGGCATCGACCCGGACAACCTGCGGTACCACGAGCACGAACAGCTGTCGCACTACGCCGATCAGGCCTTCGATATCCAGTACAACTTCCCGATCGGATGGAAGGAGCTGGAGGGGATCCATTCACGCACGGACTTCGACCTGCAGCGCCACGCCGAGTACTCGGGCAAAAACCTGACGTACTACGATCCCTTCGAGCAGGAAAAGTACATCCCGTACGTCGTCGAAACGTCGGTCGGGCTCGATCGAACGGTTCTGATGCTTCTTTGCGATGCGTACTACGAGGAGGAGGTCCGGGGCGACACCCGCTCGGTGCTTCGGTTCCACCCGGAAATCGCGCCCATCCGCGCGGCCATTTTCCCGCTCGTGAAAAAGGAAGGCCTTCCGGAGATCGCCCACGACATCGAAGCCGACCTGCGGAAGCACTTCAACGTGAAGTACGACGAGCGCGGCTCGATGGGCAAGCGCTACCGCCGAATGGATGAGGCAGGGACGCCGTTCTGCATCACCGTCGACTTCGACACGAAGGAAGACAACACCGTGACGGTCCGCGACCGTGACTCGATGGAGCAGGACCGGGTCGCCATCGACCAGCTCGCCACCTACATCTTCGACAAGTCGCGAAACTGGACGCTGGAGTAGGCTTCGGTGCGTGAAGGTGTGAAGGTGTTAATGTGTTAATGTGTTAATGTGTTAATGTGTGAAGGTTTGGGCGACGGTAGGGCATCGGGTGGATCGAGGCCTTTACCATGATTTCTGACCGCTTCCACATCCGGAAACCGATATGCGCAGGCGCCGGCATGTATGTTTGATCCTTCTGTGCTGGATGGGTCTATTCCTCTGCCGGACGTTCGTCCCGGGGATGGGAATGCACGCTGCGTCGGCACAGGAAGCTGCGGGAGCCGATGCCGTTGACCTGGCGTCTGTGCATGAGGTCACGGATCGGTTCGCGTTTCGCAGCCATCCGTGGCTCAGCCTGCACCACTTTCTCTACCAGTGGGCGTGCACGGAAGACGCCGATCGGCGTTGTGCCCGACGGATGACGGTGTCGGAGAAAAAGATGCTGGCTGCATTGCCGGACGCGGACCGCAGAATGTGGCTCCAGGCGGTGGAGTCGTATCGCGCTGTGCAGGTCCGGAGCCTCCTCTTCGTCGACGCCCTCATCCAGGTCAAATCCCTGCTTTCGTCGCCTGCAGATTCCATCCCGGCGAACCTGTCCTACGTGCCGCTGGGGCTCGGCAAGGCCCTTGAGGCGGCCATGCCAGTCTACCGGAAGCACTGGTGGGGCCAGCACCGGGAGCGTGCACGGGACTGGATGAGGTCCACCGCCGCCACGCTCCGCGCCGTTGAGGCGGAGGCCGTCGCGCAACTCGAGCACGTGTACGGCGG
>JAAAOT010000186.1 GCA_009908725.1 Bacteroidota bacterium | reverse complement strand
CATCCCTTCCGTGCGACCTCAACGCCCCAGCGGACGTTTTCCAGTTCTGCCATGGCATGCGCATCCGGATTGATGGAGATGAGAACGCCGCGGTCCGTAGCCGAACGGATGAAGCGCCAGTCAATGTCGAGCCGGTACGGATTTGCGTTCAACTCGATGGCAACGTTGTGCTCGGCGCAGGCGTCGATAACCCGCTCGTGGTCGATCTCGTAGCCTTCACGTACGAGGAGGAGGCGTCCGGTCGGGTGTCCCAGAATCGTGGTATACGGGTTCTCGATGGCGGTGATGATCCTGCGCGTGGCTTCCTCGACTGTCATGTTGAAGCCGGAGTGAACGCTTGCCACGATGAAATCGAACGAGGCCAGGATGTCGTCCTCGTAGTCGAGCGAGCCGTCCGCGAGGATGTCGCTTTCCACGCCGGAGAAGATGCGAAAGTCGGATCCTTCATCCGATTTAAAGGACTCGTTTAGAGACGCAATCTCGGACTGCTGTCGCCGCACCTCGTCCGGTTTCATACCGCTTGCGACCTGCAGCGACTGACTGTGATCGCAGATCCCGAAATACGACAGCCCCATCGAGCGGGCTTTCTCCGCCATCTGCCGGAGCGAGTGCGATCCGTCGCTGTAGGTGGAGTGGTTGTGGACCGTTCCGTGTAGATCCCCGAGCGTGATGAGATCCGGCAACCGTCCGTCCCGGGCTGCTTCCCATTCACCCTGACCTTCGCGAAGTTCGGGCTGAATGACGGGCGTCCCGGCCACCTTGAACACGTCGGCTTCGTCAGCGCACGGATTCAGCGTTCCGTGGTCTTCGAGAAACGCCTGTACATGGCCGTCGCTTCCCGTAGTGCGCCAGAGCGTCGACCCGAATGCGTCTGGGGTGCAGACGAAGAGCCGAAGAGTGAGACCGTTTGTTAGCGGGGACTCGACGACGGCATCAGCCCGGTCGGATGAGGACTGCACAGTCACCTCATCCGGATCGAAGGGCGCCGAATCATCGGCTTCGAGGAGAACCTGAGCAACGTGGTCCGCCCCGTCTCCGGTCGATACCAGCATGTCGATGGAGGAAACGGTCTCCACCTTACGCCGGAGGTCGCCGGTGAACACGATCCGATCGAATTTGCCGGTACCCGAGAGGATGTCGTGAACCTCTCGTGCCGTACGAAGGGCATCCGCGTATCGTCGGCGCTGGCTGTAAGCTCGCAGTAGCGCCACGTTCTCGATGATGTTTTCCTGCGTCTTTTTTCCGAAGCCGCTCAACGATCGCACGCGGTCATAGCGTGCGGCGTCGTCGAGTTCGTCAAGAGACGTGATGCCGAGTTCTTGCCAGAGAGCGCGCACCTTCTTCGTGCCGAGACCTTTGACCCTGAGAACGTCGAGGAGACCTGTTGGGACGGCGCTCAGCAGCTCGTCGCGAAGGTCGAACGAGCCGCGCTGCGTGAGTTCCTCGATCTGCTGGGAGAGACCGTCCCCGATGCCGTCGACGGAGGTCAGGTCGTTCGATGCGAGGAGATCTGCGACAGACTGGTCGAGCCCGCGGATAGTGCGAGCGGCGCGCCCGAACGCGTTCGCTCGGTACGGATTGCCGCCCGTGAGTTCGATGAGGTCTCCCGTCTCACGAAGGGCACTGGCGATCTCCTTGTTGGTCATGCGGTCGGGGGTATACGGTGCGAAAATGATGAGAGACGGAGCTCGATGCGAATCCGTCGTAGCGACAGTCATGCGAGCAATTGTTCACGGCGTCCAACGGTTCCCTTTGATCGGACGGTCTGATCGGAAGGTCTGATCGGACGGGCGCCCCTACGGTTCACGTTGCGGTCTGCCGGCGCGGTCGGATCTAAAGGGCCCGCCGGCGGGTTACGCAGACAACCCGTGCCGAAGCCTTCGGCTGCTATCGTTTTTTCTCCTTTTCTATCCTGCGAATGCAGCGCACCGTTCTTCTCGGCCTCGCCAGTCTTGTTCTTCTCAGCGGCGGAATCTTCGGGGGGATCTGGCTGAGCCAGGCGAAAATTGCCCGGCAGACGCCCGATGAATATCGCATCGTGGAGGAGGCCGTTCAGGCGGCAGAGGCGGCATACGTCGACTCCGTGTCCCGGAACCGGCTGTCCGAGTATGCAATCGAAGGCTTTCTCGGGTCGCTCGATCCCCACTCCGTGTACATTGATGCGGAGCGGATGCAGGCCGTGCGTGAGCAGTTCAATGCCTCGTTCGAGGGGATCGGTGTTACATACGAATTGATCGACGGTCCCGAAAAGCAGGACACCATCGGTGTTCTTTCCGTTTTGCCGGAGGGCCCCAGCGAGGAGGCAGGCGTCTGGGCCGGGGATCGAATCGTGGCCATCGACGGGGCCTCTGCGGTCGGTTTGAATCACGAGGAAATCCAGGATCGACTGAAGGGGCCGGAAGGCTCATCCGTGCAGGTAACGCTCCGCCGGCCGGGTCGGAGCGAACCGGTGCAGGTGTCGATTACGCGTGACGATGTGCCGATCGCAACGCTCGACGCGGCTTATATGCTGGACGGGATGACCGGCTACATCAAGATCAATCGCTTCGCGCAGACAACGTACCGGGAGTTTTCGAATGCGCTCCGTATCCTCGACGACCGCGGCATGAAGCGGCTCGTTCTTGACCTGAGGGGAAACGCCGGGGGGTACATGCAGATGGCCGAGCGGGTGGCCGATGAGTTTCTGAAGGACGGCCAGGTCATCGTCTCGGCGCGCAGCCGCCATCGGGAGTACACGCAGACGGCCCGGGCAAGCGGCGGCGGGGCGTTCGAGGATCGGCCGCTGACCGTGCTCGTGGATGAACACTCGGCCTCCGCCAGTGAAATCGTAGCCGGTGCGCTTCAGGATCACGACCGTGCCCTGATCATCGGCAGAAGAACCTTTGGCAAGGGCCTTGTTCAGCGCGAGTTTCAGTTGAGCGACGGAAGCGGGCTCCGCGTGACCATCGCTCGTTTCTATACGCCGACCGGGCGTCTGATTCAAACGGACTACGCCGATGGACGTCGGGATTACTACGAACAGAAGGCGCGCCGGCTCGACCGTGACACGGTGCGGACCCGGCAGGCGCTCGTTGCTTCGATGCCTGACTCGCTCAAGTACCGAACGGACGCCGGCCGCATTGTGCTCGGTGGAGGAGGCATCGTGCCCGATCACATCGTGCCTCCCGATACGGCGATGCATCCGTTCATCGGTGAGGTCATGCGGGCGGGAGTGTTTAGTGACTTCGCCCGTGCCTGGGTCGACGAGCGCTCGATCGAGTTGCGGGAGGAATGGAAGGGGGACCCGGACGAGTTCGCTTCCAGCTATCGCGTTCCCGGCACGGCATTTCCTGCACTGGTCCAGTTCGCACGGAGTCGTGGAATTCAGGAATCTGTTGCACCGGCGGGGGACGCTGACGGGGACGGCGTGGATCCGGCCCTGGAGCGCTATGCAGAATCCCTGTTAAAGAGCTACGCCGGGCGCCGGCTTTTCGGCACCGAGATGTGGGTTCGCGTCCGGAATCAATTTGATCCGGTCGTGGAGGAGGCGCGCCGGTCGTGGGGCGACGCTGAACTACTGGCCGCCCGGTATCCGGTGCGATGAGACGGGGAGAGCGTCACGCGTCGTCTGCCGTTGTTCCAGGATAAATCGATCGCTTAACAGGATCTGAATGCGATTTTCGCATTTGCCTGGAGGCGATGTTTACACGTGGTAGACCGTTGGGTGCATGGGTAGGGGCCGCCCGTCGTGTCGGGTGATTGTATCGTAGTCGGTCGTGCCGAGCGTCCGTCTTCCGGGAGGGAAATCGACGGATCGCAGGTTTATCCCTTGCTTTTGGACCCGATGGACGGTTGATTTCCGAAAGAATGGACGAAGGTAAACGAAAAGTGCCTGCCTGCTGTCTCGGGACTTGCGTATGGATGCGATGTTTGTGTACGTATATAATCGTCGTCGGAACGCTCGCGTAACGCACCTGTGAACCACTGCAGCACGAGCGGCGTCCGTACTTTTTGACACGTTGACTCATTGCGTGTATATTGGTTGGCTGTGATGCCAATCTGATATTGTGTCGCTGGCTGACGGTGGTGATTCGGGCGTCTACTGAGGTGTACAGATGCCGCGATGGGCACCCATACCCGCCGGAACGCTGAGTGTCGATGAGATGGATAGCACGTAATGCCGGGCCGGAGCGGTTGTGCGCTTGGTTTCGTGAGCGCGTCCGCCCCTGCAGCGTCATCCCGTTTCATTTATTGCCGCCGAGGCATTCACCGTCGGAGCGTACTCACCCAAGCAGCCCGCTCCGTACACGTGGATCCACACGGCTGACGACGGCACACCGGTCGATGCGCCCCGCGCAAACCGCGTGCCCGATGCATCCCCAGGCCGGGCCTGCTTCAGGCGCCGCGCTTTTGATCGCTTCGACTGCACATTGCAACTGACCCCACTGAGGAAAAGCCACCTATGGTGATTTTGAATAAGTTGACGGTTACGCTCCTTCTGATGCTGCCCCAGCAGAGCGGCGGAGGAAGCCCCATCAATGCTCTCGTTGAGCGTTTTAACGAGGGTGGCGGCTGGATGTGGCCGGTGCTCATCTGCCTGATCATCGGACTCGCCATCGCGTTTGAGCGGATCATCTCCCTCAACCGCGCGGACATCAACACCCGTGACTTCCTGCAGCGCGTTCGCGTGGCCCTCGACGAAGGCGGCATCCCGGCGGCCGAAGAGGAGTGCGCAAATACGCGCGGCCCGGTTGCCTCGGTCTTCCAGGCCGGCCTTCTCCGCGCCGACGAAGGCATCGAGGCGGTCGAGAAAGCCGTGGTGTCCTACGGTTCCATCGAGATGAGCTTCCTGGAGCGTGGCCTTGTCTGGCTGTCGCTCTTTATTAGCGTCGCGCCGATGCTCGGCTTCCTCGGGACGGTGATCGGGATGATCCAGGCCTTCGACGCCATTGAGAATGCCGGTGACATTTCGCCGCGCCTCGTGGCCGGTGGTATTAAGGTCGCACTGCTGACGACCGCCTTCGGTCTGATCTCGGCCGTGATCCTGCAGTTCTTCTACAACTACGCCGTGTCGAAAATCGACCGGATTGTGGCGGAGATGGAAGACGCCTCGATCGAGCTTATCGATGCGCTCGTGCTCCTGCGCGAAGGCCGTAAGGTAAGTGGCGACGAGAAAGCCATTCCTGAGAATGTCGGTGGGGGTAAGTAACCGAGTTGCTGCGCACGATGATCGGGCCGGTCGCTCCGGCCCGGTCACGCTGCGCCCTGGTCTCGCTCCGGCGGGCCCTCCGACCTTAATCGCTGCACCTGTCACCGACACCCCTCTGTTCTCATGGGAAGCAATTCCGTCGTCCTCCCCATCGCAATCTACCTTGCGATCGGGATCACTGGCCTTAGCCTCCTTGCCCTCGTCGGGTTCGGCATCCGCAACCTGACCTACGGGAAGGTGGAGCCGCTCACGATCGGCGCCATCGCGGTTCCCTTCGTTGTGCTCGGCATCCTGTTCGTCGCGATGCCAACGGCTGCTGAAGCCGGCATCGTGACGCTGATCATTATGTTTGCCCTCAGCCTTCTTGGCCTGGTTTACACCGGCGTGAAGAACGTGATCTGGTAGCTCTTCGACGCTGCCTTCGACCTCGGCGCTCCGGTACTCTCCCGGGGCGCACGCCGCCACGTTTCACTGTACCCCGATTACAACCATGCCTGGACTGCTCGATAAACGACGCGAGGGCCGGGATGATGTGGAGATCCCGACCGCCTCAATGGCGGATATCGCGTTCCTCCTCCTCATCTTCTTCCTCGTGACCACGACGATCAATGTCGATACCGGCATTGGTATGACGCTGCCACCAAAGCTTGACCAGGAACAGCAGCCGCCCCCGGTGAAGGAGCGGAACCTGTTCAAGATCCTGGTCAACTCCCAGGGCGACGTTCTGATTGAAGGCGAGCTCGCCTCCCTCAACCAGATCCGCGACCGCGTCAAGGAACAGGTCCTGAACTACGGTGAGAACCCGGACCTGTCCGAAAGTCCCGATAAGTCGGTCGTCTCGATCAAGACCGATGCCCAGACACCGTACCGGATTTACGTCCAAGCGCTTGACGAGGTGATGATGGGCTACCGAGACATCTACGACAGCGTTGCCCGCTCCGGACAGACACAAACGGGTGAGCGCGTCCTCGAACAGACCTATCCGAGCTATCAGGAATACCGGACGGGTCTTGAACCGGAAGAGGAAGACAAGATTCGCGAAGCCATCCCGCGCAACATTTCGATCGCGGAGCCGGACCTCGGAGACGAGGGGTAATTCCCTCCGAGCCTGAGCCGGACCTTCGGGTTCGGTCCGCCGGTTTCGCCGCTCGATACGCACTTACGCCCCAGACGATATGCCTTCCTCACACTTTCAAAAACGATCCGCCAACACGGAGCCGGGCTTTACGACGGCCTCCCTGCCGGATATCGTTTTCATGCTCCTGATCTTCTTCATGGTTTCGACCGTGCTGCGGGAGACGGACCTTAAGGTCCAGACCCAGCTGCCGTCGGCCGAGGCCCTGACCAAGATCGATCAGAAGCGACTTATTTCGGCCGTCCATATTGGACCGATCAAGCAGGGCGAAAAGAAGGGCCAGACGGCCGTTCAGATCGACGATGCTCTGATCGAGAACACGTCCGCGATTCGAAACATCATGTACGGCAAGCTCCAGGAGCAGCCGAAGCTGATCGTTTCGATGAAGGTCGATCGCGAGTCGCAGATGAAGATCGTGAACGAGGTTCAGCAGGAGCTCCGCGAAGCGGGTACCCTGCGAATCAACTACTCGTCGACGCGAGAAGGCCCGAGATAACGGGTCAAGCGCGTCAGCAGACTGGATCGGAGAAAGCTCTGTCGCTACGGCAGAGCTTTTTTCGTTCCACATCCCGGCACAACGTGCTCGCGGAAATATCTACGAAGGGCGAACGGACCCGCCCCCGACTCGTAGCGCTTGTCCCGCGGGTGTGACGCGCGCCGTCGCGACGTCACCCGCACGCCCCGCCGAATCGGTTACCCTCAGGATCTCTGCCGCACTGCACCTATGATTCAGCGCATTCAAACCGTTTACCTTGCGCTCGCTGCGATCGCTCTGGCAGCCACCGCCTTCTTTCAAGATCCGTGGGCGAGTGACGCGGCCGCCCAACTCGGCTGGTTCGTACCGGCACTGATCGCCACGCTCGGTCTGTCGGTTCTGGCGGGTGCCGCTGCAATCGCACTTTACAGCAATCGGAAACGCCAACGCTCCGTCGTCATCGGTGCGCAGCTGTTGACGGTGCTCTACCTCGTCGTGCTGTATACCGGGTTCTACCTCAGCGGCGAACTGGTGCTCAGGACGAGCGACGGGGTGGAGTGGGGGACAACGACGGTCCTGCTTCTCCCGGTCGCCGCGTATATTCTACTCTATCTCGCTCGTCGCGCCATCACGAGCGATATTGAGCTGGTGAAGTCCATGGATCGGTTGCGCTGATTGCCCACCCGTACGATTCCGGCGGTGGTCCCCGCCGGTGCGCGGCTGTCCGCTCCTCACGTCTCGACGCACTGCCCCATGCCGGATGCCCGTTCCCCGCGCGTTCTCCTGATTCTGGCGCTTGGCGTGATCAGCTTTACGTTCGCGCCCATCCTGGTCCGCTGGGCCGACGACGCGCCCGGACTGGCCATTGCCGCGTGGCGGAATGTTTTCGCCGTGCTCTTGCTTGCCCCGCTGGCTGCAGTTCGCATCCGAGACGAGGTCCGGCGCTTCGAGCGACGTGACGTCCTGCTCATCGCCCTCGCAGGTTTCTTCCTGGGGCTGCACTTCATTACGTGGATCGAATCGCTATACCATACGACCGTGGCGAGCGCGTCCGTGCTGGTAACCACGAGCCCGATTTTTCTGGCGGCCCTCGGCTACGTCATTCTCGGGGAGCGCCTGGCGTGGCGCACACTGGCCGGCGTGGGCGTCGCCGTCGGAGGAGCCGTCCTGATCGGGTGGGGCGATGCTGCTGCCGGCGCCAATCTTCCCGTATCCGGCAAGGGCGCCATGTGGGGCAACGGGCTGGCCCTGTCCGCATCCCTGCTGGTGAGCGTCTACTTGCTCATCGGGCGCGTCGTGCGCCAGAAGGTGTCGTGGCTGGCATACGTCTTTCCGCTATACGCCGTCTCCGCCCTGACGACGGTAATCGCAGCCTGGGGGATGGGAACGCCGCTTCTGGGATATGACCTCGCGTTCTACGGGCTCTGCGGGGCGATGGCGCTCGGCCCCCAGGTCATCGGCCACGGGGCGTTCAACTACGGCGTGCAATTTCTGCCCGCCACCCTCGTCGGCATGCTCGCCCTCCTGGAGCCGGTCGGAGCATCCGCGCTTGCGTTTCTCTTCTTCCGCGAAGTGCCCCCGTTGATCGCTGTTGCGGGCATGCTTATCGTGCTCGGCGGCGTCAGCCTCGTCGTGTGGACGCGCCGCAGCGGCGAAGCGGTGGATGCCTGAGAGGCACGAGATGACTGGATACACGCATCGTGCCGATGCGCTACGCCCTGTCGAACCTCGTCGCGGGGAGATCACTGAACGCGGTGCGGCCCCGGAGAAAGTAGTCGGCCGCGATCAAACCACGGTACGGCGGCCGGATGGATGTGGTGGCGGGACGGACGTCGTCGTAGGCTGCTTTCATCCGGTGCGCGTCACGGTAGGCCCGGAAAATGGCCTGCGCTTCCTCCACGTTGCCACTTGCAGCAGCCCGAACCGCGGCGGCACCGTCCATTGCGATCCGCTGCGGGAAGATGCGGCGCCAGTCTGACGGGGTGAGATTTTTGTACAGCATCAGGAGGCTGTTGCGGAAATTGTAGTACGTCTTCTGCGGATTGCCCTTGGGAAGCGAGCCCCCGCCGATGTGGTAAACGACGCTTTCCGGCGCGACGCGGACCCGATAGCCGGCGCGTTGCAGACGCCAGCACAGGTCAATCTCTTCCATGTGCATCTCGAATTGTTCGTCGAGGGTACCGACTTCGTCCAGCGCCGAACATCGGAGCATGAGCGCGGCACCGGTGGCCCAGAAAACATCGCGCGCGTCGTCGTACTGGCCGTGATCGGGCTCCATCGTATCGAACATCCGGCCGCGCGTGAAGGGGTAGCCGATCCGGTCGATGAAGCCGCCGCAGGCGCCCGCATACTCAAAGCGGTCCCGGTCGTCGTACTGCAGCAGTTTGGGCTGGACGGCGCCAACATCGTCGGCCTCCATCTCCCGCACCAGCGGGTGCAGCCAGTCCGGCTCGACCTCAACGTCGTTGTTGAGAAGAACCACGTAGTCGCCGGTTGCGTGCGGCAGCGCCCGGTTGTTGCCCCGGCAGAACAGGCCGTTCTCGGGGTGCCGGACAATCACAACGTCAGGGTACTCCGCCGCGACCCAGGCGGCGGAACCGTCCATCGAGGCATTATCAGCCAGGATGATCTCAACGTTCGGGTAGTCGGTCGCTACGACCGAGGGAAGGCACTGCTGCAGCAGTGGCAGGGCGTTCCAGGTGACGATAACGATTGAGACGCGGGGAAGCGAAGACATACCACGGCGGAAGGGGAGAAAGGGACCGCGTCGTAAAGCCGGATAAATGACGACCGTTCCCGGTCCCGCGAGCGGCCGTGCGCCGGAATCCTTTCCGCGCTTCGTCCGGTACATGTGCCCGGTCCGGAGCACAGGCAAACCGATGCCACGACAACCGTCTGTGCAACCGTCCAGTATCTGTAGAGAACGGAAATCCGTAGCGAATGCCCGCGTCCACCGCCTCGATCGACGATGCCCGTGCTGTCCTGCGGGATACCTGGGGATATCCAGATTTCCGCGAGGGGCAGGACGAAATCATCGAAGCGGTGCTCGCCCGTCGCGACGTGCTCGGAGTTCTTCCGACCGGAGGGGGCAAGTCGATCTGCTACCAGGTGCCGTCCCTACTGGGCGAAGGCTTCACGGTCGTCATCTCTCCACTTATAGCGCTTATGCAGGACCAGGTCGCGGGGCTGAAAGCGCGTGGGATCGAGGCCGCTTTCATTAACAGCACGCTTTCGCATCGCGAGATCGACCAGACGTGGACCGACGCCGAGCATGGCCGCTATCGACTCCTGTACATCGCGCCTGAGCGGCTCGATAGCGAGATGTTCAAGGCTCGCGCCCGGCGACTTGATGTATCGCTGCTGGCCGTCGACGAGGCGCACTGTGTGAGCGAATGGGGCCATCACTTCCGGCCTGCTTACCTGCAGATCCCCGAGGGCCGGGAGCTACTCGGAGATCCGCCGACCATCGCCGTGACAGCAACCGCGACGCCGGACGTACGCGCGGATGTTATCGAGCACCTCGATCTCGACGACCCCCTCGAGCTGGTGCACGGGTTCGATCGGCCGAACATTGTCTGGTCTGTGTTTCGCGCGGAGAGCAAAAAGCAGAAGGTGCGGGATGTCATCGACGGCGTGGACGGGAGCGGCATCGTGTACGCGTCGACCCGTCGGGGCGTCGGCTCGTGGACGCAGTGGCTGAACGGACAGGGCGTGCAAGCGGAGGGCTACCACGGTGGACTCGACAGCCAGGCGCGGACCCGTATTCAAGACGCCTGGATCGACGGGGAGACGCGTGTGATCGTGGCCACGAACGCGTTCGGCATGGGCATTGACAAGCCGGATGTGCGATTCGTGATTCACGTCGACATTCCGGATTCCATCGAGTCCTACTACCAGGAGGCGGGACGGGGCGGACGCGACGGAAAACCTGCATACGCCGTGCTTCTGTTTCGGCCCCCCGATGCGGATACGCAGGAGGCTCTGATCGAGTCCGCCCATCCGTCCGGGGGGGACGTCCGGCGTGTGTACGATGCCATCTGCAATGCCGGGCAGGTGCCGATCGGGTCCGAGCCAGATGGACCGATCGTCGTGGACGAGGACGTCGTTGCCAAGCTAACTGATCTCGGACGCGGGAAAATCCGGACGGCCGTCGAACTTCTCGAGCGCCAGGATGCGATCCGAGTTCTCCCGCGCCGGCGTCATGACGGACTGATTCGCTTCGAGGAGCCGGCGAACGCGGTTCGTAACTACGCGCGCGGTCTGAAGAATCTGCGTCTGGCCGGCTTCGTCCAAGATCTCCTCCGCACCGTCCACGCGGACGCCTTCAGCGGCTGGTGGCGTCTGGACCTGCGGCGGCTGGTGCGTCGAACGGAGCTCGACCGTGAGCGGGTCTCCAGGGGGCTGCACTACCTCGCCGAGCGTGGTCTGCTGCAGTGGCACCCGCCGGGCGATGTGCAACGGGTTGAACTCACGATGCCGCGCGCACAGAAACTACCCGTCGATGACCGGGCGGTACAGAGCGCGCGAAAACGTGCAGAGAAGCGACTGTCGTACATGCTTCGCTATGCCCGGTCCTCCGGCTGTCGCCGTCGGTTTTTGCTGACCTACTTTGGGGAAACGGCGCCCGAGCGATGCGGAACGTGCGACGTCTGCCTGGGCCGGCATGATGAGGTAGCCATCACGCCGGACGACGAAGCGGCGCTCCGTGGCATTCTCCGAAACGTGGCAGACGGCGAACCCCGTGCCTCATGGTTCGAAGAGGCGGATCGGCCGGTCCGGTACCGTGTGGACCGGCTCGTGGATTGGCTCGTTCGGCACGACTACCTTCGCCTGGATGATCCACTGGACGAGCGTTACTCGGTAACGGAAAAGGCTGACCGATTCCTCTGACCGGACACGAAGGATGCACGCACCGGTTCAGACAATGGCGCCCGGCATAACGGCAAATGTGCGGGCAACGCGATCGATGAAAACCGCGCGCCGGTTACGGGGATGGTAGAGCGCCCGGCGGGGGATGACGTATCAGCGAATCGAGGAGCGAGGAGTCGCGGTTCGCCCTGGAGAGCGACACACGGAGGGCGTTGAGTGAGTCGATGACCGTCGTATACACGTCGGTGTACCGTTCGGGATTGCGGGCATACACGTTCATCATCTCATCCATCTGCTCCCGGGAGACGCCGCGACGGGCGAAGATTGAGTCGCGAGCTGCAAAGATAGAGTCCGAGAGCTCCGGACGCTCCCGGAATGTAGACCGCGCGCGGAAGAGGTGCAGGTCGATCAGAAGCGGCACCATGGTGGAGTCGGCGACGGGCCCCTCAGCGCTCTCATTCGAGCAGCCACTGCTCAGGATAAGCGCTAGCCCGGCGACGGCAAGGGCGAGAGCGGTGCAGGTTCGCCGTGAGAACGACGTGGGCGAGGGAGGCATGATCGTGGGCAGTGCTTCCGTCAGGCGGACACGCAACTACTGTGCGGAGGAGGCAGGCGCCTGGAGCGGGAGCACCGGTGTCATCATGGCCGGCTGTTCGGTCTGCGCCTGGTTCATCTCACGCTCCGTTCGAAACGTACGGGCGATGACCATCATCTGCCGCAGGAACTGGAGCTTGTCGTACGTCGGAGCGAAGACCGATCCGTCGATCATGTACACGCGGCCGGAGGCCTGATCGTAGAAGCTGTAGTTCACGAACGGGCCGCCACCGCCCATCTCGATGTACTGCTGGTCCTCGTAATCGCCATCGATGTCAACACTGTCCGGGTCGGCCACGAGGTGCCAGAGGCCCTGCGTCCGATACCCGTACCGTCCAAGGAAGTCCGACTCCTCCGTGTTCAACTCACGCCGTTTGTCGATGCGGGCAAAGCCGGCCACGCTTCCCCGGATGTACTGGCGGGTCAGGGAGTCGCGCGTGCTGACGATCCACTCAGGCGTGATGAGGCTCGGCGAGGCGTTTTCAACGTAATGGACCAGCAGGTCGCGTCGCGTGTCGGACAGAACCCGGGCGAGCCAGACGGACTTCAGTGGTCCGGTCGTGTCCTGCTCGGCAATCTGGTAGTCGTGCTGGACGTTGACCGCAAAGCCGTGCGTGTCCATGAGCGTATCCTCAATCGCAAACTGCCGCTCCTTCTCGAACATCTCGCGCTGCATCCGCTCGAGGGTGATTTCCTGGAACGTGTCGCGGATCCGCTCGCTCTGGCTCTCCAGCGTCTGTATGAGAGCATCGGGGGTTGCAGCGGTGACATAGAAGACGCGCTGGCTCTTTCGCCAGAGGTTTGGCCGAGGAACGACGATGTTCTCGCCTCCCTCCACGGCCTGACGGACATCCTCCGAGAGACGGTCGCGGAGGAAGTTCGCTTCGTTCGTGGTGTCGCTGAGCGGCGCGATAAAGACGACGTTTTTCTGCTCCTGAACGCGGTTGTACGTGGACTGCGAGTTCAGGTCGATCTGCCGGAGGGAGAACATCCGTTCCGGCTGAGGCAGCGTGTTGATGTACGGCGCGACGTTCGTGCGGAAGGCGTCGCCGAGCGGACCCTGCCAGCTCGTGCTGTCCATCACGACGGTGATCTCCCCCTCGACGCCCACGGCACGGGGTCGGAAGTCGCCCTCACATCCGAGCAGCGTCATCGATGAGAGAAGACCGACGATCAACAGGGCCGCGAGGGACGGCGTGATACGCGAAGGGGAAAGCATGTAGGCAGGGGCAGGTCTGGAGGACGGACGATGCATCGCCGCCTCCCTACACGGAGACGACGGAAAATTGCTCCCGTGTGGTCAAGCCACTTCGGCTGCCGGACCGTACTTGAGGTCGCTCGCGAAGGTACGCACCGCGTCGAGCCGTTCTTCGTCCGTGAGGGACGGGTCGTCCCACACCTCGGCGCAGCGATTGATGAGGGCGGATCCGACGATGAATCCGTCCGTGTGCTCTGAGAGCTGCATGGCGTCGTCGTGACTTTTGATGCCGAAGCCGACCAGAAGGGCGTTGTCCGTCACCAGGGAGCGAGCCCGCTTCAGGTAGGCATCCACATCGCCGGAGAGGGCGCTGCCCGTGAGTCCTGTGACGCTGACCGCGTAGACAAAGCCGCTCGCAAGCTCATCGATGCGGCGGATCCGCTCATCACTCGTGTTGGGGGCGATGAGGAAGACGATGTCGAGGTCGTGCCGCTTGGCCGCGTCTGCGATAAACCCGGCCTCCTCCGGCGGTACATCGGGCAGGATGAGGCCGTCCACGCCGGCCGCCTGAGCACGCTCGCAGAAGCGGTCCGGCCCGTACTTGAGCACGGGGTTGACGTAGCCCATCAGGAGAAGCGGGGTGTCGCTCGTCGTGCGGAACCCGGCCGCCGTGTCGAATGCGTCGTCCATCGTGACGCCATGGGAGAGCGCTCGTTCGCTGGACCGTTGAATCGGGAGCCCCTCGGCCAGCGGGTCGCTGAAGGGCATGCCGAGCTCAATGAAGTCGACGCCTGCGTCATCGATCGCGCGGAGGATGGGGAGAGTCGCATCCGGGTTCGGGAACCCGTTCGTCAAAAACAATCCCATCGCCTTTTCTCCCTGCGAGCGAAGAGCGGCGAAGGTCTGGTCGAGTCGAGACATGAAAGAGGCAGGTGGGATGGAGGAGGGCGAAGGTGGCAGTAGTGAGAGTTGGGACGCGATCGAGGTCGAACGGCCCGCCTACCGGTGTTTCGCGATGGTTTCCATGTCCTTGTCGCCGCGACCGGAGCAATTAAACACGATTACGGCGTCTTCGCCGAGGTCGCGGGCGAGATCGGGAAGCAGGTGCACCGCATGGGCGGTTTCAAGCGCGGGGATGATGCCCTCGGTCTGAGACAGCAGCTCGACACCGTCCAGCGCCTCCTGATCGGTGACCGGGTGGTACTGTGCACGGTCCAGGTCGCGAAGATACGCGTGCTCGGGTCCGATGCCGGGGTAGTCGAGGCCCGCGGAAACGCTGTGGGCGATTTCGACCTGACCCGTTTGATCCTGAAGCATCACGCTCATGGCGCCGTGAAGCACGCCCGGCGTCCCCTTCGCGAGGGTCGCGGCATGACGGCCGTGGAGGCCTTCGCCTGCGGCCTCCGCCCCGTGGAGCGCAACGTGCATGTCGTCGATGAACGGATACCAGATGCCGATGGCATTGGATCCTCCGCCGACGCATGCGACGACGGCGTCCGGCGTCTCCCGGCCTTCGATTTCGAGGAGCTGTGAGCGCGTTTCTTCGCCGATGACGCGGTGGAAGTCGCGAACCATCATCGGGTAAGGATGCGGGCCGACGACAGAGCCGATGATGTAGAACGTATCCGTCGGGTTGGAGACCCAGTCCCGGATGGCTTCATTCGTTGCATCTTTCAGGGTCTGGCTCCCGCTTGTGGCCGGTCGGACTTCGGCGCCGAGCAGCTCCATGCGTTCCACGTTCAGCCGCTGGCGCTCGATGTCCTCGGATCCCATGTACACGATGCAGTCCATGCCGAACTTGGCGCAGACCGTCGCCGTGGCCACGCCATGCTGGCCGGCTCCCGTTTCAGCGATGATCCGGGTCTTGCCCATCCGTCGGGCCAGGAGGATCTGCCCGATCGTGTTGTTGATCTTGTGGGCGCCGGTGTGGCACAGGTCTTCGCGCTTGGCGTAGATCCGCGCGCCGCCGATTTCGGCCGTCAGCCGATCGCAGAACGAAAGCGGCGTGGGGCGACCGACGTACTCTCGGAGCAGGTGGCGGTACTGCCGGTCGAACTCCGGATCGACCCGTGCTTCGGCATACGCCGCCTTCAGGTCTTCCAGCACGGGGTAGAGAATCTCAGGGACGAACGCACCGCCGTAGCGGCCGAAGTGGCCCGTCCGGTTCGGGGCGGTGTAGGATTCCGCATCCGGCGCGTCGTCCGGGGAAAGGGAGGCCGGAGCGCCGTCGCCGGGAGCCGCCGCGTCGGCGGAGGCAGGGGAGGAGGCGTTGGAGGGCGTAGGCATAGCGATAGAGGTCTGCGTGCAGAGGGGCAGAATAGGACGCGGCGGTACGGGCCGGCGGGAAAGACGTCGAGGACGTCAGGCGAAGGAGTGGGAGAGGGTCAGGCGTCGGCGTCTTCGGAAGCGTCGGTACCAGCCAATTCGTTGTTTACGGCGCGAAATGCGTCGAGAAACGCATCGACCTTTTCGAAGCTCTTCACTCCCGGTGCGCTCTCGACGCCGCTGGACAGGTCAATCGCGAACGGGCGCATGGTCTTGACCGCGCGTTCGATATTGCCCGCGTCGATGCCACCGGCAAGAAAAATGGAGTAGTCGGTCGACAGCTCGCGTGCGAGGCGCCAGTTGAAGGACTCACCGGTGCCACCCCAGACGCTTGAGTTGTGCGTGTCGAGGAGAAAGTGCTCCACCAGGCCATCATAGCGTTCCATAATGGCTCGAAGCTGGTCCGAGGACGCGTCGTGTCGAACCCGAATGGCCTTGATGATTGGCCGCTCGATGACACGGCAGGTCTCCGGCGATTCCTCCCCGTGAAGCTGCACGTAGTCGAATCCGGCGGTGGCGGCAATCTGATTCACTTCTTCCGCACTCTTGTTGACGAATACACCGACCGACTCCGGACCGTACAACCACTCCAGCATGTCGCTCACCAGAGAGGGCACGACGTACCTCGGGCTGTCTTCGTGTTGAACGAAGCCGAGGTAATCCACGCCCTCACCTGCAAGGTAGCGGGCGTCGGCGAGGTCGGTGATGCCGCAAATTTTTAGCTTGGTGCGCATGGAAGAGGCGATTCAGAGGGGAAAACAGCCGATGCGATACGCGACACGGGGCGGAAGTCAGGCCTGCTGCAGGGCAATTTCTTTGGCGCGGGAGCGGAGGTCGTCCAGCGCTTCCCCTGGGTCGTCGGCCCGCATGAAGTGCTCGCCGATGAGAACACCGTTGACGCCGTTCTGCCGGAGGCGGACGAGCGTTTCAGGATCGCTGAGCCCGCTTTCCGATACGCGTCCGACACTCCGTGGAACGTGCTCAAAAATGCGGAGGGAGTTGTCTACGTCCACCTCGAAGGTGTTGAGATCGCGGTTGTTGACGCCGAGCATCGAGACCTGGTCGAAATCGACTTTGTCGAGGTCGTCGAGGGTGTAGACTTCGACGAGGCAGCCGAGACCCAGGTCCGTCGCCGCCTGATGCAGATGGTGCAACTGCTTCGCGTCGAGTGCCGTCGCAATCAGTAGAACCGCGTCGGCTCCGACCGCTCGGGCTTCGACCAGTTGATACGGGTCGATGATAAAGTCCTTCCGCATGATCGGGGCATCCTCCACGTGTGCGCGAATCCAGGCAAGATTCTGGAGCGAGCCCTGAAAGTGGATCGGTTCGGTCAGAACGCTGATCGCGTTGGCGCCGTGCTTCGCGTACGACTGGGCGATCTGTGCCGGCATGAACGGCTCGCGGATAACACCCTTTGACGGGGACGCCTTTTTCACCTCACAGATGAACGACATCCCTCGAGCTTTGAGCGCTTCGATCATCGACAGCGGCTCCCGGTCGGTGTAGAACGGGCGCTGTTCCAGCTCATGGACCGGCGTTTCTTTCTTGCGCCGGTCGACGAGTTCGCGGGTATCGTCGATGATTGTATCGAGAATGCTCATGCTGGTCGGCTCTGAAGTAGGAAGGAAGTCGGGGCGTTGGCGTGGCGAGAGTCAGGCCTCGGGCCGTTGCGGACGATGAGGACCGCTCGGCCCACATGTACGCGCACGGCACGGGAGCGCGTGCAAGGCAAAGCGCATGGATGCAAAACGTATCCCGCCCATCTGTCTCACCCTGTCGGTGCGTCGTTGGAAGCCTCGATCAGGCGGTCCAGCGTATCTATCGCGCTTCCGCTGTCGATGGACGTCCGGGCAGCCTCGATGCAGGCATCGGTGTCGTCGTAGCGGCCGCTTGTGTGTAGAGCGTAGGCAGCGTTCAGGACGGCAATGTGGCGTCGAGGGCCTGTGTCCTCACCGGAGAGGATGGCGCGGAGGATGTCTGCGTTTTCCGCGGCGGAGCCTCCGGAAAGAGCCGTGACGGGGGCGCGGTCGAGGTCGTGCTGTTCGGGACCGATCTTGCGGCTTCGCGGCACGCCGTCCCCGTCGGCTTCCTCGTACTCGAACAGGGTGGTCTCACCCGAGATGGAGACTTCATCCAGTCCGTCCTTTGCATGTAGCGTAACGACGTGCTGAGCATCAAGCCGGGCGAGGATGCGCACCATCATCTGCGCGGTTTTCGTGTTGAACGCCCCCACGAGCTGTCTCTTTACCCCGGCGGGATTGCAGAGCGGCCCGAGAATATTGAAGAAGGTCCGGACGCCGAGGGTTTTGCGCACGGGCATCACATGGCGCATGGCCGGATGGAAGTAGGGAGCGAACAGGAAGGCAATCTTGACTTCGTTGAGGCAGTATTCGACGCCCCTCTTCTGAAGCTCGATCTGCACTCCGAGGTGCTCCAGCACATCTGCGGATCCCGACTTGGAGGAAACCGACCGGTTGCCGTGCTTGGCGACGGTCGCTCCGGCGCCGGCCGCGATGAGGGCCGCCGTAGTGGAGATGTTGAATGTCGAGGCGCCGTCGCCGCCGGTTCCGCAGAGATCGATCGCGTGCGGATCGTCGACAGAGACCGAGACGGCGAATTCGCGCATCACTTTCGTAAAGCCAACGAGCTCGTCCAGCGTTTCGCCCCGGGCACGGAGTCCCATCAGTAACGCAGAAACGTGCTCGGGCAGGGCTTCCCCCGCCATCATTTGGCGCATGGCGGATTCGGCCTGCGGCTGCGTGAGCGGCTGGCCATCGGCGATGACGTTCAGGTACTCCTTCATTCGGGGGGGACGGGTCGGATGGGGAGGCAAAGCGTGCGAGGGGTGCATCGGCGCAGCAGTGGTGTTATGATGCCGCGGCGGCGTTCAGCTGGATCGTCGGGATGGACCGCAGCCAGTTCTCAATGATGCGCGGACCGGCTTTCGTGAGGACGCTTTCCGGGTGAAACTGGATGCCTTCAATCGGGAGTTCGCGGTGTCGCAGGCCCATGACGGTTCCGTCGCCGGTTTCGGCGGTGATGATAAGCTCGTCCGGCACCGAGTCCCGGTCCACGACGAGCGAGTGGTAGCGGGTCGCGTCGAAATTCTGCTCGACCTGGTGAAAGACGGACTGGCCGTCGTGGGAGACGGTGCTGGTTTTTCCATGCATGAGCTCCTGCGCATGCGTGATACGCCCGCCGAACACCTCGCCAATGGCCTGGTGGCCGAGGCACACGCCGAAGATGGGCGTGTCGGCCCCGAGCTCCTCAATCACGCCCTCCGTGATACCGGCTTCCGCCGGTCGGCCCGGCCCCGGCGAGATCAGGATGCCGTCCGGCTTCATGTCCCGCACCTCCGCGACCGTGAGATCGTCGTTCCGGATCACCTCCAGCTCATCCGTGTGCCGCCCGACCAGGTGCACCAGGTTGTACGTGAAGCTGTCGTAGTTATCGATGATGAGAATCATGGAGGGATTGCGTTAAGGTGTGAAGGTGTGAATGTTGGCTATTGGGTTGTTTGACACCATTGATCGGCATTGACCATCATTTTAACGAGTCCGCCGATGATTCGACGATATCGGGTCTCCAGTTCTTCCGCTTCGGTCGAGAGGTAGCCATATTCACTGGCGAAGTCGAGCCATACGATGGTTTCCGAGGCTTCGCTCAGAGCATCTGACAGCTTGCTCGAGAAGTATTTCGGGTAATCCCGCTTGAACCAGGCCTCCCCAATGTTTGCGCAGACAGACCGAGATGAGCGTCGGATCTGGTCGGTTATGGCGTATTGTTCATTCAGCGGCCAGCTCATGCTTAACCGAAAGATTTCGTTCGCGCAATCAAACGCATCTCGGTATACCCGCAGATCTTTAAAGTCGCTGACCACAATGCTCACCAAAACCTATCACCTATTCATTTACCACATTGAAACAGTATATAATATACCTGTATAAATTATCAAGTAATCTGATACGTGTGTACGTTAATACATTGACACTTTCACACCTTCACACCGCCCTACCGGGCGGAAACGAGTCCCGTCAACTCCCGGGCACGGGCCATGATGGGTTCGACGGTGGCTCGGGCGCGTTCGGCGCCGGCCTTGAGGACGTCCTGGACGTAGTCGGGGCGGGCGGCGAGTTCTTTGCGGCGAGCGCGGGCGTCGGCGAAGTTCTCGGTGATGAGCTGCAGGAGGTCCTTCTTCGCGTGCCCGTACCCGTAG
>JAAAOT010000222.1 GCA_009908725.1 Bacteroidota bacterium | reverse complement strand
CCATCCCGGGAGCGGACGACACTCCGCTGAACGCCTACACCGTCAAACCCGGCAGCTTTGACGAAGACCGCCCGCACGCTGTGCTCATGTACGTGTACGGCGGACCCGGGTCGCAGACGGTCACCGATCAGTGGGGCGGACGCCGGATGCTCTGGTTCCAGTACCTGGCGGAAACGTATAACGTCGTCGTCGTGAGCGTTGACAATCGCGGTACCGGTGGGCGGGGCAAAGCCTTCCAGGACATTCCCTACCGCGATCTCGGAACGCCCGAGGCGGCCGACCAGATCGCCGCGGCACAGAGCCTCGCCGACTCCTCCTGGGTCGATGCCGACCGCATCGGCATCTGGGGCTGGAGTTACGGCGGTTACATGACGCTTATGTCCATGCTGACGGGCGACGGGCCGTCGACATTCACCTCTGGACTCGCCGTCGCTCCGGTTACCGACTGGCGCTTTTATGACACCATCTACACGGAGCGATACATGTCCACGCCGCAGAACAACGAGGCCGGCTACGAGCGCGGTGCGCCGCTCAACTACGCCGACCAGATGGCCGACACGCAGGACCTCATTATTGTGCACGGGGACTACGACGACAACGTCCACTTCCAGAACAGCGTCCAGATGGTGGATGCGCTTCAGGAGGCGAACAAGCAGTTCCAGTTCATGATGTACCCGGGAAGAAACCACGGTATTTACGGCGGAAACACCCGGCTGCACCTCTTCACGATGCTGACTGACTTCATCGAGGAAAGCCTGATCGAGGAAGAACCCATAATTGGTGCAACGGACTGACGCGGCGAGTTCGGTCGTTTCGCCTTTCCACTCCGGGCCTAAACGAACGGCTCCGTCCTCTTGACCAGGGCGGAGCCGTTTCGTTATTGGCTTACCATAAGGTGCCGCGTGGTCGCGCTATTCGCGAAACGCCTCGTCGACGTCCGTGCCGGCGATGTGGTTGACGTAATTGCTGATCGTCTTCACGCCGATGAGCCCGACGATCTCGTACAGGACGTCCCGCTCGAGTCGATCTTCGGCGAGCGCCTCCTGATCCATCTTTGAAAGCCATCCACGTTTGCCAAGGATGCGCCGCGTGGCCTGAACGAGCCGGCGATGGCGCGGGTCGTCGGGCAGGCCGCCGGCTACGATCGTCTCGACGGTCTCCCCGGTCAGACCGGCGGCGCGTCCGGCCGCGGCGTGTGCCTTCGTGCAGTAGTGGCAGTCGTTGTACGAGGAGATCGCCAGAATGACAACCTGCTCTTCGGCGTCAGACAAGACACCCTGACCGAGCGTGGCGCCGGCATCGAGATACGCCTTCGCGACCGCCGGATTGTGATTGCTGATTTCTGTAATCAGATTGGGCACCATGCCGAAGGTCTCACGGGCTGTTTCCCGCACCATCGAAGCGTCGATGGGTGCAGCGTCCGTTGTCGTTCTCATGGAATGCGTGGTCGTGTGCGTAGGAGAAGGAATCGACGGCGAGGCAGTCTTCGCCCCGCGCGATGGCTGTGTGGGATCCACATCGTCAGCGTTACGGCACTCGTCGCGCAGCCGGAATCCGACGGGTCTTCGTAGACGTGAGCATTGACCGTCCGCCGGAAACTCTCTACGTTATGCTGCGCAACGCGTCCCTTTCGACCCCCGCTCACGGCTTCCCGATCCGAGCATGTCCGACGACCTCTTGATACGCCACGGTACGATCCTGAACCCGGAAACAAGGGAGACGCGTGAGGCGGACCTGCTCATTCGAGACGGTCTCATCGATAAGGTGGCGCCCGAGATTGACGTGGACGCGGGGATTCGTGAGGTGGATGCGTCCGGGAAAATGATTTCGCCCGGGTGGATGGACATGCACGTCCACTTCCGCGAGCCGGGATACGAGCACAAAGAGACGATTGCGACGGGCGCCCGGGCAGCGGTTGCCGGCGGGTTCACGTCGGTCGCCTGCATGCCGAACACGAATCCGCCCATCCATACGCGCGATGTCGTGGAGTTCATCCTGGAGCGAGCGGAGGAAACACCCGTCCACGTGCA
This sequence comes from Bacteroidota bacterium, assembly GCA_009908725.1. GTDB lineage: Bacteria > Bacteroidota > Rhodothermia > Rhodothermales > Salinibacteraceae > Longibacter. Next base: position 1,890 of record JAAAOT010000222.1, on the reverse strand, counting down.
TCCGATCGCAACGGTGTCGAAGGAGCGGGAAGGCGTCGAGCTTGCAGAAATGGCGGACCTGCAGGAAGGGGGGGCCGTGGCGTTTAGCGACGACGGGGCGCCGGTCCAGCATGCTGGGTTGATGCGACGCGCCCTCGAGTATAGCTCGATGCTGGAAGCGCCCGTCATTAACCACATGGAAGAGCTGACTCTCAATCCCCACGGGCACATGCACGAGGGCGACGTGTCGGCCCGGCTCGGCGTCGGGGGGATTCCGGCCCTCAGCGAGGACGTGATGATCGCGCGGGACGTAGAAATCGCCGCCGTGACGGGGGGGCACGTGCACGTCGCGCATATCTCCACGGCGCGGGGCGTCGCACTTGTTCGGGAGGCGAAAGCGCGAGGCGTGAAGGTCACCGCGGAGGTGTGCCCTCATCACTTCACCCTGACGGACGAGGCCGTCGAGACCACCGGCTTTTCAACACACACAAAAATGCACCCGCCGCTTCGCTCGGCGGCCGACGTGGAGGCCGTTATCGAGGGGCTCGTCGATGGAACGATCGATGCCATCTGCACCGATCACGCTCCTCACGCACCGCACGAGAAAGACGTCGAGTTCAACGCGGCGCCGTTCGGGATTCTGGGCCTCGAAACGGCCTGGGGGTTGTCGGTGCGCGAGCTGGTCGAGCCCGGTCATTTGTCCGTGGAGGAGGTGGTCCGCAAGCTGACCGTCGCGCCCCGTCGCATTCTCAACCTACCTGTTCCGGCCATCGAGGAAGGGGCCGTGGCCGAGCTAACCGTGTTCGACGCCACGAGTCGGTGGACCTTCGAGGCGTCGCACATTCGGTCGAAGAGCCGCAATACCCCGTTCATCGGGGAGGAAATGGTCGGGCGTGCCCATGGCGTGTACAGCAAAGGCCAGTGGATCGACCCCACCGAGTAAGTCGGTAGCGGGCCATTACGCCCCTTCCAGCAGGCGCTTGGCGAGACGGTCCGGCAGTCCGGCGGCCTTCAGCTTGCGGGCGGTCGTTTCGGTATCGTAGTCCAGCCGAACGTTGCGGTACTGCATTGAACTGCTGTCGTAGAGCGCGAAGCTGAGCTTCGGGTTGGTGTCGCGCGGCTGCCCGATGCTGCCAGGGTTGATCATGAACCGATGACCCGGACGCACTTTCAGGACGCCGAGGCGATCAGACACGACGCTCGGGACGTGCGTATGGCCAACGAAGCAGACGGATGTGTCGAAGTAGTCGAACTGCTCCTTCGCGGCCGGGAACGAGTTGATCCGTTTCCAGGCGAGCGGGGCGTCCGGCGTCGCGTGGACGAACGTACAGTCGTGCGCATCGATGCGCTCGGGCCAGGAGATGATTTCCTTTCGCAGCGACTCGTTCAGAAGCTTCCGGTTGTGCAGGGCCGCTTTCTGCGCATCGGGAGGCAGCTGGCCGAGCCCATCGCCGGTTGCGACTGCCAGGTCGTGATTCCCGACCACGACGCCGTCACAGTGCTTCTGGACGAGGTGCATGCATTCGACGGGGTTGGCGTTGTAGCCGACGACGTCCCCGAGACAATACACCCGATCGACCCCGACCCGCTCGATGGCGCGGAGTGCCGTCTGCAGGGCTTCCAGATTCGAATGGATGTCAGAAATGATGGCGAGGCGCACAGGCAGAGGCAGAAAGGGGGAGGTCGAAAAACGGGTATGTGCGCGTAATCTACAGGTGTTCACCCGCGAAAACCAGCGTGCGGCCCTGTGATGCATCGGATTCAATGGGATTGCGTGACGGAGCGGCTTCTGCGCCCGAATGGTCGCGCCCTGCACGTTCGTGTTTTCTCGATCCCCTGATGTATACTGTGATGTATACTGTGCCGCGGACGGTCGCCGATCGGATGGAGCGCGAAAGACGATATTCCCTT
>JAAAOT010000102.1 GCA_009908725.1 Bacteroidota bacterium | reverse complement strand
ACCCAACGTAAAAACGCCCAACATTCCAACTTTCCAACGATCCACGCAACCGTCCGAACCCACGTGACCGCCCGTCCCCGGCATACCAGATGACGGTAGGGCGATCTCCTCAAGAAAAGCCGCCAACCCCGGCCCCCCTCGCCCTCTCCCTTTCTCCGGTTCCCCCTTTCCCCTTCCCTAGTCCCGCCATGCGCATCATCTTCATGGGCACGCCCGAGTTTGCTGTTCCGTCGCTCGAACACCTCTGTGACGCCGGGTACACACCCATCGCGGTTGCCACCGGTCCCGACCGGGAGAGGGGGAGAGGACAGAAGGTGACGCCGACGCCGGTCAAGAAGGCTGCCATGGAGCGGGGCATTGACACGATGCTTCAGCCAGAGTCCGTCAAGGACGAGGATTTCGCAGCGGCGGTCGCCGACCTGCGCCCGGACGTGATTGCGGTCGTGGCCTATCGCATTCTCCCGCCGGCCGTGTACTCGACGGCGTCCATGGGGGCGTTCAACCTGCACGGATCGCTCCTTCCCCGATACCGGGGAGCGGCGCCGATCAACTGGGCGATCATGAAGGGCGAAACCGAGACGGGCGTGACGACCTTTTTCCTGCAGGAAAAGGTAGACACGGGTGATGTGATCCTGAAGCGCCGCATGTCGATCGGGGAGAACGAGACCGCCGGCGAGGTGCACGACCGCATGATGGTTCTGGGTGCAGAGGCGGTGGTGGACACGGTCCGGCAGATCGACGAGGGAACGGTCGAAACCACCTCCCAGGACGACACCGAGGCGACGCCGGCCCCGAAGATATTCACCGAGGACTGTGAGACGCCGTGGTCCCGTTCCGCGCCGGACGTTCACAACCACATTCGTGGACTGTCGCCCTACCCCGGGGCGTGGACGCTTCACGAGGATACCCGACTGAAGCTGTACCGCTCCCGCGTGGCCGGATCCGATGCCACCCCGCCGGAGGACGCCGTACCGACGGACGCCGCGCCGGGGACGGTGCTCCGAGCGGACGACCAACTGGTCATCGCCTGCGGTGACGGTGCCGTTGAGATTACAGAACTGCAGCAACCTGGAAAACGCCGCCTGAGCGCGATTGATTTCCTGAACGGGTACGACCTGTCGCCGGGTGATCGCCTCGGGAGTTGAGGTGGGATCCGATGCGCACGTCCGGTCCCGGGACCCGTGCCAATCGAAACAATCGCGTGCCGCTCCGCGCGCCGCGACAGGACGCGTCGGCGTAAAGGTTGCATGTCAGCCGGATGCCGTCTACCCTACTCTTCCATACCAACCGGCGGCTCCCCGACCGGCCGGTTGCTGACCCGCTCGAATGATTGCCCTCCATGCATAACGCTGCCTCCCCGACGTCATCCCTGCCCCCGTTCGTTCGCACGCCGTCGTCGAAATCTCCGGGACGCGGTGTGGAAGCTGCACCTCGGTTACTTGAGGCATGCTTCGGCTCGGCGGAAACGACGATCCGTCAGGCGACAGTCCCCGGCGTGGTAGACGTACAGGCTGCCCAGACGCACTACTCGACCGGGTTTGCGCTCCTCATGCCCATGTCGGCATCCGTGACGGTTGCGTGTCGACCGTCCGACGCCACCACCTCGCGCATCGTGTTTGCCGCGGACGCCGGGCCGTGGACGGCGGCGTCGGGCGCCGACGACCCGCCAGGGGCGGATGCCCCCTCGTGGCATCGTCTCCTTCATCACCTTCTGTACGGCGATGGGCAGGAGAACCCACCCGGATGGATGCCTTCGGCGGACAGCGATCAGCCGCAATCCTACGACGTCGCCGTCGTGAGCGGCATTCCCGGCTCCGCCCAGGACCCCTACTTCGCCGCGCTGGCCCTGGCGGTCGCCCGGGCCCTGGAGCGTGCGCCGCAGATGCCCGGGACCGACGAATCCGGCATCTCCCGGGTCCGGTCGGACGTGCTGCCGGCACTGCGAGACGCCATCGAGGCCGCCACCGATCGCCCGACGAGCATCGCGTCGCTCATCGCCTCCCACGCCGGTGCGGGCGCTCCCTTCACGCTTGTCGATACCGGAACCTTCGAGTTTCTACCCGTGCAGACCGACGCTCGCGAGGCACTGGACTGGGCGGTGATCGATCCCGGTCGTCCCGCAGCCCGGTCCCCGGAATGGCACCGCGACGTGCGCACTCGCGCCGACGAGGCGCTCGCCATCCTTCGAGAGCGAGGGTTCGACGGCCTCCGATCCTTTCGCAACGTGGAGCATCGCGACCTGAATCGCGCGCTCGACCGTCTGCCGGAGGAGCTCCAACCGATCACACGCCACCTCGTCACCGAGAATCGTCGCGTGCAGAAGCACGTCGCCGCGATGCGTCGTGGCGACTGGCAGATGATCGGTGCCCTGCTGCTTATGTCGCACGCGTCCCTCCGGGACCATCTGGAAGGGACGACGCGACTGGCGGATGAAGTCATCGAGGCCGTGGAATCCATGACGCTCAAGGGCGTCTACGGAGCGTGCATGACCTCGCGAGACGGCCTCATCCTCGTGACCGGACGGCCCCATGCCCTCGACGATCTTCTCGACACCATCCCGGACACCGTTTCCCGCGCCGCAGACGACGCGGGTGCCGATCTTCATACCCTCCGGCCGTAAGCCGCCCCTTTTCGACCCCTCTTTTCTCAGCCCCCGGCCGTATTCTTGTCCATGCCCGACTTCGACCTGTCCTACGTGAAAGACCGGATCGCGACGGAAAGTGCGTTCGTCGACGATCTGATCAGTGAAATCAGCCGCGTCGTCGTCGGGCAGCGCTACATGGTGGAACGGCTCCTGATCGGACTGCTCGGCGACGGCCACGTTCTCCTTGAGGGCGTACCGGGACTCGCCAAGACGCTGACGGTTCGGGCACTCTCCGACGCCATCGGCACCGGCTTTCAGCGGATTCAGTTCACGCCCGACCTGCTCCCGGCCGATCTCCTCGGCACGCTCGTCTATAACCAGAAGGAGGGAAGCTTTTCGATCAAGAAGGGCCCGATCTTTACCAACGTCATCCTCGCCGATGAAATCAACCGGTCGCCGGCGAAGGTGCAGAGCGCGTTGCTGGAAAGCATGCAGGAGCGCCAGGTCACGATCGGCGACACCACGTTCGCGCTCGACGACCTGTTTCTCGTTCTGGCGACACAAAACCCGATCGAGCAGGAGGGGACGTACCCGCTTCCGGAAGCCCAGGTAGACCGCTTCATGCTCAAGATCCGCGTCCAGTACCCGACGCGGGACGAAGAGCTCGAAGTCATGCGCCGGATGGCGAGGACCGGCGAACAGCCAGAGATCCGACCGGTTGCCCGACCGGCGCAGATCCTGAACGCCCGCGACGTTCTGAACGAACTCTACATCGACGAGCGCGTCGAGCAGTACATCGTCGACCTCGTCCTCGCGTCACGCGACCCTGCCGGGTTCGGCATGCCGGACGTCGAGCCGCTTGTTCAGTACGGCGCGTCGCCGCGTGGCAGCATCAATCTGAACCTCGCGGCCCGTGCCCACGCCTTTCTGCGGCACCGGGCGTACGTCACGCCGGAAGACGTCCGTGCCGTTGCGCCGGACGTGCTGCAACACCGAATTGTCATCACCTACGAGGCTGAGGCGGAGGACGTTACCTCGGCTGAGATCGTCGACCGCATTCTCGACGCCGTCGAGGTCCCGTAGGAGGGTTGTACCCGGAACCGTCTCGTCGCTGCCGTTTCCTGTCCGATTGACGCCGTCATGTTTCAGAAAGAATCGATTACGGTCGACTTCATGATCCGGAAGCTCCGCGATCGCGTGGAGGTGGCGGTGGAATCGGTGAACGCCATCGACGCGGATCGCGAGGTGACCGAGAGCAACCTACACCGGCCCGGACTTGCGCTGGCAGGGTACGTCGACCTGTTCACGTTCCAGCGCGTGCAGATTCTCGGCAACACCGAGCACCGGTACCTTCGCCACCTCGACCCGGCGGACCAGGAGCAGGCGTTCCGTAACATCACGCAATTCGACCTGCCGTGTATCATCGGCACGGACGGCAACGAACTTCCCGGACGTCTGGTCGATCTCGCGACGAATGCCGGAATTCCAGTGTACCGGACCGAGCTCCCGACGGTCGAGTTCATGGCGTCGCTGCGCGCCTTTCTCGAAGATCAGTTCGCGCCGCAATGCTCTGTTCACGGGTCGCTCGTGGACGTTTACGGCATCGGGCTTCTTCTCATCGGGAAGCCGGGCATCGGAAAAAGCGAGGTCGCCCTGGATCTCGTCGAGCGGGGACACCGGCTCGTGGCGGACGATGTTATCATCGCCACGAAGCGGGATGAGCAGATCCTGATGGGGTCCGGAACCGACCTCGTTCAGCACTTCATGGAAGTGCGGGGGCTCGGACTCGTCGACATCCGCTCTATGTTCGGCATCCGCGCCATTCGCTTTCAGAAGCGGATCGAGGTCGTGGTCAACATGCAGCTCTGGGATCCGGATAAGGAGTACACGCGCATCCACATGGTCGAAGATACCCATGAGATTCTGGGCGTCGATCTTCCGATGGTGCAGGTTCCGATCACGCCCGGCAAAAACATCACGGTGATCTGCGAGGTGATCGCCATGAACTACCTCTTGAAGCATTACGGCTACGATCCCGCCGAAGTCTTCGGCGAGCGCCTGCGCGCCCGGATCCGCGACAACCCGGAAGGCGCGTCTCGCCGCCGCGTAGAGTATTTCGAACAGGACTTTGAATGAGAGGGAATGCGCCCTTTGTCGTCGAATACATGTGAGATCTGGCGCAGTTAGAGATCGTCCGATTGACTCCGTGAAGGTACCGCGAAAGGCGGGGCCTTCATGCGCCCGTGGTTGAATTTTGTAGCCGTGGTATTGTAGTTGCGATTTGTATCCCTGCAGTCGCAGACGGACCGCTTGGCCCAGCGTGTCGCACCACGACGTGCCTCATCGTGTCGGGAAACAGGATGAGCCGGCGTACAGGCGACCTTTTCGTATCCGTCGCTGCACTCGACAGAGATCTATGCCAAATAATGGTTACAGATCTACGTGGATCGGTCGAGGACGGGTGATTTTTACTTTCGGTTTCGATCAAATGGTGTTCGCCCGTTGACTTATGCATTCTGCCCGGCTATCTTAGTGATCCGGCTCAAATGCATACCCGCTTTAAGCGCATCGCATCCCGGTTTCTCGCTTTTCATCGGACGGCTCTCGGTACCGCCTACAGTGCTCCTGGAGTGCCTGGCACCGGAAGGAATGTTCGAGCGACGGTGAAAGCTACCGATCTGCGATCCGTTCTTCGGACGGCGCCCATCGGTTGACATTGAGTCCCGGCACCCTGCACGACGAGGTACGGCCCCCACGCATGTGGCACCGCGTCCACGCTACTGAACGTCTCCTCCTTCTATGAAGCAGAATACGCAATACCGCTACGACCCGGAAACCTGCTCGTTTGTCGAGATCGAGGAGGACCGGCGCGATGTTGTGCGGAAAGTCGGTGTTGTTGTAGGTCTGGCGCTTGTCCTCGCCCTCGCCGCGGCCTGGATGATGGATCTGCACCTCATCCGAACACCGGAAGAGCAGGCGCTCCGATCCGAGAACGAAGTCCTGGAGCGACAACTCTCCCGCGTGAGCACCCAGATGTCGGCGCTGTCCGACGAGCTGAGCCGCCTCTCCGAAAAGGATCGCAAGTTGTACCGGACGCTGCTTCAGATTGAACCCATTTCCGAAGATGTTCGGAAGGTGGGCGTTGGTGGATCGGATGCCCACCGCGAGTTCGATCGCTTCGGAACGCAGACCGCTACCCTTCTCCGGGAAACGGCTTCCACCCTCGACCAGCTCGAACGGCAGGTGAGCCTGCAGGGCGCCAGCTACCGCGAGCTGACCCGCTTCGCCGAGCGTCGCGACCAGCGACTGCTTGAGCTTCCGGCTATTCGCCCGACGGAAGGCCCGATCGTCTCCGGATACGGAATGCGACACCATCCTATCCTGAAAGTCCGGAAGATGCACGCCGGCGTCGACTTTCTCGTCCGCACGGGCACGCCCATCGTGACAACCGGAAACGGTGTCATTCGGCGTGCGGAGTACAGCCCGACCTACGGCAACTACGTCGACGTTCATCACAAGACCGCCGGGTACATCACGCGGTATGCGCACCTGTCCGAGATTGAAGACGGGATTCGGCGCGGCGTGACGGTCAAGCGCGGTGAACGCATCGGCTTCAGCGGCAACACGGGCCGGTCGACCGGCCCCCATCTCCACTACGAAGTCCGGGACGACAAGGGACGGACGCTCGACCCGATCGATTTCTTCGTACCGGACATGTCACCGGAAAACTTCTACCGGCTCGTCGAGCGAACGCAGGAGTACCAGAACCGCTTCGCGAGTCAGAAGGATGACGCTTCCGGTTCGGGACTCGCTCTCGACGCCGGCGGATGATCACGCCCTCTAGTCCCGCAAGGTAGACGAATTAGGTACATGAACGCCCCGGTTTCGATCGGGGCGTTTTCTTATGCCTACCCGTGCATCTCCGGCGCGGCGCGCGTCCGGACACACACATCTTCACGCGGGTTCGGCGGAGCCATCGGCACGAAAGACGTGCTCGCTGCGTTACGACGTCCCCGGTTGCATTGCCTGTACCGCTTCGTGACTGCCCTGACCCCGACGTCGTACCGCCGCACATCGGCGCGAGAGGGTTCGATTCGGTTTCCCCGCGTATGAATTCGTTTTCCGTGGTTCGTCGACTGTCGCCTGGTCCCGTCCGATGGCTGCTCGTGATCGGGATGGCCGTGCTCTGGGCCTGCGTCGCTGCGGACCCAGTGGCCGCACAGGAGGACGGCACAACGGCACAACCGGACAGCGTCGCTCCCGTCGTTCGAAGCGTCTCTATCACGGGCAACTCGTTCTTCTCGGATAGCGAACTGAAACGACGCATCCGAACCGAGCCCAACCGCCGCATTCTCAGCATCCCGGGCCTTACGTGGTGGCGCTGGATCTACCAGCTCGGCGACTCCGGCGTCCTCGGGAAGCGCGTGGGCCGTGCGCTGAAGGAGAGCGGTGAGCCGCCGGCGGTCCTGGACTCGACCTCGTTGAGAGACGACGTCGAACGCCTCCGTCTCTTCTACGAACAGCAGGGCTTTCGCGACGCGGCCGTTGCGGTTGAGGTGCGGTCGACAGAGCGTCCCGACCGCGTGCGCGTTCTCTTTCGGGTCGACGCTGGCCGGCCGACGTATGTTCGCCATGTGCGCTACGACGGCCTTGACATGCTCGCGGCGGCAGAGAAACGCCGGCTCGTGGAAGATGCCGTGATCGAGCCAGGATCCGTTTCGGACGACTCTCTGCTCGTGTACCAGGCGGATGACGTGCGATATTCGAAACCCAAACTGCTCGAGGAGCGCGGACGCCTGCTTACGTTTCTTCGAAACGAAGGGTATGCTGCCATTTCGCGCGACAGCATCCGGGCGATCGTGTATCAACCCGCGCCGGACAGCTTCGACGTCACCTTTCGCGTCCGACCCGGGGAGCGCTATCGATTCGGGTCGCTCTACGTCGGGATCGAAGGCGTGGAGCCGGAGGCGCCGCCTAGGACCGACACGCTGGACGTGGAAACCAAAGGGGTCGACGGAAGCATTGCGTCGGTTGTCGTAGACATCCGCGAGGACAGCCGCATCGGGACGGGCGTCGTCCGCCGGGCCCTGCAGTACGAGCCGGGGGACGTGTACGACCGCTCGAAGGTACTGGCCACCAAGCGGCGCCTCGAGGGGACCGGCGTGTTTACGTTCACGAACATCTCCACTGCGTTCGAGGACACGGTTCATGTGCCCGGAATCGAGGACCCGTTCCTGCCGCTTCGCATTGATGCCAGAACCCGAAACCGCCACCGTGTGCGCGCGGAAACGTTTGTTCTGCAGCGCGACCCGACCGGAGATCCGACGACGACGGCCATCCAGAACGAGTTCGGCGTGGGGGTGGGATTAACGTACGAAAACCTCAACGCCTTCGGGGGTGGGGAAACGTTTCGCGTCAACACGTCCGGTTCCGTGGCAACGGGGCTCGACTCGACGATTGTGACGTCGGCTCAGTTTGAAGCGACGACCTCCCTTACGCTGCCCTACCTGCTGCGCCCGTTCCGTTTCTTCGAATCCGTTTACGACCTGCAAAACGCCAGGACCCGGCTTTCGCTGAGTTTCCTGACGGCGCGCCGCAACGACCTCGGACTCCTCATCCGCGGGCGGGGTAGTGCTCGAATGCGTCTGGAGATGGAGCACACGCCGACGCTTGTTTCGCTGGTGGATGTCGTCGACGTCAGTTTGAGCAACCCGGACGCGCTCCCGCAATTCGAAGAGCGGTTTCTGCGCCGCGTGTTCGGCGATCCGGACGGCGGGGGCGGCATCACCGACCCGGTGCAGCGCACCCAGATCCTGGAGGACTACACCCAGCCACAGGTGAATACGGCGCTTCGCTACACGCTGCGATCCGCGACCGCCAACCCGCTTCGCCGTGAGCAGGGGCACGTATACGAAGCCGCCGCGGAGGTGGGCAACCTGATCCCGCTCGCGCTGGACCGGTTCGCCTTTACGCCGGGACAAGTCGAGTACAGCCTGCCGGGGCTGTTCGGGTCGAGCAGCGATTCCTCCACGTCCGACGCAGCCGACGGCTTGCAGGGCGGCCGCTTGATCTACCGTCCCTATGCACGCGCAACCCTCGACATCCGGCGCTATTATCCGCTGAGCCGCGGGACGACGTTCGCCTACAAGGTGTTCGGCGGGGCATCCATTCCGATTGCCGACCCGGACCGCGTTCCGTTTGACCGTCGGTTCTTCAGCGGCGGCGCGACGAGCGTACGCGGCTGGGAGCTCCGGGCTCTGGGACCCGGGGGCGCCTCGCTCGTGGCGGGCGACGGCAACCAGGCGGCGACCGGGGACATCGCCAACATCCTCGGGGGAGACATCAAGTTTGAAACCAGCGCCGAGCTCCGAACGGTCGTTTTCCGCAACATTCTCGGGGGCAACTGGGGCTTCGCGACGTTTGTGGATGCCGGGAATGTGTGGTTCGGGCCGCGCAACCCGGGGCTCTCCGGCGATACGAGCCGGCCCGGGACCGATGGGCGCTTCCGTCTCCCGGAAGCCATCGGCGAACTAGGCGTCGGCTCGGGCCTCGGCCTTCGCATCATGTGGGAATACCTCGTGGCGCGCCTCGACTACGCCTGGAAGATTCACGATCCGTCACCGGCGGAAACTGACGTGTTTCGCCGGAGCTTTGGCACGCCTGAAGCCCGTGTGCTTCATTTCGGCATCGGACATACGTTTTGAGGGATGCGGATATGTGCTGAGGGGGCCGTCGGCTGGGAATGGCTCCGATCCACCACGAACGGCCCACTGAGGCGGCTCCGGGAACGGGGAGACGCGGAAGATGTGTTGTGAGAGAACGATATCTGAATTCATTGCTTCCTTCGCTCAACGGGTCGCCTTCGTCTATGTCAACCTTTCGAAATCTGGTGCGCGCCAGCGGCCGCGTGATGCGTCGCCTGTTTCGCCGCCGAATCGACGCGCGGACTCAGGAGATCGTCGACCTCGTGCAGGACGTGCCGGCCTTCGAACACTGCTCCACTGCCGCGCTGTACGCGCTCGCAGAGGCGATGCACCGGCGATCCTACCGGCGGGGAGAGGTGCTGTACTACGAGGGTGATCCCGGTCTCGGACTTTATATTATCGAGCAGGGCCGGATTCAGCTCCGGTCCGAAGCAGAACCCGGCGTCGCCCAGCCCCTGCGAGATCTGCAACCGGGGGAGGCGTTCGGCGTGCTGTCTATTCTGGGCGACTTCGAGCGCCTCGAAACGGCGGAGACGCTCACGGAGGCACGCGTACTGGGCTTCTTCCGGCCGGATCTCAAGAACATCATCAAGCGAAACCCCTCCGCCGGTGCCGAAATCATGATGGCTCTGTCCCGATGGATCGGAGGGCAGCACCTGGAGCTCGTGCGCGTCGTCTCCGAACACAGCGGCCGAGGCGTCGCCCTTCAGAATTACGCCGACGCCGCAACCGCCGTAGGGAAGTAGCCTCGGTAGGTTTGTACGCTTGAGGGTTTGTATGTGAGGATGTTCGTAGGTGTCGATCGGGAGCGTGAGTGGACCCCTGAACCTTGAACACTAAACGCTGAACCTACCTTTCGCATCTCGTCACGATCGAGTTTGGGTGGATTGAGTTTGGATCAGCGGGTCAGTGCTTTCGTAGCAGCCAGTACCATATCTGCCCTGCTGGCCTCCGCAGACGGGCTTTTTCGAACCTACTTTGATCTCCATGGGACCGCTCTCCCGCCTGAACCACTACTTCTGGACGTACAAGTGGCTCTTTATTCCCGGGCTGCTGTGCACGATGGCGTCGGCCGGTTTCCAGATCAGCGTCCCGAGTGTCGTCCGTCAGACCATTGACTCCATCCCCCGCTTCGTTCAGGTTTACGGCGTCTTCGAGGGCACGATCGTCCACGCACAGATCTACAGCTACCTGTTCGGGACGCTGCTGCTTTTTGCGGGGGCGATCATCGGTCTCTCGGTGATTAGCGGCCTGTTCATGTTTTTAATGCGGCAGACGGTGGTCGTCGCGTCCCGTCACATCGAGTACGATCTGCGCAACTCGCTGTACGATCATCTGCAAACGCTCTCGCCGCGATTTTACCAGGAGTACTCGACGGGAGACGTGATTACGCGGGCGACGGATGATATCGAGAAGGTCCGGCGCTACATCGGCCCGGCGATTATGTACGTCACCCGGTCGCTTGTGATGGTGCTCACGGCTGTCTCGGTCATGTTCATCATCTCCCCGAAGCTCACGCTCTACGCCCTGATTCCGATGCCGTTACTTGCGGTCTCCGTGTTCTTCATGGCGCGGATGGTGCACTGGCGCAGCGACCGGCTCCAGGAGCAGTACTCGAAGGTGACCAGCCGGGTGCAGGAGGCGCTGGCGGGCATTCGCGTTCTGAAAGCCTACACGCGCGAAGACGCCGAGTCGGAGGCGTTCGATTCGGAGAGCGAGGAGTACAAGCGCCGGAACCTCGACCTGGCTCTCGTCGAGTCCGCCTGGCGTCCGGCGTTCCTCCTCATGGTCGGCATTTCGACAATCATCGTTGTGTGGATGGGCGGGCGGCTCGTGGCGCAGGGGACGATTACGATCGGGAATATCGTCGAGTACGTGCTCTACGTTAGCATGATGACGTGGCCGGTCGCCTCGCTCGGCTTTGTCATCACGATGATCCAGCGCGCCTCGGCGTCTGTCAGCCGCCTCCACCGGATTCTGGACACAACGCCCGACATCGCCGACGGACCGCAGACCGACGAGAGCATCACCGAGGTGGAGGGACGCGTCACGTTTCGGAACGTGTCGTTCTCGTATGACGAGGAGCAGGAGCCGGCACTTCGAGACATCAGCTTCGACCTTCTCCCCGATCAGACGCTCGCTATTGTCGGTCGAACGGGTGCGGGAAAAAGCACGCTCGTAGAGATGATCCCGCGCCTTCTCGAGCCATCGGAGGGTCGCGTCGAGGTCGATGGCCGCGACGTGAGATCGATTCCGCTCGAAACGCTCCGGGAGAATATCGGCTACGTATCGCAGGACGTGTTTCTTTTCAGCGACACCGTCGCGAACAACATCGCCTTCGGAAAGCTCGATGCTGAGGACCGGGAGATCGTCGAGGCCGCAGGGGAAGCCGACCTCCTCGCCAACGTGAAGGACTTCCCGAACGGATTCGATACGTTCGTCGGCGAGCGGGGTATCACGCTCTCGGGCGGACAGAAGCAGCGGACATCCATCGCCCGAGCTCTCATTCGCGACCCGCGCATCCTGATTTTCGACGACGCCCTGTCCGCGGTCGACACCGCGACGGAGCGAAACATCCTGAAGTCCCTGCGCGAGCGGCAGGGAAGCCACACGCTCGTGATCGTCAGTCACCGCCTCAGTGCCGTGCAGGAAGCGGACCTGATCCTCGTCATGGACCAGGGACAAATCGCAGAGCGTGGCACCCACGAGGAGTTGATGGCCGAGAATGGCGTCTACGCCGACCTGTACGAGAAGCAGCTCCTGGAGGAAGAGATCGAAGCGTACGGGTAAGGGGGAACGGCAAGGTTCAAGGTTCAGGGTTCAAGGTTCAGGGTTCAGCGGTCGGGGCCGTCCGTAAGAATCCACTCGCGTACACACATCCACACACGCCCCCGCGACCCTCATGGAGTCGACCGTTATTCCCCTGGGTACGGCCGGTGCGATTCCGACGCGGGAGCGGCATTTGTCTGCGGTTGCGATGGAGCGTAAGGGCCGGCTGTTGCTGTTCGACTGCGGGGAGGGGACGCAGTACCGTTTGCTTCATGCCGACCTTAACCGGGCACGGGTGGATGCCGTCTTCATCACGCACCTCCACGGCGATCATCTGTACGGTCTCCCCGGCCTTGCGGCGACCATCGGGCAGTTGCAGCGAGACCGTGCCATGACCGTGGTCGGACCGACCGGGCTTCAACGGTTCATGGCGGCTGCGGCCGGTGTCTCTGAGCGGGAAATGCCGTACGGGCTGGACGTCGTCGAAGTGGAGCCGGCCTCGATCGATGGCGCTGTAAGCGTGTACGAGACCGAGGAGTTCGTCGTCACAGCGCGCCCGCTCAAGCACCGCGTCCCGACGGTCGGCTATCGACTGCAGGAAAAACCACGGCGGGGCCGGTTTTATCCCGCGAAGGCCCGGTCGCTCGGGGTCACGGACCCTCACGACTTCGGACGTCTGCACGGGGGCGACTCGGTCACGCTCCCGGATGGCACGACGGTCCACCCGTCCGAGGTGGTCGGGCCGATGCGACCGGGTATTTCCTTCGCTTACTGCACCGATACGCGTCCGTGCGACTGCGGTCGGGCGCTCGCAGACGGAGCCGACCTGCTCATCCATGACGCCACGTTTGCGCACGACCTGGTCGATCAGGCACGGGAGACCGGCCACTCAACCGCCCGCGAGGCGGCGTCGGTAGCACGCGATGCCGGCGTGAATCGGCTCCTGCTCACGCACCTGAGCGCGCGATATGAGGACGCCTCTGACCTCGTCGAGGAGGGACGCGCCGTCTTTCCCTCAACCGACGCCGCGGTCGAGTTGCGCCGGTACGTCCTCGACCCGCGGGAGAAGTGGGCGGATGCTGCTGCCAGGGATTCGGCAAACTCGTGACGGCGACTGTGCCGCACAGCCGCATGCTCGCAGCCACGGACCCTCCGTCCGGTAGACGATTTCTTCCGGGCCGCCAAACCCGTAATCAACCCGAAACGAACAAAGAGCGGACCGCGACCCACGCAACATGGACCGGATGCTGTGAGTTGACGAGTCCCTGCAGGCCATACTGCCCTCCGCGCCGCATTCTCCGTCCGTCCCGAACCATACCTTGGCTTCCTCCAGCCCCTCACACTCCAGCGACACCGACGAACGGTCCGGAACGGACACGACCGACGTGGACGTCAGAGAGATCGAGTCCACGAGCGATGCGGACGAGCATGATCCGTACGCGGACGAAAAGCCGAAAGACGACGGATTCAAGTTTGACGGCCGCCTGATCCGCCGAATCGCGGACTATCTCAAGCCCTACACCGGCTGGGTTGCCCTGGCCCTCACGATCACGCTGGGCGCGTCGTTGCTGGGGCCTATTCGCCCGCTGCTCGTTCAGCGCGCGATCGACAATTACATCGTCGTCGGTGATCTGGAAGGGCTGCAGACGATCATCCTCCTGCTGGTCCTTGCCCTGACCGGGGAAGGCATCCTCAAGTTTGCGGAGAACTACCTGACGCAGTACATCGGCCAGAATGCCATTTACGACCTGCGGACGGCGGTTTTTCGCCACATCCAGAACCAGCCGCTTCAGTTCTTCGACCGGACGCCGGTTGGAAAACTGATTACACGGACGACGAGCGACGTCGAAGCGCTGAGCAACGTCCTGTCGTCGGGCCTCGTGGTTGTGATCGGCGATCTTCTCCGGATCGTCTTTATCGCTGCCCTGATGTTCTACATGAACTGGGTGCTGGCGCTCGTCACCCTCTGCGTGATGCCGTTGATGGTGTGGATCACGTTTTGGTTCCGGAAGCGCGTCCGCGTGCAGTACCGCGAGGCGCGAAACCAGGTGTCCCGTCTCAACTCCTTCATCCAGGAGCACGTCACGGGGATGTCGATTGTGCAGCTCTTCAACCGGGAGGACGAGGAGATGCGCCGGTTCGAGGCGATCAACGATGAGCACCGCGGCGCATGGATCCAGACGATTTTCTACTACGCCATCTTCTGGCCGTCCATCCAGATCATCTCCAACCTCGCCATCGCCGGCGTGCTCTGGTTTGGCGGCCTCCGTGCGATCGCCGGCAGCGCGCTCACACTGGGCGTCCTGTTCGCGTTCATCCAGTACGCCCGGATGTTCTTCGAGCCGATCCGGGACCTCTCGAATCAGTTCGACACGCTGCAGAGCGCGATGGCCGGAGCCGAGCGGATCTTCAACCTGCTGGACGACGACCGCAGCCTGCAGGACCCGGACGATCCGGTTGAGCTTGGCAATATTCAGGGCGCGATCGAGTTTGAAAACGTATGGTTCGCGTACGAAGAACATGACGGGGAGCCCGACTGGGTCCTCCGCGACGTGTCCTTTCGCGTGGAGCCGGGGGAAACGCTGGCTCTGGTCGGAGCGACGGGGGCCGGCAAGTCGACCATCATGAACATCCTGCTCCGGTTCTACGAGGTCCAGCGCGGGCGCATCACGATCGATGGGGTCGATATCCGGGAGCTGTCGCTCAGAGACCTGCGCCGGCACATTGGCCTCATCCCGCAGGACGTCTTCCTGTTCAGCGGGTCCGTCGAGCGCAATCTGACGCTCAACGATCCGGAAGTGACCGATGAGATGATGCGAAAAGCCGCCGCCGTCGTGCAGGCAGACGACTTTATAGAGAAACTGCCCAATGGGTATCAGCAGGACGTGAAGGAGCGCGGGGCGTCGCTTTCGCACGGTCAGCGCCAGCTTCTCGCCTTTGTCCGGGCGCTCATCTACGACCCCGAAGTGATGGTTCTGGACGAGGCCACCTCGAGCGTCGACACGGAAACGGAAGAGCTGATCCAGGAGGCCCTCGAGCGGCTTACGGAAGGCCGAACCACCCTGGCGATCGCCCATCGCCTCTCCACGGTACAGGACGCGGACAAGATTCTGGTTCTCCACAAGGGCCAGGTCCGAGAGCGCGGAACGCACCACGAACTGCTCGCCATGGACGGTCTTTACCGCAAGCTCCACGACCTTCAGTACGCCGCCGACACCCAGGTTCACGGCGACGGAGAGGCGACGCGGGACATCCCCGCAGCACCGGCAACGCCGGAGGAGAGCCGCGCGTAGGCTCGGCACCGGGCGGGATATAACGTGCCCGCCATGCCCTGTCTCACGTTCACATCGATCGTGCGGGTGTGCGGCGATGCCGTCCCTGTGATGAGCACGAGTCGGTCACACTGTGAACTGGACAGCGGGAACTCCGCACGGTATGTTGAATCCGGACGACCAGGAAACCGCGGCCGTAACGTTTATGCCGCTTGCCGGACAGAACGTCGTCCTCCCACACCACCTCTTTCTCGCTGCCCCACCTATGTCAGACACGTATTACAAGCCGGACCACCTTCCGCGATTTGGCGAAATTGAAGAAGGAAGCCCCGAACTGGCCAGCAAGTTCTTTGAGTACTACGGCTCCGTCTTCGAGGACGGCGCCCTGACCGCCCGGGAGAAAGCCCTGATCGCGCTTGCCGTCTCCCACACCGTGCAATGCCCCTATTGCATCGACGCGTACACCGACGAGTGCCTTGAGAAGGGCGCGGACCTTGAGCAGATGACCGAGGCGGTGCACGTCGCCACGGCCATTCGAGGCGGTGCGTCGCTCGTTCACGGTGTTCAGATGCTGGACCAGGTGAAGGAGAAAATGATGTAGACAGTCGCCTCCCTCTTCGCCCCTGCCTGTGCGACTCTCGCTTCGCTAACGCATGTCTGAAGAAGCCTTTATTCCCCTCGACGTCATCGTTGGAGACGGCCACACCGAACGCGTGGACGGCCCGCGGCCGACCACCAGCCTCCGGTACCGGCGCGAACCGTTATCGAGCCCGTCCGAGCAGTTCCGCGCGCTGCACGCCGTGGAGGTCGACGGCGGCCCGACCGGCACCGGCTCCTTCAAAGCTGACCTCGCGGCCTCCGGCTGGGAGGACTTCCGCCCGGATGAACTGGAGATTTTCCAGATCAACCTCGGAAAGCTCTGCAACATGACGTGCCGCCACTGTCACGTCGACTCCGGGCCCGACCGCACGGAGGAAAACATGGACCGGGAAACCGTCGACGCGTGTCTCCGAGCCATCGATCGCTCGGGGGCGCACACCGTGGACCTGACGGGCGGTGCGCCGGAATTGAATCCCCACTTCGAGTACCTCGTCGAGGCCTGCGTGGACCGCGGCCTTGATGTGATCGACCGGTGCAATCTGACGATTCTGACGACGCGCCCGTATCAGCACCTCCCCGAGTGGTTCGCGGACCGCGGGGTCGAGGTCGTGTGCTCGCTCCCGCACTACCGAGAGTTCAACACGGATGCACAGCGCGGGGAAGGCACCTACCGAAAGTCCATCCAGGCGCTGCACGCCCTCAACGACGCAGGCTACGGCTACGGCGATCCGGACCGCGTCCTGACGCTCGTGACCAATCCGGTCGGCGCGTTTCTCGCAGGCAATCAGGCCTCCCTCGAGGACGAGTGGAAGGAGGCGCTGCAGCGAAATCACGATGTCACGTTCGATCGCCTGCTCGCGCTGAACAACATGCCGATGTCTCGCTACCTCGAGTGGTTACTCGAGAAGGGGCAGACGGAGGCCTACATGCAGCGCCTCGTTAACGCATTCAACCCCGGAACCATCGCCGGCCTGATGTGCCGCAATACGCTTTCGGTGGCGTGGGATGGCACGCTCTACGACTGCGACTTTAACCAGCAGCTGGACATGACGATGGACCTGCCCGACGGTGTGCGGCCGCACGTCGACGACTTCGATCTGCAGGCATGGAAAGAGCACTCGATCCGCACGGAGCGTCACTGCTACGGGTGTACCGCAGGCGCGGGGAGCGGCTGCGGCGGTGCCATCGAGGACGAAACCGCCGCTTCGCAGGCCGCTGGTTGAATCGATGCGCCTGACCGTTCCGGTTTCTGCTTTTGCCGGAAAGTAACGGCGCGAGTCGACTCAGTAGAGTGCCATGTCGAAGGTGCGGCGGTACGACTGCGTCACCTCGTGGGTCGGCCCGAGGAGTGTAAAGAGAGCAATGCATCCACGCCGGGGGCCGTCGTCGTCGTAGTGGCGATTGACCTGCACCGCTTCGATCAGGTGCTCGGCCGCGGCCTCGAAGTCTTGCTCTGCGAGCGCGCGGGCTCCCTTCAGGTACGGCTCCCGCGCCGGATCGTCGGGCAGGTCATCGGGAGTGCCGGCAAGACGAACAAGGTGAGCCACGGTTTGAACTGCTTCCCGCGTCTGGCGGAGCGTCGGTTCGGCGACGTCGGCCGCGTTGGCGAGCATCTCGGCCCGCTCGGGGTCCTGAAAAATGAGTGCCCGGGCCATGATGACTTTCGCTTCCGGGTGGTCGCCGTTCTGCTCAACTACGTCTTCGAGCAGCGTGACGGCCTGGGCCTCGTTGCCCGCATCCAGCGCCTGCCGAGCCTCGCGAATGAGGTTCGTGGTTTCGTTTGGCAGGTTTTCGTCCAACCACTTCTTGACGGCATGACGTGGGAGGGCCCCTGTAAACTCCGCTTCCACGGTGCCGTCCACGAACAGCTTAACGTTCGGAATGCCTCGGACGCCGTACTTGCGGGACGCTGTCGGGTGCTCGTCCGTGTTCACTTTCACGAGCGACCAGCCCTCGGCGGTGTCGGCGAGTTCCTCCAGCGTGGGGCCGAGTTGCCGGCACGGTCCGCACCAGGGGGCCCAGAAGTCGACGAGAACTGGCTCGTCGTAACTGGCATCGATGACGTCCGTCTGAAAATCCTGTACTTCGTAACTCATGGCTCGATGATATCCGTCGAACGGGAGAGGAGGCACGACCGCCGCGGACGCCCCGTGTGGTTCGACTCAACGAAAGCGTTCGGGCATCGCACCATTCACCCGTATAGACGCCCGTGGGACTGAATATTTCCCGGTTCGTGGATGCTTTGCAATCCCATCATCTAGGGCTCGATGTAGAGGGGGGCACATGCGTCTCGCTACGGTCTTCCAGCCCTCCGCGGACGGTCTCTTTCCATTTCGGTTGGGGAAACACTTTTTTTAGGCAGACCTAAAATACGATGTTCTGATTTCCGGCATCCTTCCCTTGACGCCCGAACATTGTGTCCACGCCTCCTTGTCCTCCTCGGTCAGACCGCTCCCGGTCGATTCTCGCGACGGTACTCGCCGTGCTCATAGCGTGTGTCTTTGTGCTCGCGGGATGTGCTTCGGAGGCGGGCACCGATTCCGACGGTCGTGTCCGCTTGGTGGCGACGACCAGCATCCTGGCTGATCTTGCTGAAAACGTGGGAGGGGACGCCGTCCGTGTGGAAGGTCTGATGGGTCCCGGCGTCGACCCGCACCTGTACAAAGCCAGCGAAGGCGACGTAACGGCGATGGCGTCGGCCGATCTGATTGTTTATAATGGGCTGGACCTGGAGGGGAAAATGACGAGCGTGTTCGCGGAAATGAAGCGCCGCGGGCAGCCGACGACGGCGCTGGCGGCCGAGGCGTTTCCCGACTCGGTCCTGCTGTCGTCGCCGGACTACGCCGGAAACTTCGATCCGCACGTGTGGATGGATGCCGAGCTGTGGATCCGTGCCGCCGGGCACCTCGCGGATCAACTCGCACAGATCGACACTGCCCGTGCGGCCGCCTACCGCGAGCGTGCGGCCACGTACGCCGACTCGCTCCGCCATCTCGACGAGGACCTCCACGCCATGGTCCAGCGCGTGCCCGAGAACAAGCGCGTGCTGATTACCTCCCACGATGCATTCCGGTATTTCGGTCGCGCCTACGGGTTCGACGTACGCGGCCTGCAGGGCATCAGTACCGCCACGGAGGCGGGCACAGCCGATGTTCAGAATCTTGCATCCTTCGTTGCGGAGCGCCGCATTCCGGCGATCTTTGTCGAGTCCAGCGTTCCGAGGCGCGGGATTGAAGCCGTTCGGGAGGCCGTTCGAGCGAAAGGCTTTGACGTTGCGATCGGTGGCACGCTGTACGGCGATGCGCTCGGCAGTCCGGGAACCCCGGCCGGAACGTACACCGGCATGCTACGAAGCAACATGACGACGGTCACCACCGGGCTCGCCGACGCTCCTGTCGCGAACGCCCGCCCGTAGACGCCTTCACCCGCTCACGCTACGCTACCAACCTGCCGGATGACCGCTCAGCCTGCCCTCACCGTCCGTGATCTCACCGTCGCCTACCGCGAACAGCCGGTTCTGTGGGACATCGACCTGACCGTGCCGGAAGGGACGCTGATGGCGGTGGTCGGCCCAAATGGCGCGGGCAAGACGACCCTCATCAAAGCCGTGCTCGGACTGATCGATGCGGCCGCCGGGGAGGTCCGCATGTTCGGTCAGGCCTACGACGAGGTCCGTGATCGGGTGGGATACGTGCCGCAGCGGGGGTCGGTCGACTGGGACTTTCCGACGAGCGCGCTCGACGTGGTGATGATGGGGCTTTATGGCCGCCTCGGCTGGTTTCGTCGGCCCGGCGAGCGAGAGCGGGAACGAGCCCGTCGGGCCCTGGATCGGGTCGGGATGCTTGCGTTTGCCGACCGGCAGATCAGTCAGCTCTCCGGGGGACAGCAGCAGCGCGTGTTTCTCGCACGGGCCCTCGTCCAGGAAGCCGACCTCTACTTCATGGATGAGCCGCTGCAGGGCGTAGATGCTACCACCGAACGTACCGTGATTGAGCTCCTGCGCGAACTGCAGCAGGACGGCACCACCATGCTCGTCGTCCACCACGACCTTCAGACGATCGAGGAATACTTCGACGCCGTCATGCTCCTGAACGTCCGATGCGTCGCTGCCGGACGGCTCGAAGAGGTCTTCACCGAGGACAACATCCAGCGCACCTACCGCGGGAAAACGGCACCGCAGGAGGAGTGAGAGGGAGAGGGAGAATGGGGGAGGGGGAGA
>JAAAOT010000239.1 GCA_009908725.1 Bacteroidota bacterium | reverse complement strand
GTCCATCCAGAAAGCGAGTGCAGCATTATCCATCGTCGTCATTCTCCGCCACCACCATCCCGGCACGTCCTGATGCCGTCTCCCGTGCCTGCCGTACTCGACGTGCGCATGGTTCGCCCGAGTCGTCTTTCGGCCGTGGTGGGCGTGGCGGTCGAGCGTTTGGATCCGGGAGCGCGCGTCGTTGTCGTGTGCGACAGCGCGGCTGTGGCAACGTGCCGGTCCGTCGCGACCGACAGCGATCAGACCGCGTGGGACGTCCTGGACACCCGAGCGGGCACGACGTATGCATGCATCACACGCACGGGCTGACGATAGACGGGGCCCACAGGCTCCATGCGCTCCCGGGTGTACGAGGTTTCATGCTGAGTTTAGTAACGCATTCGGTACAAATGTGTGGGGTATACTCGGTTTCGACGCTAATAGATTCCTGGAGTCGTCCACGCAAGCCGACCGTTTCGGCGTAAATAATGGGTCCCCGACGTGCGTCGGAGACCCATCTGAATGGATGCAATGGTGTGGCGCTCGTCACCGAACCACCATCTGCCATCACCGCCCGGGGGAGCCGGCGTCATCGGCCCGCCACGTGTTGTTGCTGCGGTTCACGTCCGGGAGAATCTGATGGACGTCGATCACGATCTCGGCGATTGGCGACTCCGATTCGACGGCGAGTGTGTGCACGTCGCCCGTCACGAAGGCCTGTGCCGGAACGCGACGCGGCTCCGTTGTGCCGTCCTCAAACGTGATCTGTACCGGCATGGGCATCATCATCTCACCGAGGCTTTCCACCTTTACGATGGCTCGGCCGTTCTCCGCGGGCGAGACGCCGACCACGCCGAAGTCGAGCGTATCCGTCTCGTAGAACCAGCTGCGGACGAAGTAGTCGAGGTCCATGCCCGTTTCATTCTCGAGCGTGCGGAAGAAGTCCGACGGCTGCGGGTGGCGATAGGCCCATCGGTCGATGTACGTCTTGAACGCCGCGTCGAAGGCCTCCGGACCGATGATCCACTCCCGGAGCAGAACCAGACCCGCCGCCGGCTTGCGGTAGGCAAGAAAGCCGAGTGCGTTGCGCCGGATGTGGTCGGCGTGGGTTGTCGACGCCTGCTGTCCCCCGATGCCCTTCATGGATGCAGTGACGATCCGGGCGAGGCGCTGCATTTCCGTCTGGATGTCGCCGTCGTAGAATTCAACTCTCGAGTACACATTCATGAACGAGTTCAGACCTTCGTCCATCCAGACGTGCCGGCGTTCGTCCGATCCGACGACCATTGGAAACCAGGTGTGTCCGAACTCGTGATCCGTCACGCCGAAGAGGCCGCGCCCCCGGGCATCTACCGAGCAGAACATGATCTGCGGATATTCCATTCCGCCGACGACGCCCGCTACGTTGATGGCGACCGGATACGGGTACGGCGTCCACGCGTCCGAGTAATGCTCGACCGAATGCTTCACGTACTCGGTCGAGTGCTCCCAGCCGGGATTCCCCTCCGTCCCGATCCCTTCACGCGGGTAGAGCGACATCGCAAGCACATCGCCTTCCCCGGTCACAGCCCGTGCCGCGTCCCAGATAAAAGCGTCGGAAGCGGCCCAGGCGACGTCCCGCACGTTCTCGGCGCGGTATTGCCAGGTCAGCGTGCCGGACCCGTCCGGTCGCGTGGCGGCCGTCCCGGCCTCGTCTTCGGTGATGATGTGGACGGTTTCGTCGCTGGAGCGAGCGGTTTGCAGGCGCTGTTGCTGTGTGGCGGTCAGGACATCGCCCGGATTCTGCAATTCACCGCTGGCCGTCACCACGTAGTCGCGCGGCAAAGTGATGCTCACGTCGAAGTCACCGTATTCCAGGTAGAATTCGCCCTGCCCGAGGTATGGCAGGGTGTTCCAGCCGTTGACGTCATCGTAGACGGCCATGCGCGGATACCACTGGGCGAACTCGTAGACGGTGCCACCGTCCACGTCGAGACGCCCGTGGCGGTCGGCACCGTACTTCGGCTGCACGAAGGAAAAGTCCATCGACAACTTCAGCGTTCCGCCGTCGGCGGCGAGCGGCTCATCAAGCTTGACCCGCATCCGCGTACCGTCGATCCGAACGTCTGCGCTCCGGGATTCTGAGCCGCGCGTGACCTGAATGTTCGATAGCTCGTATCCGCCGTCCTCGAACGCACCGCTGAAGCGAGCGTCCGGCGGAGTAATGCGCGCGCCCCGGCTGTCCGGGTCGAACAGGTTCTGCTCGAGGTGGACCCAGAGGTGCGTCAGGTCGTGCGGCGAATGGTTGGTGTAGGTGATGGTCTCACGTCCGGATACGCGACGTGTCTCCGGATTGAGGGAAACGTCGATCGTGTAGTCGGCCTCGTTCTGCCAGTACTCCGTCCCGGGCCGACCGTCGCTGGCGCGGTAGGCATCCGGATCGGGAAAATCGATCGGCGCGAACGACGACTGGTTCAGGCTCGCTGCGTCGTTCGACGGCGAATACTGCGCGGCCACTGACAGCGGCATGACGCCGAGCAGAAGCACGATCGCTGCGAGAAAAGCTTTCACGCGGGAAATCATAGGAGCGGGAGAGTGGATCAACAGAATGGGGAGCCGCGATGCGTCATGACCCGGGTGCGCAGCCACTTGATTATGCCCCGGAGGGACCACGCCGACCCGGCCGGAGGCACTTGTCATATCAGGTCACATCATTGAATATGAACCGGAGCGAATGGTTGCATGCCGGTCGGCGTCGATCATGTTTGCTCGCCCATGTGAGTTGTCCCTTTCTACAGAAATCCGTATTATATGTGTAAATACTGTTCGGGTGCTAAAGCCTGGCCGCCCACCGGTGAGGCCGGCCATCAGGCAGTGCCCTGAGCTCCGGATTATTCGCGTTGTTTCCCGCGTCTTTCGCGAACGGCGACCTGCCGATCTCGTACGGACACACGGCGACCGCGGAAGCCGTATCACGGACCTTCTCACTCGCTGCGCCCCGTCCCGGAATTTCCCTGAGAGTCTTCGTTCGTTCTATGCGTCAGATCCCGATCCAGAGAGAAGAGCCCACGTCCATCGAGCCGGATCCGGAGGCCGAGAAACGGATTCTCGGCGGGCTTAACGAACGGCAGCAGGAGGCGGTGCAGGCCACGGACGGGCCGGTCATGATCATCGCGGGTCCGGGCAGCGGCAAAACCCGTACGCTGACGCACCGCATCGCGTACCTGCTGGCAACCGGTCGGGCGGAGCCGCACGAAATCATCGCGCTGACCTTCACGAACAAGGCCGCGCGTGAGATGCAGGAGCGGGTGCAGAAGCTGGTCGGCGACCGGACGAAAGGGATGTGGGTCGGCACGTTCCACTCCTCTTTCGCACGTGTTCTTCGGATCGATGGGGAGAAAATCGGCTACTCGCGCGACTTTTCCATCTACGACACCGACGACTCGAAGCGGATCATCAAGCAGCAGATGAACCGCCTCAACATCAGCACGGACGACGTGTCGCCCCGCGGCATCCAGAACCTGATCTCGGATGCGAAGAACCGGATGGTTTCGCCCGAGAAATACGAAAGTGTGGCCCGCGGACGTGCCCAGGAGGCGGCGGCGAAGATCTATCCGGCGTACGAGACGGCGTTGCGAAAGTCGAACGCCATGGACTTCGACGATCTGCTTCTTCGGCCGCTCGAGCTGTTCGACGAGCACCCGGATGTTCTCCAGAAATACCAGAAGCGCTGGCAGTACGTCCACATCGACGAGTACCAGGACACGAATCACGCCCAGTACATGCTGGCGCGAAACCTGGCGGATGCCCACGAGAACCTGTGCGTCGTCGGGGACGATGCGCAGAGCATTTACGCCTTCCGCGGGGCCGACATCACGAACATCCTCTCGTTCGAGAAAGACTTCCCGGAGGCAACCACCGTTCGTCTGGAGCAGAACTACCGCTCCACCGGTCGCATCCTGGCGCTGGCCGATTCTATTAT
>JAAAOT010000350.1 GCA_009908725.1 Bacteroidota bacterium | reverse complement strand
CCCGTCCGCCCATGGCTCTCACGATCGGCATTCCCCGCGAATCTGATGCCGGGGAAACGCGCGTCGCTCTGATCCCCAACATTGCCGAACGGATGCTTAAATCCGTCGACGGCATCGAGTTTCTCGTTGAAGCCGGGGCGGGAGACACGGCCTTCCACTCGGACGCGGACTTCGAAGACGCCGGCTGCCGAATCGCGGATCGCGAGGAGGTGTTCGGCGCAGACCTGATTGCGAAAGTCGGCCCGCCGTCCGGGGAAGAGATCGCGTTGATGCACGAGGGGCAGGTGGTCGCCGGGTTCTTGCGGCCGCTGGACGATCCCGGGCTCGCCCGCTCGCTGGCCGAAAAAGGCGTCACCTCGCTGGCGATGGAGCTTGTGCCGCGTATCTCTCGGGCTCAGAAGATGGATGCGCTGTCGGCGATGAGTTCGTTGGGCGGCTACCGTGCGACCATCCTCGCAGCGGATCGCCTGCCAAAGTTCTTTCCGCTTCTGACCACGGCAGCGGGCACCATCCGCCCCGCCAACGTTCTCGTGCTCGGGGCGGGCGTCGCAGGTCTGCAGGCCATTGCGACGGCGAAGCGTCTCGGCGCCAAAGTTTTCGGCTACGATATTCGCGATGCGACGCGGGAGGAAATCGAAAGCCTCGGCGCCAAATTCGTGGAGCTGGAGATCGACGTCGGCGACCAGGAAGACGAAGGCGGGTATGCCAGAGAACTCGAGCGCGAAAAGCAAGAGCGTCAGCCCGAATTACTCCAGCCGCACATCGCCGACGCCGACGTCGTCATCACTACGGCGCTGATCCCGGGTCGACCCGCCCCGCTGCTGATCAGGGAAGAAGCCGTCGAAGCGATGGCCCCCGGGTCGGTCATCGTCGACCTCGCTGCTCCGAATGGCGGCAACTGCGCGTACACCCGGACCGGCGAGACGGTCGTCGAACACGAGGTCACCATCCTCGGGCCGACCAATCTACCCGCCGACATGCCCGTCCATGCGAGCCAGCTCTACGCCAAAACCATTACATCCCTGATCGAAGAGTTCGTCGAAGACGGCACGTTTACGCCCGACTTCGATGACGAAATCTTTGATGGCGCCTGCCTGACGCACGACGGATCGGTCCACAACGAACGCGTCCGCGACATGCTGTCGCAGGAGGCCTGATCGGCCGTGCGCCCTGCCGTCGGGTTCAGACAAACTCACGTTGTACCCAACCGCTTGTCCACACGACCCCCCGTTGACTTGTTATGCTGAACAACGTCATCATTTTCGTGCTCTCGGCCTTTCTCGGTACCGAGGTGCTGAGCAAGGTCCCGCAGACGCTTCACACGCCGCTGATGTCCGGTGCGAACGCCATCAGCGGCATCACGCTGGTGGGGGCTGTGGTCGCCGCCGGGATGACCGGCAACGCGTGGGCTTCCTGGATTGGCTTCGGCGCAGTGGTGGTCGCGACGATCAACGTGGTCGGTGGTTTCATGGTGACCGACCGGATGCTACAGATGTTTGCCCGTAAGAAGAGCGGCACGCCGTCGGACGTGGACGCGGCGAAAGCAGCGACGTCCACCAACGGTACGGCGTAAGCGTCGGTACCAGGCCGATTGTTCTCCCCCTCAGATTCGTTTCCTTTACGCGATCGCCCCGCCCATGAAAACCGCTATCATCGACCTCGCGTATCTGCTGTCCGCCGTGCTGTTCGTGTTCGGACTGAAGCGGATGCAGTCGCCCGTCACCGCCCGGCGCGGCAACCAGCTGGCATCCGCCGGTATGCTAGTCGCCGTCGTGGCGACGCTGTTCCTGTATGAGGTGCTTTCCTGGCCGATGATCATCGCCGGGGTCGCCGTCGGAAGCATCATCGGGATGGTCCTTGCGCGCAAGGTCGAGATGACCGCCATGCCGGAGCTTGTCGCCATCTTCAACGGCTTCGGTGGTCTGGCATCGGCGCTGGTGGCGAGTGCAGAGATCGCGCAGTACACTGGAGGCTCCGCGATCGAGCTGTCGGCCTTCGACGCGGTATCGGCCATCACCATCGGCCTCTCCGTGCTGATCGGTACCGTCACCTTTTCGGGAAGCATCGTCGCCAACGGTAAGCTATCGGGCTGGATTTCAGGCAATCCGCTGTCCTTTCCGGGTCTTCGGCCATTGACGGCACTCCTTGTTCTCGGCTCGTTCGGCGCGATCGTCTTTATGGCGGTGGAAGCCGGCGGCTTTCCCGCGGAGATTCAGCCCGTCCTCTACACCGTGCTCGGGCTGGGGGCGGCCGCGCTCCTGCTCGGCATTTTCCTCGTAATCCCGATCGGCGGGGCGGACATGCCGGTTGTTGTGGCTCTGCTGAACTCCTATTCCGGTCTCGCGGCGGCTGCGACCGGGTTTGTGCTCGACAACACGGCGCTCATTGTGAGCGGGACGCTCGTCGGCGCGGCGGGCCTCATCCTGACCGTCATCATGTGCGACGCCATGAACCGGTCGCTGGCGAATGTCATGCTCGGCGGGTTTGGCGGCGACGACGGCGGGTCGTCCGGCGTGGACGTTCCGGAAGGCAAGACCGTGAATGAGACTTCTCCGGACGATACCGCGATTCTGATGAGCTACGGGGAAAAGGTGGTCATCGTACCGGGGTACGGCCTGGCAGTGGCCCAGGCGCAGCACGAGGTCCGGGAGATGGCGCAGCTACTGGAAGAGCAGGGAATCGAGGTGAAATACGCGATTCATCCGGTTGCCGGCCGAATGCCGGGGCATATGAACGTTCTCCTGGCCGAGGCCAACGTGCCGTACGAGCGGCTCTACGAGATGGACGACATCAACCCGGAGTTTTCAACGACGGACGTGGCGCTCGTGATCGGTGCGAACGACGTGGTGAATCCCGCAGCCCGTGACGACGAAGGCAGCCCCATTTACGGTATGCCGATTCTAAATGTGGACGAAGCCGAGACGGTTGTGGTGATCAAACGGAGCCTCAGCCCCGGCTACTCCGGCGTACCGAACAACCTGTTTTACAACGACAACACGAAGATGCTCTTCTCCGACGCCAAAGAAGCTGTTGCCGGCATCGTGGACGAAGTGAAAGCGCTGAAGCAAGCGTAGGGCGGTTGAGGGTTCAACGTTCAGGGGGATGGGTGCCGAGTTCCGGGTTCCGGGTGCCGGACGTATACCTCGGGTACACGGGTAACGGATCACCTCGGCAACTTAGGTGACACTCGAAACCGCTTGTGCGATCGTCCCCGACACGTTGCTGGAGCCGTGCCGGGCACTAAGGTGAATGGAGCGGACCGCTGGCTGTTGGGTGCCGGCGTCATCCGATGTGTTCAATCTCGCCTTAATCGGAAGATCGTGGACCTCTTAAACGGTCGATTCTCACCCCGATTCAGGCATGCGTTCGATGTCTCTGTCCGTTGCAACGATTCGTGGACCGAAATGGAAACGTGTTGCCTATGTTGCCGAGGCACAGTGTAACCCATGTTGCCGGTAGCACAGGGTTCGCCGGACCACGATCGCACCCGCGAACCTACACACCTACACACATACATACCTTCACACCTTCACCCCTTCCCACGTACACACCTAAACGACCTCAGCCGGAGCACGGGTTTGCACGGGAGGAAGGTGAAGCCGGACGCACGTGCTGTTCTCATGCGGTAGCGTTTCGGCGTCCACGTCGCAGCGGGTTGCGTCGAACATCAAGGCGTCTACGGCGTCGCGCGCGATGGTGGCTGTTGGGAGGAGGCCGTGTGCGACGAGCGTGATGATGGGCTGGCCGTTTCCGTCTTCGGTAGCCCGAATGTCGATCCGGTTGCCGGACTCTGCATGGGGCAGGAGACGTGCGAGGAAGCCCACGAGCAGACGGCGGAGGGGAACGACCGGAGCACGTGTCTGGAGGTCGGTCGTACCCGTGCGGGCCTCAACGGTAGCGCTTTGTTTCCGTGCATAGGGAAGCGTCAGCCGACGAACGTAGTCGATGACGCT
>JAAAOT010000361.1 GCA_009908725.1 Bacteroidota bacterium | reverse complement strand
CCGCGGCCTCGAGTTCGGGATGAATGTCGAAGAATACCTCGAAGAGCAGGCTAGCACCTGATCGGTCGCTTGGCGGAACGAGTTCGTGAAGTGCCCGCGACCGCCGCACGTGACCCTGGCCACTCGCTGACGAAATCATCTCCTGTTCTGCGTTCGGCGTCGTGCGTAGCCAGCCCCCCGCATTCGGGGAGCGGCGCACCACGCGCCAACGGTACCGTACAACGCAAGACGCATAACGACACACTATGAGACACCGCAAGAAAGGAAAGAAACTCGGTCGCACAAGCGCCCACCGGAAGTCGACAATGCAGTCGCTTTCAAGCGCGCTGATCGAGCATAAGCAGATTCGGACCACCGTAGCGAAGGCCAAGGCCCTTCGGCCGTTCATCGAGCCGCTCATCACGCGAGCGAAGGACGATACCGAGCACAACCGGCGCCAGGTCTTTCGTCGCCTCCAGAATAAGGAGGCCGTGAAGGAGCTCTTTAACGAGGTCGGCGTCAAAGTTGGCGATCGCCCCGGCGGCTACGTCCGTATTGTGAAGCTCGGCCGGCGGAGCGGTGACGGCACCGAGGAAGCGGTCGTTGAACTGGTCGATTACAACGACGTCCAGCCCTCGACGGCAGGCAGCGGCAAGAGCAGCACCCGCCGAGGAAGCGGCAAGGGTCGCCGTGAAGAGTCTGAGGAAACGGAAGAAGCAGCTGCTGGAGCGGCCTGACGGCCCCTACAGCGGCAAGAGAAGCACCGGAAGCACCACTCCGACACCCCGGGGTGGTGCTTTTCACATGGGAGGGGTCGAGAGCATGGAGGCGTACCGCTGTCCGGAGCGTCCCGTAGTGTGTCTGGGATGAACCTTGCAGCGGAAAAAAGGTACCATAAGTCCCGGCATCTCGCACTTCATGCCCTGAGTACATGATTCAAGCCTCTGCCGTCCTCCAAAAAGACGACCTCGACATCGAGCAGAATTACGTCGAGGGTCTGGAGAACCTGCTTGCGCACTGCCGGACGCACCTGCCCTCAGTCGACGAAGACCTCATCCGCCGCGCTTTTAAACTGAGCTACTGGGCGCATCGTGACGACTGGCGTGCCTCCGGCGAGCGGTACATCAGCCACCCCCTGGAAGTCGCTACCATCGTGGCCCGCGATATCGGGCTGGACGACCTGAGTGTGGCCGCGGCCCTTCTTCACGACGTGGTGGAGGACACGGAGCTCTCCCTCGACTTTATCGAGTCGGAGTTCGGGGAGACCATGGCGACGGTCATCGACGGGCTGACGAAGATCAGCGGCGTGTTCGCCAGCCGAGAGCTCGGTCAGGCGGAGAACGTCCGCAAGCTGATGCTGTCGATGGCGACGGACCTGCGCGTCATCCTCGTGAAGTTCGCCGACCGTCTGCACAACATGCGGACGATCGATGCGCTGCCGAAGAAGAAGCAACTGAAGAAAGCGGGCGAAACGCTCGACCTGTTCGCGCCGCTCGCTCATCGATTTGGTCTTCACTCCATCAAAAGTGAACTCGAGGATCTATCGCTCAAGATCCTTGACCCGTCCGCCTACGAGCACATCGTCGGCACGATCAGCGACCTGGCCGAAGAGCGGGACAAGTTTATTTCCGCCTTCATCGATCCGCTCGAAGAGCGCCTTGAAGAGGAGGGATACGAGTTCCAGATCTACAGCCGGGTCAAGAACATCTATTCGATTCATCGCAAGATGAAGCGGCAGGACAAGCCGATCGACGAGATCTATGATATCTTTGCGATCCGGATCGTTCTGAAGACGTCGGACGACGTCGACAACAATACGCGCGAGAAGAAGGGGAAGGAAGACTGCTGGCGCGTGTACTCCGTCGTCACCGACGTCTACAAGCCGCTCCCCACACGCTTCCGCGACTTCATCTCCAACCCGAAAGGCAACGGCTACCAGAGCCTGCACACGACCGTGCTCGGGCCCGGCGGTCGGCGTGTCGAGGTACAGATCCGCACCGACCGCATGCACGAGGTGGCCGAGAAAGGCGTTGCGGCTCACTGGCGGTACAAGGAGGGCCGTAAGAACGTCGATGAGGAGATGGAGCAGTTCCTCGAATGGGTACGGGATCTACTCGACAGTCCGAAGCCGGAGGCGGCAACCGAGTTCGTCGAAGAGTTTCGCCTTAACCTCTACGACGAGGAGATCTACGTCTTCACGCCGATGGGCGATCTGATGACGCTCCCGAAGGGGGCCACGCCGGTCGATTTTGCCTTCAAGGTACACACCGAGGTCGGCATGCAGTGCATCGGTGCGAAGGTGAATGGCAAGATGGTCCCGTTGTCCCGGGAGCTTCAGAGCGGTGACCAGGTCGAGATTATCACCTCCAAGAAGCAGTCCCCGAATCCGGACTGGGAGAATTTCGTCCAGACGCATAAGGCGAAGAGTCGGATTCGCCACTGGAAAAATGAGAAACGCCGCAAGACGGCCGAACATGGCCGCGAGATCTGGGAAAAGGCAGCCGAGAAAGCGCACCTGGAGGTCAGCGACCACGATCTTCAGCAGCACGCACACGACATCAAGTTTCCCGACCTGCGCCAGCTTTTCTACGAAATTGGCGCCGGCATCTACGACCCGCAGGATCTAATCTCCTACATCAAGGACGGCACGGTATCGTCAGAGGAGGAGGAACAGCACGACGAGGAGTCGCTGCGGGAGCAGTACGAGAACTTTCTTGAGACGGCGCAGACGAGCGGGAGGCAAGCGCTCGTGATCGACGGGGAAATGCAGCGCGACATCAAGGTCAACTACTCGTCCTGCTGCAACCCGATTCCGGGGGACGACGTGTTCGGATTCGTCAGCAAAACGGGCTCCATCAACATCCACCGGACGAACTGCCCGAACGCCACCGATCTGCTCAACAACCATCCGCATCGGATTCAGGATGTGGACTGGAGCCACCAGAAGGACGTTCACTTCGTGGCTGCGCTCCGCCTGATGGGGGAAGATCGGGCCAACATGCTGAACGATATCACGACGGTCATTTCCAAAAACCTGAACACCTACATCCGGTCGCTCACGATCGATTCGGAAGACGGTGTCTTCGAGGGCCGGGTAACGCTCCATGTGGCCGACCTGAAGCATCTTGAGCGCCTCAAGGAGCGTTTGAAACGCATCGACGGACTGTACGGTGTGTATCGGTTCGAAGAATGACGGGCGTCCGTTTGAGCCGCTCTGGGCCGCGTGGACGGGGCCGATCGGGTTTTCGGTTCAAAACGGTTGAAGATGGGGGTGGAGCAAAATATGTTATACACTCCGTGTACCGCGCACGTCGTGGCCGGTAGGCGCTCAATGGATGCTGAAGACGCCGCTCCGCGAGCTGGACTATGATATCCCGGAGGGAAGCGCGGATGCGCCCGACGGCGACGGCTCGAGTCCTTCCTCCTGAGCTTCGGTGTACGATCTGTGAGTCTGTTGAATGCAACGCCCCGCGTCGTCGGCGTGGATGTAGGCACCAAACGCATCGGGATTGCGCGGTCCGATCCCCTGCACGTGTTTTCGCAGGTGCACGGCACGTTCTCTCCGTCCGAGGCGCTGGCGGAAGTCGAGCGATTACACGAAGAGGACGGGATCTCCGTCCTGGTCGTCGGGTGGCCGCTGTCGCTGGACGGGGAGGAGAACGAGGCCACGGAGTTCGTCGACGCCTTCATCGAGGAGCTACGCGACGTCGTTCCGGGCGTTGATGTCGTTCGGCAGGATGAACGCTTCAGCTCCGAAATAGCGATCGGGGCTCTCCGTGAGGCCGGTGTGCGGCAGCCCGGGCGCCATGACAAGGGGAGGGTGGACGCGGCCGCGGCCGCCGTCATTCTCCAGGATTATCTGGACGCGCGGTGAGGGGCGTGGGGGAGAAAGGGGGAGAGGGAGAAAGGGGGAGAGCAACGGTCTTGATTGTCAAGGGGATGTCGCGTGAAGACCCGGATTCCACCTCGTGCCGTTTTTGACC
>JAAAOT010000211.1 GCA_009908725.1 Bacteroidota bacterium | reverse complement strand
GCGATGACGATGCCACGCTCCGCGTCATCCGATCGGGCGACTGGTCGCAGTACTTCACCGACGAGAACGTAGCGCTATCCAGCGCGGCGCCCCTCAGCTACACGTTCCGCAACCTGGGCGACGGCAGCATCGCAAGCGTGACAGAGACGACCGAGTACAACATCAAGACATGCGCCGCCCGGCAGGCCACACCCGGCACGTTCGACCTGCGGGACGCCGCGACGCTCTCGATCCCCATCGCGCGGCCCTTCTCCACGACGACCGCCGATGTGGACGGCGACGGCAACGACGACCTCGTCTTCAACCATCGTGAGGCGGCCAACGAGATCGCCATCGCCTTTTCCAACGGCGACGGCACGTTTGCGGCCCCGCAGGCGAGCACGCACCCCGTCTCGCCGGAGGGCGGATGGGCGACCGCCGACTTCGTTACGGCCGATCTGGAGAATGATGGGAGCACCGAGCTGATCTGGAGCCGGGTCGGGAATGCGAATGACGATAACATCACAAACATCACATACGTCGCACGCGCCAGCGGTCGCTCGCTTGAGTTTCTTGACGGCGTACCTCACCCCGACACGCCGACGCAAGGCGGCAGCTGGGACGCATACCGCACCCTCGTCGGCGACATGGACGGGGACGGGGACGACGATCTCGTGTGGAACCTCCTCAGCGACCGAAATCGCACCTTCATCGGCTTCTCGAACGGCGACGGCACGTTCACCCTGCCCACAACGAGCCAAAACCAGGGTGGGGGACCTTGGACTTCCTACGAGCCCTTTGTGGGTGACGTGACAAACGACAACAAAGCTGACATGATCTGGTCGGTTACAACATCCGAGCGCAACGGGTGGTACGTTGGCGAATCGCGCCTGCAACCCAATACGGATCCGGGGGACGATGAGTACTTCGATCTGGAATACAACACTCGCGGCTGCTGCGGGTGGGATGATTATGTCACCTTCGCTGGCGACATAGACGGGAAGAACGGGACAGACATGCTCTTTATCAACCCGACGTACCCGGGCAGCCGAGCCGCTGTGCACCGTGTGCTGTCGGATGGCAATGGATCATTCACCCCGACCCGTGGAACGTTCTTGCCTTCCCCCGTCGCTGCAGCGGACATTCGGCTCGCCGACGTGACGGCAGATGGAAGGAGTGACCTCGTAGCCTTCGACCAGTCGACCTCATCGGTCTACGTCGGCCTCGGGACGCAGGACGGAATCTTCGACTTCTCGCGCGTCGAGCAGACGCTCCCGCAGGACGAATGGTCGCAGTTTGCCTTCGTGACGGGCGACTTCAACGGCGACGGCCTTCAGGACGTACTCTGGACCACCGAGGCGCCCAGCAGCCGGTTCTACATCGGCCTCGCCCGGCAGGAGGATGCACTGTAGCCGGTAGAGCACATACAGCACATCGCAACACGGCGCCCCGTGTTCGTTCGGCTTCCTCGGCCGGGTGGGCACGGGGCGCTGGCACATGGCTGCGGCCGGCTTCTGCGATGGGCATCGGGCGTAGCGCTGCCAATGCGGGAGGAATCGCGCGCTTGCTGAGTCCCCCACCGGGCAGCTGGGAATGTTAAGACTTGATGAACGGTTATCGGTTGCGCGCCGGTTTGATGCGTAAATAGGTGAGGCTGTTCAGAACAAACGGCCCCTACCCTCAACCATATACCCGATACGCCCATGCGTTATCTACGACCGATTCTTGGCATCACCCTGCTTGCCCTCGTTGTTTCTCTTACGGCCTGTGATAGCACCGTTTCATCCGAAGACGCGGACCCCGAGGGGGTCGAGCGCTGGGAAGGGAGCTATACTGCACAGGCTCGCTTCGGCGGTGGGGGCGGAACGTGGGGCAATGGTGGCACCGACCGGCTCATCGTCTCTTCCAGCGGGCAGGTGACCATCGACGGTGCCCTCATTCTCAACCCCAGCTATGATCCTGCCACAAACCGGTTCGAGTGGGCCATCGCCGACGACAATCCGACAAGCGGGGGGATTACATTCTTCGAGACGAGTACCGATCCCGACTTCGCGGACATCGGCAACGGAACCGTCGGGCAGAGCTTCTCGGGATTCATCCGCAACCCGGGAGACGGCCCCCTGGATTACCGAGGCATCCTGGACTAAGGAAGCCTAAGCAAGCAATGGGGCCGGCTCAGCACATGCTGCGGTGCTGAGCGCCCGCGCCCGAGACGAGCCCCCAGGAAGCACTCGCCCGTGATGCCGTGAGCCCAACGCCATGAGCCCAGCGCCGTGGGCCCAGCGCCGTGGGCCCAGCGCGTGGCCAGAAAGCCTGCGGCGTCGGCCACCTCTTCGGGCGCCCCAGGCCGCCCGGACGGGACGCTGGCCCGCGCACGGTCGTGGAACGCCGGTTGCTCCTCTTTCGCAGTGGCCCCGACCGCACCGGCAAGCTCCGTAGATCCGGGGGCGATGGCGCTCGGATGCCCTGCAGGCTGACCGAATGTGAATATCAGGTAACCGTTTATCGGTCTGCTCTCGGTTTGCTGCGTTTATCCACAGGGGCCCGCGCAGGCACGGCTGCCCCTCGTTCATCGTCGTGTACGTCTTCACCAGATGCCGCACACCGCCATGACCTATCTCCGAACCATAGCCCTTGTCACCGTCCTGGCCCTCGTCACCGTTGGGGCCCTGACCCTCACGGCTTGCGACAGCACGCCCGTCACCGCCCCGCCTGACGACGTGGGCGAGAGCGTAGAGGCCTACCTGCAGAATCTGCCGGACTGGGATGATTTTGCCCCGCCCGAACCGGATCAGCCCCCCACCCCGACGGGCGATCCGGTCGAAGAAGAACCCGTCACCCGCGACGTCGACAAGGTGGATGACGACGGCAATGTCTACACCGAAGAGAACGTCGTCTATTCGTGCCAGACGCAGCCCTACACCATGACCCAGAATCCGGAGCAGATCGCCATGTACAGCCCGGATCAGGACATCCTCTGGGCGGGGGCGCTCATCGAGGGCAAGAGCCACCGCGATGGTTTGGGGGCCCTGGAGTCGGTGCCCATTGAAGAGCGCGCGCCGATTGACGTATCGATCCCCGATCTGGCCAACGACGATAACTTCCGCACCGTCGAGCAGCCGAGGCAGTCGACCGTCGAACAGGCCCGGGGCTCCATGATCGGGAACGCCACGCGAAGCGGGTTGGCCACGCCCAGCACCATTGCCTTCGAGATGCAGACCTACCACAGCGAACAGCAGGCGGCCCTGCAGATGGGCCTGTCGGGGCGGTACCTCGGCTACAATGCCACGGCGGAGGGCTCGATCGACCGCGAGGTGTCCGAGACGACGGTGACGGCGCAGTTCTACCAGAAGATGTATACCGTCGTTGTCGCTCCCCCCTCAACGCCCGGCGGCTTCTTCTCGGAGGACTTCACGGAGGCCAAGCTGCAGCAGCAGATCGACCAGCGCAACATCGGGCCGGACAACCTGCCCGTGTACGTCTCGACCGTCGTGTACGGCCGCATGATGATGTTCTCGCTGACCTCCACGGCGAGCGAGGAGGAGATCCGCTCGACCATGCAAGCCGGCTACGAGTCAATCGGCAGCAGCGTGGAGGCCAACCTCTCGGCCAAGCAGAAGAAAATCCTGAAGGAGTCGAAGATCCGGGTGACCTCCATCGGAGGACCTGCGGAGGCCACCGAGGCCGTGATCCGCTCGGGCGACTGGGCGCAGTACTTCACCGAGGATGCGCCGCTCTCGAGCGCCTCGCCGCTGAGCTATGAGTTCAGGTACGTGGGCGACCCCGGCGGCAAACGCGCCAGCGTGACGGAGACGACCACGTACAACATCAAGACGTGCACGGCCCGGCAGGCCACGCCCGGCACGTTCGACCTGCGCGACGCGCAGGACCTATCGCTGCCCATCCCCACGCCCGTGACGAGCCACGTGATTGACATGGACGGCGACGGCAACGACGACCTCGTCTGGAACCATCTTGGGGACACCAACGAACTGGCCATCGCCTTCTCGAAC
>JAAAOT010000106.1 GCA_009908725.1 Bacteroidota bacterium | reverse complement strand
TCGACCGTTGTCGACCAGTTTCTGCAGAACATCCGGGACCTGGAATTCCTCGCGGCTTTCGTCGTTTTCCGCCTTTTCGTACAGGTTTTTGGTGACGTCCACAAGCACATCGAGGCCGACGACATCCGCCGTGCGAAAGGTGGCCGACTTCGGGTGGCCCTGAAGCTGGCCGGTCAGGGTGTCGACCTCTTCGATCGAGTAGTCGCCGTCCGTGTAATACCGCATGGCCTGCAACTGGGCAAAAATCCCAATGCGATTGCCGATGAAGTACGGAACGTCGTTGGCAACGACAATGCCTTTACCGAGGTCGATGCGTCCGAACTGAGCGACCCGCTCGACCACGTCCGGGTCCGTCTCCTGCGTCGGAATGATCTCGAGCAGCTTCAGATACCGGGGTGGATTGAAGAAGTGCGTCCCGAGAAATCGGCGTTTGTAATCCGCCGATCGACCTTCCGCTATTTCGTGGATGGGGAGGCCGCTGGTGTTCGTCGAGATGACGGCATCTTCCCGGGCATGCTCCTCGATGCGGGAATGCACGTCTCGCTTAATCGGCAGGTGTTCGACGACGACCTCGATGATCCAGTCCGCCTGCGCAACGCGATCGAAGTTGTCGTCGAAGTTACCCGTATAAATCCGATCGGCAACGTTGGATGTGTGAAACGGATCCGGGCTTGCCTTCTTGGCCGCCTGAAGGGGGATGCGTGGCCGGTGCGGATAGATCCAGGGAGCGTGTGTCGAGGGCCTTCGTTTCCATGCTTGCGTCGTGGTTTATGATCGTGAGAAAAGGACTTGCTCCGGCGCCAGACCCATGCTGGTGCGACGACGAGAGCAGGCGCATGTGGTGTTAATACCCGAACTTAACAGTGTTAAGTGGGGTCTACGTAAATATGTTGTTGTTCGGAAGCGCTTTTCAATTTGCTGTAGCGATGCGCGGTAGTCGGAAGCATCGACCCGTCGTCTTGAGCACTTGGACAAATGCGGGCCGGACCGGTTGTGTTCGTCCGGGCCTGCCGCCGTCATAACGGCATGGACCCGGACGACGTCGGCGGTATACCTACGCGACGATGACCGCCTTGCGTTTGGTCTTGCGTTCGGGCGAAGGCGTTTCCTCGTACAGCGCCTCCATCTCATCGGCATATGCGTCCCGAATCATCGGTCGCTTCACTTTCAGCGTCGGCGTCAACAGGCCCGATTCGACGGTCAGTTCATCCGGGATCAGGGCGAAGCGTTTCACGGTGGACCAGTGGTCCATGCCTTCGTTCGCGTCATCGACCAGCTGCTGGAAGGCGCGGACGATCTCCTCCTCCTCCAGCAGGTCTTCAAACGGCTGCTGATCATCGACCCCGACCTGGCGTGCCTGCGCACGGACCTGGTCTTCAGCCGGGAAAATGAGGGCCGAGCAGAATTTCCGACCGTTGCCGATTACGATCGCCTTGTCGACCATCGGCTGGCTGCCGAGTTCGTTCTCGATCGGCTGCGGCATGACGTACTTGCCGGTCGACAGCTTGAAGAGATCCTTTTTGCGATCCGTGATCTTGAGGAAATTCCCGTCGAACTCGCCGATGTCGCCGGTATGAAACCAGTCATCGGACATGACCTTGGCGGTTTTCTCCTCCGCTTTGTAGTACCCCTGCATGACGTGCGGTCCGCGCGTGAGAATTTCGCCGTCATCGGCGATCCGGACCTCGACGGCGGGTAGCGGGTCGCCTACGGTGCCAGGCTTGTTTCGCTCCGGGCGCGTGAACGCGATGACCGGGCTGGTCTCAGTGAGACCGTAGCCCTGCAGCGTTTCGATACCGGCTGCAGCGAGCGTATTCGCCAGATCCGGCTGAAGGGCCGCACCGCCCACGACGATGTACTTGACCCGCCCGCCGAGCGCCTGGCGCCACTTGCTGAACACCAGAGCATCGGCAACCTTCCGTTTCAGCGTGAAGGGAAGCGATTCCTGCTCGTCCATTCGGAATTGTCGGGCCACACCGAGCGCCCATGTCCCGATCGCCTTCTGGAGGCCCTCCATCTCCATGATTTTCTTCTGGATCCCGGCATACACCTTCTCGAGCACCCGGGGCACGGAGGCAAAAGCGGTCGGCTGAACCTTCGGCAACGCATCCACGAGCACATCCGGCTCGCAGAAGTAGACGCTGATGCCTTGCGACATATACGCGTATTGAAGCGACCGGGCAAAGACGTGCGTCAGTGGCAGGAAGGAGATCGCCACTTCACCGTCGGGTCCCGCTTCGAAGCCGCTGAGTTCCGAAATCGACGTAAGCGCATTGAAGGAAATGTTCTCGTGTGAGAGCATCACTCCCTTCGGCTTGCCGGTCGTCCCACTCGTGTAAATGAGCGTAGCGAGATCTTCCGGATGGATCTGCGCGCGGAGGTCTTCGATTGCAGACGAAACGTCAGCCGCAGACGCATCCCCCTTCGCCTGGATTTCCTCAAGCGTAAAGAAGGAGACGCCCTCCGGCAGCGTAGGCTCCGGCTTTTCACCGTGGACGTCACACATCACCACCGTATGGATCCGCGGGAGATCCGGCAGGATCTCCTCCGCAACGGCGAGTTGTTCTTCATCGGCAACGACGATAGCGCTGGCTTCGGCGTGATCGATGACGTACTGCATTTGATTCGGTGCGGTCGACAGGTAGACCGGCACGTCGATCAGGCCGCCGAGTAGGCAGCCCATGTCCGCGACACAGAAGTTGACGTCGCTGTGCAGAAGGAAAGCCACCTTGTCCCCGCGATCGAGGCCGGCGTCCAGCAGTCCAAGCGCCGTGTGCTCCGCCCGGCGCCGAAATTCATCGAGGGACATCGGCGTCCACCCGTCGCCTGTCGGCTGATTGAAGGCGCGCGGATTGTCGTAGGCCTCGCAGGCTTCGTAAAGGAGCTGCGGGAGTGTTTTGCCGAGAACGGGGGGGCCGGCTTTTTCGGGGGCGGTATGTATGGGACCGGGCATAGAGCCAAAAAGAGTCAGGTGGGAGGTCCACGACGAGGTACCGCCACATGTGCGGTACCGCAGAACAAATCAACGATGCGGTGCTGTAGTAGGCGTCGACAGATGTAGGCGTCGACGGAACGGCCTCAGGGATGCCGGGCTGTAGCGGACCGGGT
The DNA here is from genome assembly GCA_009908725.1 of Bacteroidota bacterium. Taxonomy (GTDB): domain Bacteria; phylum Bacteroidota; class Rhodothermia; order Rhodothermales; family Salinibacteraceae; genus Longibacter. The sequence continues at coordinate 888 of JAAAOT010000106.1, read as the reverse complement.
GTAGCTACGAAGCGTCTGCCGAATGGCCGCCTGGATGAAGTCATCCCGGTCGATGCGCACGTCTACCCGTTCTGCGAGGAGCAGCGATACGGTCCCATGCAGCGAGGCCCAGATCGCGCTGGCCGAGACCCTCGGGTCGTCGACGTCGAAGACATCCTGCGATGCGCCTTCGTCGAGCGCGCTCCGGAAGAAATCAAGGTTCCGCCGGGCTTCGCGATACTTCTCCGGTGGATATCTCTCCATCCGCTCCGGCCTCAACTGAAACATGATTTCATAGTATTCGGGGTTGCTGAGACCGAACGAGATAAACGCGCCGCAAAGCGCTTCCAGACGTTCGAGCGGCGCATCTTCGTGCTGCTCTGCGATGTTCGACAATGCCTCGAACAGCTGTTTCATCCCCTCATCGATCAAGGCGTGCAACAGCACATCCTTGTTATCGAAATAGAGGTAGATGCTCGTAGCGCTGTAGTCGATCTCGCTTGCGATCTTTCGCATCGACAGGTTGCTGTACCCATCCTGGACAAGAAGGTGTCGCGCGGTGTCCAGAATGAGGCGTCTTAGATCGCCGTTCTGGGCGTTGTTCGACCGTACCGCCATGCGTGAGTTAACGGCGTTAAGTAAGCAAGGGATCAAGAATTTGTCAAGAGCCTCAGGCGCAACGAGCCGGGACCTGACACGACGACCGCAGCACGGCGTGAGAGGGACGAAGCACGCTTCCCCGTTCGCCATACAGACCAGGACACCACCGGCACGTCCGTCTTGGTTCGGCAGGACGGCGCGGTGACGGGCATGTGCACTCGGACTCGTCGACGAAACGTGTTCTTCACACTGTTTAATACCGGACCGCGTTCCGATGGCCTCTCGGATTTTTCACTGAGCCTGCGCCGA
>JAAAOT010000383.1 GCA_009908725.1 Bacteroidota bacterium | reverse complement strand
AGGCGGATCGAATCCGAGACGAAGTTCAGCCTCTAGAATCAGCGTGAGACTTTTCTAAGCGACAATTGCCGCTGAGCCGGTCTATTGCCACTGTGATTAATCTCTTTGCGCAGAGTCGAGCCAGTATCATACCTTTAGAGCGGGTCTCAACGTCGCTAGGATACATCGTCCGGAGAGCTCGTGAGAGCTCAATCAGCTACCGGAATTGCCAGCATGCACGTGCGTGCATACTGGACCTACGTGCTTACGTGCATACTATTGATCACCACACCGAGAAAACAGGGGCCGACGACCCTATGATGATCTTAACGACAGATCCCCCATGGATGTCTAGTGGGACGAGGAAAAGAAAGCATCAAACATTGAAAAGCATGGCATAGACTTCGTCGACTCTGCGCGTATCCTATTGCGAGAGCACCTCTCCTATTTCGCTTCTCGTCCGAACCTGGACGAAGAAAGGTTTGTAGCGGTGGGGCCGCTCCAGCCGCCGAGTGTGAGGCCGGAGCGTTGGTCTGGTCCTCTCGCTGTGATCGTGTATACGATTCGCGAAGGCGCCTATCGAATCATCTCAGCCAGGCGAGCAAATACCAATGAGCGAAAACGATATTACTCGCGTTTCCTTGGAGGATCTTGATGATCTGAAGAGCCGAACCGATTGGGAGCGTCTGGAGAGTAGCTCTGATGAGGAGATTGAATCTGCGGTCGAGAGCGATCCAGATGCGGAACTCCTAGATGCTGACTGGTTCCGGAAAGCTCAAGTTGTCGATCCGTCCGTCGATAAATAGCGGATCACAATCCGTCTCGACGAAGACATCATCGAGTTCTTTAAACAGGAGGGATCGGGTTATCAGACGCGCATAAATGATGTCCTCCGCGCTTATGTCCTCTCCAAAAAGTGGAATGAGAAGGAGAGAGAACGGGGATAGCTTCCGTATTGAAAGAAGCAGTTGAAAGAGCAACTGGGGTAGAATCAAAGTAAGTGAGAAAATGACCACCGCGGGGTGGTTCGTCGAGGGGTATCGACGAAGACATCCCAAACCTCAAACCACATCCCCCACTCCCCCTCATTCCCCTTCGCGCCTTCCGCCTCCCCGACAACCCTACCGCTCTTCCCCGAGCAGGCATTCCTTCCATGACAGGATCCGGTGATCCGGAAGTGCCCGCGCACCGGTGTCCTCTTCTGTCTGCGCAAAGTTGAGGATGGCGACCAGGAGCACGCCGCCGGCTGTGTTGCCGAGAACGGACGGAACGAGGAAGTCCAGCGCGAACGCCCCCCAGGTAATCGTCCCCCGGAAGACGGCAAACAGCGTTTCGGTAGACCCGACGATGCAGTGGGCGAGGTCGGCGGCGGCGACGACGTAGATCAGCGTAAACGTGATGAAGAAGCGTCCGGTCGTGCTTCGCGCCGCAAAGTTGAGCCAGACCATGCCCGCCACGAGCCAGCCGGCGAACACGGCCTTCCAGAAGACATCCGCCCAGGGCAGCTTCACGAAGTGCTCGCCGTAGTGAAGCCCGACATCGATCATCGCAGCATCGAACACGCCTGTCGACGCGAACACCCACGCGCAGGCGCCTGCACCGAGCAGATTGGCGAACAGGACCACGGACCAGATGCGAATGAGGCGCGGGATGCTGGCCCGGCGGGCCAGAACGAGCGTGACGGGCGTCAGCGTGTTCTCGGTGAAGAGTTGATAGCGGCCCATCACCACAAAGAAAAAGCCGACTGGATACATCAGCCGGGAGACCAGCGGGGCCGCCTCCCCGGTCAGCCGCGCCTCGATGGCGACAATGGCGAGGAAGGACAGGCTGATGGAAAGACCGGCCGCGAGGCCGCCGAGGAAAAGAAGTCGCGTCGACCGGGAGAACTCATGGTCGGCCTCAGCCACAAGCCGACGAAACAGCTCGTCCGTGCAGAACCGATCGCTAATCACGTTGCCGGTGTCGGGTGCCGAGATCGGTGCCTCGCCGCCCGACGCATCGTTCCCGGATGCGGCACCGTCGGTGGCCGTCGGCGCATCGGACGGTCGACGGGTCTGGGATGGCGAAGACGACGGATCAGACGAGCGAGAGGAGGCGTCGCTCGCGCGCGATCCGCCGGGGTCTGGGATTCGGGCATCGGGTCGAACCGGTAGAAAGAGAAGAAGGAAGGAGCAAGCGGGAGGCCTTCGTGATCTCCCGTCGCAAAAGAGATTATTCGGCCGGACGCTCAGTGAGCGTATCGCGGGCCGCCAGGGCAGACTGGAGGGAGTCCGTGGCGCGCTCGACCTCGACGCCGAAGGCAGCAATTTGACCGGCGATGTTCGACTTGCTCTCGTGAAAGGCCGCGTTCTCCCCCGCCGGCAGACGGACGATCTCGGCATCGAGGCGCTTGTGCTTGTCGCGCAGCCGCTGAATCGTGTGCCAGTGCGTCGGCGGTGCGGCCTCTCCGGCCTCGTCCAGTTCGAGTGCCATGCGCTCGATCCGGCTCGAGAGCGCGATCAGGCGATCGGATATAGCCGACTGGAAGTCCGACCGCGAGTTGATCGCGCGAAGCTGCACCTCGCGGAGCCGGTGCTGAAAGGCATCGAGGCGCTCATGGACCTCCGTACGGCGGTCGGTGCGGACGGTCTCATCCTTTGCTTCCAGCTTCTTCAGGTCGTTTTGGAGCGAGTCACGAAGGGTTTCGAGCTCACCGAGTGTCGTTTCCAGGTCGGGATCGATCTCGCCCTCCCGTGCGCGAAGCGTCTGACGCACTTCCGTGATGCGGGTATCTGCCGTTGTGAGCATCGCTCGGATCTCTCCCTCAAGCGACTGGGACTGCTGCAAAATCTCCGTTCGTGTATCCGGTGTCGACGACGAACCATCGTCGGTCTCTTCATCACCGCAACCGGCGAGAACGAGGGTACAGGCAAGAAGAAGTGCGAATAGTCGGGAGCGAATAGTCATACAGAAAGCGGTTTTGAATCAGGATGCGAAGTCAGCGGGGAAAACGATGCAGTGCGCGAGATCGCGGGCATCGACGCGCCGAGAAAGGGACCGACCGGTTCCAGGGAACGAACCGACAGGCTGAAGCGCAGGAGAATGGCTTATCCCCGACCGAAGATCAACGAGACGACGAAGAGAACCAGGAAGACGAACACGAGAATCTTCGCGATCCATGCCGCAGTACCCGCAATGCCCCCGAATCCGAAGATCGCGGCAATCATCGCGATGATGAAGAACAGCAGCGCGTAGCGAAGCATGGCGTTCGATGTCCTGTGAAAGACCGTCTAGGTTAAAAGAACGGGTCGTGGCACCTTCCCGCGATCAACGTTGGCTCCGTATCTTTTCCAGTTGATGAACAGCCTGCCGTACGGAGCGACTCCGCATTCTTTTCGTGGACACGCCCCCGCTTTCAGCAACGTGACATCCGTAACGGGTCGCTTCCAGCATGCGACTCAGAAGTAACAAGCTCATCGCGCCCCACCGCGCCATCGTTTTCCTCGCCGTGCCAATCCCTGAACAGACGCTTTCGCACCCATGACACGCCTACGAATCCCTGGCTTCTGGACGCTCCTTCTTCTTCTCGCTACCGGCATGACGCTGACTGCTTGCACGGAGACGTCGACCGAGGCGGGGGAGGCGGCACCTCCCGCGACGCCGGCAGGAACGGACCTGCCCGTAGATGACTCCTTCCTTGCGGATCCGATCTGGGACGATGGAAAGGCTGAGATTGCCTTCTACCGCGTCGAGCGTTCGTACAACGTGTACGATGAGCCGGAATCCGTCAGCTTCGACGTCGGCACATACCTCGTCAAGCAGAACTTCTCACGCGAGACGATGGCGAAAACAACCGACGGGTCCGGCACGGCGGCCTTTAAGGCAGCGACGTTTTTCGAAATGAACAGCGGAAGCTACCAGTACAAGCGAAACTGGGTCGTAAATGCCCGACGGTCAGACCTTGCACCCCTCAAACATTCGTTTTCCAGCTTCGACTGGTGCTCGAATCTGTACCATGAATACGCCTTCCACGGGGATGGCGGGGTGACCTTCCTGAAGCGGAGCGATGACTACGGCAACCAGGAGCGTCGCCTGGACATCGCGGCGGACGTGTTTGACCGGGTCGTGCCCCCGGCGCTCGTGCCGCTTCTCGTTCGATCCCTCACGTTTGGCGAAGAAGGGCCCGTCCCCTTTTTCGTCCTGAATGCCGACGACAGCCCGATCCGCGCCCGGGCCGCTTTAATCGACACGACCACGGTTGAAACCCCTGCCGGTTCACGGAGCAGCGAGCGGATCCGGGTGACCTACGATCGCCCGGCGCCATCGCCTATCGCAGGCAACACGGCAGATTCGGAAGTGTATGCCCGGGCGATGGATGCGGAGCGAACCCTTCTCTCGCTGGAAGCCGGAGACGACAGCTACCGCATGGTTCTCGTCGAACACCTGCGGAGCGCCTACTGGTCGGAGAACATCTGGCCGATGCTCGACCGGGTGTCCGCGCGACCGTAGGCGCCGCCGACAGGATGGCTCAAGGACGCATTCACGTTAGCGCACGACCGTCAGCTTCTGCGTCTGCACGCGCCCGTTTCCCGTGAGTCGGAGCAGATACGTGCCGGCAGCCAGGTCGTCGACCCGGACGTTCACGGCAGACGAGCCACCGAGCGCGTTCGCTTCCACAGAGCGTACGCGCCGCCCGAGCAGGTCGAACAGCACGAGGGAGACATCGTCCATGTCTGCCGGGACGGACACATCCACCGTCGCCACATCGGCGGCCGGATTCGGCGTCGGGCGGCCGAGGGTGAAGGACGACCCGGACGTCAGGCGAACCTCAACGCGGCCGACGACGCGGGCATCGCCGTCCACGTCGATCTGCCGGAGGCGATACTCGGCAGAGGCGCCCCCGACCGGTATCGCGGCGTCGACAAGGCGGTAGTCGGTGCGCTGCGTAGTGGTGCCGGCGCCCGAGCGATAGCCGGCCGCGGCGAAGGGCGCATCGTCGATGCTGCGCTCAATGGAGAAGCCGTCGTTTCCGGTTTCGGAGAGGGTGGACCACTGCAGTACGACGCGTTCGCCGTCCAGCCGGGCGGTGAAGGCGGCCAGTTCGACCGGGAGCTGGTTTGAGGGCGCAGAGAACTCGCTCGTGTTTCCATCGGCATCGGTCGCCGTGGCGTTTACGTAGTCTGACTCGCTCACGGAGACCAGAGACTGGAACGTCGTCGTTTTCGGGCAGGGCGGCGCACCGCATCCACTGTAGTCCGAGGAGGTATATGTTTCCTGCGTAAGTATTCCGAAGCCTTCCTCCTGATCAGCGTCCGCCTCGTAGAAGTTAATCTGCAGCGGATAGGCGCTGGCACCCGACGTAGACAGCGACGTGTCACTGTCCACGTAGTACGTGATCGTGACGTTGTTGGAGGCGTCGACGTCGGCCGAGACGATCTCGGGCGTATTTTGCAGGTTGTTCGGGCCCTCATCGCCATCGCCGGCGTCGTTGGCGGTGCGAAAATCGCCGTCCTCGGTCCCGCCGTCAAGGTCGATACCTATGCCGCTATTGTTGCCGATCGCGTTTCCAGTGATCAAGTTGTTGTTGTTCGGCGGCGTGATCGACGCGATGCTGACGCCGGGCCCCTCGTTGTAGCGAATGATGTTTCCGGTGATGTTAACGCCGACGGCATTTATGGAAATCGCGGCGCCCAGCGGAATGATATCGTTTCCGAGGTCACCGCCGTCTTTCTCGACGCCGATGCGGCTGTTGGTGACACGTACGTTATCGGTGGTGATGCTCAGAGCCTAGTCGAGGTTGGCAGACAGGATGCTCGACGTGACGGTCGACCCGTCGGCTGATCCTCCGATGAAAGCGCCCCGTCCGTTGGGTCCGGCGGTGAGGCCGTCGGCCCGAACGCCGGTGTGCGCGTCGACGACCCGGTTGACTCCGTCGGTGAGATTGAGACCGTCACCGTCGAAGTTGATCACGCTAACAGCGGTAAGCTCCAGCTGCCCGCCGACTCCGTCCAGGTCGATATCGCTCGTTAGCCCGTTGGCGTCCGACCCGGCGCTGCTGCCATCGATCTCAATGACGGGTAGGCTAACGTAGTCCGGCTCGGTAGATCCGTCGCTCTCGACAGGATCGATGATCGCAGGCAGCTCGCTGGAAAGAGTGAGGACGTGCGGATCGCTCGGGGACGCGGTCGACGGGATGTTGAACGCGATTATATCGGGTTCGGAACCGTTGGCGGCGGCGTTGGCCTCGATAATAGCTTCCCGAAGGGTGCATTGATTACCCGGGTCGATGGGTATCACATCGCTCGTACCGTCGGCCTGTCCGCCATCCGCGTCGATCCTGACGTTTACCGTGAAGGTCGTCTATGCAGCAGCAGGTCCGGCTGTACCGAGCAGGATAGCAGCCGAGAGGAGCAAGAGAGTAAGAAGAGGAGGCGGCGCGAGCTTATCTCGATAAGACACAGGCATCGGGGCTGTTGAGAAGAGGGTCCGGGGAAGGCGTGACGCCGCGGTTTTCGGCAAAAAAAAGAGATACATCCGCACATCACCCGGTAAAAATGCAAAGCGGGAAAACGCGTTATCTCCGGAGAATGACGCAGCCGATCGCTGCCGGGACGCGTCTGGGACGTTCCCCGGTCCTGGATAGAGCTTCTCGCCAATGTGTCGTACCCATATAGAACAGGGCACCCGAACCCGTACCGTTCGGGTGCCCTGCTCCTCTCTCACTCCATCCGCACTCTAGTGCCGTTCCGGCACTAAAGTGCGATCGTCCCGACCCGTACTCGCCTTGATGCGAGCAGGGACGGACGGTCGGTTCCCGTACCGGTCAGTCGGCCGGCTGGGGAATGGTCGGTTGCTTCTTCGTTCTAGACGTTTCGTCTCGGTTGCTTCGTGCTGCGTGCTTCATCACGGACCTGCGTATTTTTCGGCGGCGATCGACTTGTTGTTCTGGGGCTGATACCCTGGCAACAACTGTCGGGGTCCACCGAATCTTAACGCAACCGATACTGACGGGTCACTAAGCTGTTACGTGTGAAATCGGCCGCTCCGATGGTCGGCTCATCACCCGTGCGCGAATCGACTCGGCACTCCCACCGTTTAGCGATTGAGCTGAGTCGTCATTACCCCATTTGATCGCGTAGCATCCTGCGGCCATGAGCACCACGTATCGAGGATTCGAGCTATCCGGCTCCGATAGACCTGAGACCCAACAACGCACCGTATCCGCCACGCGCGGACGCATCACCCTACGCGTCCACCTGAGCGAGGGACCGATGCCGCAGGGATGGACGCTGCAGGATGTGCTACGATTTGAAATCGATCGGCTGATTGACCCGAAGGCAATTCGAGATGTCCAGCACCTGAATTAACCTCCCGGACGGCCGCCGCTGATTTGGTCGATCCGCAACAATCTCGCTTATCGTGCATCGGCGGCGGGTATGGCATTATAATCGCATACCTACGTGAATGAATTCCGGTGACTCTGCACGTCGCATTTTGGATTTGGATATTACAATGTGAAGTAGTATCCTGGAAAAATACATGCTTGCATCGGAGATTTCGCCGGTCTCGCGCACGTGCGACGTGCGGACCGGATTCACGGTGGGTAACTAGAATTGGTCGGGTACCGATTCGCCCCGCCGGCCGCCCCGGACGTTTTTACCCCTGCGCATGCCTGTAATCCCCGCCCCCCTTTCATCGCGCCTGATCGCGTACCGAGGTGTCATCCTCGTTGCGGTTCTGGCGCCGGTCAGTATCTGGCTTCCGGCCCTGTGGGTACTGCTCGGCGGGGCACTGGTGATGCTGGGGCTGGAAGTCGCGCTAGCACGCCGGGCGAATGCACAGCGCACCCGCTCGGAGGGCGTGATCGAGTCGGCTGTCGATCACCTTCCCGGCGTGTTTATCGTGATCGCGCCGGATCTGACCGTTCGGCGGTGGAACGACGGCTTCCGGAGCGTATCGGGATACACGACGGCGGCCGTGAAGGGCCAGTCCATCACGTCATTTTTCGACGAGTCCGACCGCACGACGGTCGAAGATGCGTTCGATGCCGTTCTCTCGGGAGGAACGCAGCGGTTTGAAGCCACGCTTATGACGCAGGGCGGCCGGCGCGTTCCGGTTCGTGTGACAGGCACGCAGGTGACCGGGTCCAACGGTCCGGTCATCGTCGCGACGGCCATCAACATGCTCGAGCAGAAGCGGACGGAGACCGCGCTCGAGCAGCAGGAACACCAGTACCGCCTGCTGGCGGAGAATATCTCCGACGTGGTCACGCTACTCGACCGGAACGGGCGACGTTTATATGTCTCTCCGTCCATCAAGGACCTCGTCGGACGTCATCCGGAGCGTTTATTCGGGACCCTGCCGTTCGACCACATCCACCCGTCCGACGTTGCGCGAATCAAGGACACGTTTACCTTTGCCCTGGAAGGCACGGGGGAGGTGCGCACGGAGTATCGCCTGCAGCACGAAGACGGGCACTACATCTGGGTCGAGTCGATCGGCCGGGCGACCGATAATGACCAGGGCGAGGCCGCGCTGCTGGTGGTGACGCGAGACGTGACGACCCGGAAGAAGCGCGAGGACGATCTCGTCGAAAGTCGTGAGCGTCTCTCCCTTCAGAAGCGCCGGCTCCGGCTCCTCTACGACGTCATCTCCCGGCAGGACCGTCCCACGGACGAGCAGCTACAGCGTGTGCTGGATCTCGGCACGGATCTGCTCGGCGTCGACGTCGGCATCGTGAGCCGAATCCGGGACGACGTATCCACCATCGAGGCGTCCACTGCTAACGGGGAGTATGCCGTCGGGAACGTGTACGACGTTGCCGACACCTACAGCGCCTTCACCGTCGAGCAGGACGAAGTGGTCGCGATCGGCAACATGGGTGACAGCCCGCATGCAGATGAGGCTTGCTACGAGCGCTTCTCTCTTGACCAGTTCTTGGGCGCGCCGATTTACATCGACGGGTCGCTCTACGGAACGCTCACGTTCGCGTCCAAACGTCCGCGGAGTCGACCGTTTACGACAGACGATTGCGACTTTCTCCAGGCCCTCGTTCAGTGGGTCCGCGCCGCCCTCAAAGCCCGCGTGCAGGAACGTGCGCTTGCCGACAGCCAGCGTCTTCTTGAGAAAACGGAAGAGGTGGCCAATGTCGGCGGCTGGATGTACGAGGACCGGACGCAGAACTTCACCCATACGGACCATCTCGCCACCATCTTCGAGGTCGCCGATGGCTACCGGTTTCACCCGGACGATGGGCCGCACTTCTTTGGTGAGGCGGCGTGGACGCGAGTCCTTCGCAACATGCACCGGGCGTACGAGGAAGGTCGCCCGTTCGACATTGCCGTTCCGGCCATCACCGGCGAGGGGCGGCGCCGATGGCTTCGCGTCACCTGCGAAGTCGAACGCGGCAGTGATCGCCCGGACCGCATCTGGGGTACGGTGCAGGACATTACCGATCGTCGCGAGGTCGAAGATGAGCTCCGGGTGACAGCGCAGCGTCTCGGTGCGCTTCTCACCAGCCTACACGAAGGCGTTCTCGTCGAAGACCAGAACCGCCTGGTCCGACTGGTGAATCAACCATTCTGCGACCTGTTCGACATCAGCGAGGACCCGACAGACCTGATTGGCTCCGATGCCCGGCAACTGGCCCTGCAATCGACTCGTGTCCTGAATAGTCCGGAAGAGACGCTCGACCGCCTCCGCGACCTGATGCGCACCCGCGAGACCACGGTCGGGGAGCGCGTCGAGCTGGCAGACGGTCGCGTTCTGGAGTGCGACTACGTTCCCATCCACATCGACGGCACCCGGTTCGGCCACCTCTGGAAGTACCGCGACGTAACGCTGCGTGAGGAACGCGAGGCCAAGCTGCGGTCGGCGAAGGAAGCCGCTGATGAGGCACGCGATGAAGCCCGTCGCGCCGAACGACTGAAGTCCATTTTCCTCGCAAACATGAGCCACGAAATCCGGACCCCGCTTACGTCCATCATCGGCTTCGCGGAGGTTCTGGAGGAAGAAGTCCCGGATCCGTACGATCACCTTGCCGGCCTCGTCGGCACAAGTGGGCGCCGACTGCTCAATACGATTTCGTCGGTTCTCGATCTCTCGAAACTTGAGGCGGATCGCTGGAAACTAGACGCGGAGACCATTGACGTGGTCGACGAGATCGAGGAAGCCCTGGAGGTCTACCGGCCGCGCGCCGAGGAACGCGACCTCGACCTGTCCGTGGACGCCGCGAATGCCCCCCTCCTCGCCCGCGCCGACCATCCCGCTCTCCAGCGCGTTCTCGACAACCTCGTCGGCAACGCGCTCAAGTTTACGCCGGAAGGCGGGCGGGTCACGCTACGCGCACGGACCGGATCCGACGCCGTACGGATCGCGGTCGAGGACACCGGGCCGGGGATCAGCGAGGAAATGCAGAAGCACCTGTTCGAGCCCTTTGTGCAGGACCCGGACGAACGCAGCGAGACGGCGACGGGGAGCGGCCTGGGCCTCGCCATCACGCGGCGCCTCGTGAACGCCATGGACGGCTCAATCGAGCTCGATATGTCGTACGATTCGGGCACGCGTTTCGTCATCCAGCTTCCCGTGTCCGTGAACGCGGAGAAAACAGCCGTTTCTCCGGAAAACGGGCAGCAGTCTCCGAACCGGGTGATGGAGGATGAGGCGTAGCCGGCGGTGATGCGCCGGTGCCGCGCCGCCCTGCGACCCCGTCACTCGTCTGAAGCGGGTTTCTTCTCCTCCTGCATGCGTTCCTGCAGCGTTTCCGCGAGGTCGGCGCTTGGTAGAAGCCCGGCATCGGGGAGGCGGCGGACCAGTTCGGCCCAGCGGTCGTCCTGTGCGTAGGCGCGGCGGAGGAACGGAATTGCATCGTCCACGCGTCCTTCCGTCGCCAGCGTGATGCCGACCCAGAACGGCGCCTCCCCGTTTGTCGCCTCATCCGGGACGAGCCCCATCGCCGTTCGATAGCTCTCCATGGCCGCCTCTATGTCGCCGTCGGTGACGTGCCCGTCGCCCTCATTTAGCTTCTGGTAAGCGCGCTGCAATCGGACAAGACGCTTCAGTTCTTCAACCGGCTCCGGATGGTCCTCGACGCGAAGGTCGAACAACCGGTCATTCCACGGCTGACCGGTGGACTCGGCACGCACCACAACGAGGGCAGCGGATTGTTTGCCGCGGATGTCACCCCCCTCGTTCTGTGCGGCTTCGAGCGCGGCCACGAGACGGGCGGCAAGGTCACCCTCGCTCGATTCGTACGCGTCCGCCATTGCCCCCCAGACGTCGTCGCTCTCCATCAGGTTGGCCTGCACAGAATAGCCGGGCCCCATCTGATGTCCGGCGGCCTCGACAGCATTCGCTCCCGTGTGGACCGCGACGCGTCCATGGGCATCGACCATGGCGACCTGACGCACCGCCCGGGCATCGTCGGTAGTAACGAGCGCCTTCAGAGCCTCCTCGGACGTGCGCCCGTGAGACATGAGTTCCAGACCCAGCGGACCGTACCGTGGATCGACGAACGACTGCGTGGCGACCGCCCCGACTCCGGCCCGGGCCCACGGGACGACGGACCCCACGCTGAACCAGTGGGACTGAACAGCGACACCCATCTGACCGGTCACCGAGTCGCGCGCCACGATGCTGTACGTGGCGACGGGCCGGCGGGGGACCTCTTTCTGCCGGTAGGTGTCCGGCGAAGCGCCGCCTCTATCTAGAGACGGGTTATCGGGCACCTGCGCTTGCACGGGTCGGGGAACGGTACAAACGACGAGGAGGAAGCCGAGTGCGAAGAACAGCACAACCATGCAGTGGCGGAAGAGGCCCATCGGAGAGAGGTGAACTGTAGGAAAGGAATCAACGGATGCCGGCTCAAAGAATAACCGGAACGCGTGGAAATGGCCAGCGCGATGTCTCTAATGGCATCCGTCTAATGGCATCCGCGCGGGTGGAACGCGGACGAACATCCATCGGGACGGAGAGGTAGCGGTACACGGGCCCCAGTGATTGTACCGGGGCCGTCGAGATGTAACAGCCCACGCGGACTCAAGACCCAACGATGGCTTCAATTTCAGTTCTTGGTGGCGGCATCAGCGGCGTGACGACCGCGGTGATGCTCCGTCTTTTCGGGCACAGGGTCACCATCTACACCGAGCGGCGAGCCGACCGTGCACACGGTTCGCATGATCCGATGACAGCGAGCCTGTATCCGGCGGCGTCCGTCATTCCCCACGCCGTCACCGTCGACAACCCGGCCGAGCACCTTGCAGACGCGCAGGCCTTCTTCGAGATACTGCGCCGTGCCGAGGACTTCGGGGTGCGCCGACAGCTTCATTTTGAGGTGTTCGAAGCGCCGGAGCCGGACCCGGCCTACGCTCCGGCGCTGATCGATTATCACCGTCTGGCCGACAGTCCCCGTCGTCCCCCGTCCCGCCGCGATGCTAGCACCCTCCACGGGTGGCACTTCCAGGTCTACTTTGCGGAAACGCCGATCTACCTTCGGCGACTGTTCTCATTGTTTGAGAGGCTCGGGGGCCGCATCGTCCGTCGTACGGTCACCCCCGACGCACTCCCCGACATTCCCGGAGAGATCCTCGTGAACGCGCTGGGCGGTGCGGCGCCGACGGTGTTTCCAGATGAACGCCCGGCTTCCTATATCCGCGGCATCCTCGTCCTCATCCCGTCGACCGGGTTGCCGCGGCACCGCGACACCGGTCAGCACCTTTCGTACAACTACACCCCGTCCAACGCCGCCTACGCCCGGGCCGACGGTTCGCCGGCGGGCGTCTACGCCTATCCCCGCCGGGATGTGTGGGTTCTCGGCGGCACGAAGCAGGACGGACAGGTGGATGATGACGGGCGCTGGCGCGGCGAACCGCTCGTTGGCGAAACGGTCGACCTCCCAGTCCCCGGGCCTGACGACAGCCGGATCCCCGTGCCGAAACCGATCCTCGACCTGAACCGCGAGATACTGGCGGATCTGACCGGTGAGACTCCGGAGATGTCCGATGCGAAGGCCGTCTTCGGGTACCGGTACGCCCGCGACCCGGACGGGGACGGCATTCGTCTTGGTATCAGTCGTTCACCGGACGGACGTCTCGTGGCGCACAACACGGGGCACGGCGGAGCCGGTGTTACGCTGTCGTGGAGCTCGGCGCTCCGCGTGGCGCGCGCGCTTCAGTCGGCGGGCGTGACCATGAACGGAAGCGCGCCGGTCAGCGGACCCGCACCGGCGGACGGAACGCTGGACGCGGCAACCAAGGCGACCGTCCGGTTGGCGCGCCGTCTTCGAGAACTCGCCGGCAATCAAATCACCGCCTCCAGGACGTAATTGATGGATCGATAATCCCGTTACGGATGATCTACCCTTCATCCATCCCCGCGAGGCATAGAGATTGCATTACATATGTGCCGAGCGATCCGGGGACCGTTTGGCCGCGATGCCCCGCGCTTTCTCCCAAGTGTCGGTTAAGAATTCTGCAGAATTGAAGAATTTTCGGGGCATCGGGTATTAACGTACTGCAAAATGCTTTTGAACGGTTTCAGAATTTCGTACGATGAAATCGTTCCGGCATTTACCATGATCTTTCTGTCCCCAACCCTTCGCACGTGACGCCATGGACAATCCTGTCGACCGCATGATTCGGTTGATGACGCTGGGTGCCGGCCTCGTTGGCATCCTGGTCTACACCGTGCTTGAGTTCCTCTAAGCCCCCTTTCACGCGTCGCGCCGGTAGCGCTTTCACCCGGTGCCACGGCTTGCTGTCAGATCGACCGTTCTTTCGGCCGGTGTTGCTGACCAACAAGTCGTGTACGCGATTGCGTCCCCCACCCGCTCTCTGGCGATTTCATCCGTTTTCGTAACGGTATCACGAGCTGAGCATACAGGTGGCGAACCTGTGTCCGCACCCGCCGTTCACAGGACCGCGCGCGACTTCCTCATGAGAGCGCGCCTCTTCGTCTGTGTCTTCAGCCCAGTGGTACCGTTTTTATGTCCGAACTGATCGTCATCGGTGATCGCGTCCTGATCAAACCGCAGGAGGGCGAGCAAAAGACGAAATCCGGTCTTCTTCTCCCGGCCGGAGCAGCCGAGCAGGAAAACGTTCGGGGCGGACGCGTCGTGAAAACCGGTCCCGGCTACCTCACGCAGAATCCAGAGTATTCGGAGAACGACTCGTGGCGCCCGTCGGATACGCCGGTCCGCTACCTTCCACTTCAGGCCGAACCGGGAGACTATGCCTACTTCGTCCGGTCGGAGGCTGTCGAACTGAAGTACGATAGCACCGACTACCTGATCATCCCCCACTCGGCCATCCTCGCCCTCGTCCGGGACGATATGACGTCGGAGGAAAAATCGGATACGACGATCGAGGACATCGACGACCTCTGGGAAGACGAAGAGTGACCGTCTCCCGCAAGGACGACGCACGGAACCTTCTCTTTAGGAGTATCGAGGCATGCTCCGTAGGCTGAGACAGCCGACACATGGACTGTCTCACGCTGATACGGGTCATTACTGGATCGGCCTCCACCTACAGCGCGCGAATGGTCGGGCGCAGCTACACGGATTCCCACCAGGGGCCGTCCGGTGCGGTCGGCGCCGAAGATCCTGACGCATTCTCCCGGGCTGGTGTATTGCCGGAAGGTGTCGGCGGACCCTCGCGGCCGCCTCGACGCGGCAGCGACACGAGATACAGAAGCCAGGTGATATAGCGACCGACGGACAGTTGCGGAAGATCGTCTCGTCGCTCTTCCACCTCCTCTCGCTCGCGCGTCTGCACCTCAATCTTCTCGCGCGCGCGCCGCATCTCGGCGTCGATATCTTCGACGCGGTGCTGCACGTACCGCCGCAGCCTACGCTCTTCCGCCGGCGACAGCTCGTCGGGCAACTCATCTTCCGCCTCCCGGACGAGCGTCGCGCGCCACATGGCGATTCGCGTACGGGTGGTATCGCTCAGCCGGCGAAGCTCGCCGAGCCGCTCAGCCGTCGCTTCGTACGCGGTGCGAATGTTGGCCGACTTCATCCGCACGACGTGCTTGTGCGTGAGACCCTCGACATCTCGCAGCTCACCGATGAAGTGGTGCTTCAGGTGATCGTAAATGACCTCTTCGCGGAGTTCCTGAAGCCGCTCCTCGCGCCGTTCGTCCACGGAGTCGAGCACCTGTTGGCGACGGACGGATAGCGAATCGATCTGGCGGCGAATGTTCTGGATCAGACGCGTGATCCGCTCGGACTCCCGGGCGAGCCTGCGGCGGCGGCGCACCACCGGGTGGCGTCCGTACCGGAGCCCGGCCACGATGCCGAGTGCGATGACCCCGGCCAGCGCTACGGCCACGCCGTACGCAGGCACCACGACGTGCCCGACGGCCGCCGCCCCGAGCAAAACCGTCGCCAGGAGCGGTGCCCAGGCCCCCTCCACGGGATCCCTCCGTGCCGACGGTTTCCGCGTTCGGCCACGCGAGCGCGAGCGAACGTTCACGGCCGGCAGGGACGCGTCTCCCCGGACAATGTCGTCGAGGGCGGGCACGTCTTCCGGCTCCAGGTAGCAGGCCGTCCGCAGTGCATCGGCGAGCGGAGCAAGCTCGTTGTCCCCCCGTAGCTCAGCCAGCAGCGGCGACCCGTCCGGATCATAGAAATCGCCGTCCCGAAACAGCAGGTTTTCGCCGGTATCGTAGGCCTGCCAGAGCTCGGGGCGGGCCGCACAGGCGCGGAGACCGGTGTAGACGGCAAGCGCAGAGAACCGATCCACTCGCGGCCCAAAGTCGCGCTCTGTTCGATCGGGGTGCTGGTAGTTGCGATGGCCGACTTCCGGGCTGGTCTCTCCGTCCAGTTCGGGCACGTACATGGTATCATAATCGACCAGCCGGATGACGGGCTTCTCCCCGTCCGTTGCCACGCGCACGTTGCCGTGCTGCAGGTCTCCGTGCGCGATCTCAGCCTCTTCGAGTCCCGTACACAGCTCACGCCAGCGCTCGGCGAGTCGCGCCAGGACGTCCGGATCGTCCAGGTGGTCGCCAACGAACCGGTTCAGTCCGGCCCCCTCCACCCACTCCATCTTGAGGACGGGATAGACGTCGCCATGAACGTGGATTCCCCTCGGTTGAAACTCGAAGGCGACCGTCCAGGGCAGATCCACTGCGGACAGATACCGCGATATGGCGGCGTACCGCTGCTGCTGACCCGGGACGTGGGCGAGGAAGCACTTTGCGGCGTAGCGGATGCCCCGTTCGGTTGTCATGGGAAAAACGGCCGCAAAGGCTCCGGTTACCGGTTGCGGCAGTCCGAGCACATTCTCTCGGGGAGACGCCGTCTTGAGTTCCGGGTCCGTAAATGCAGACGCCGGGTCCTGAACGGCTTCCTGATAGTCGCTCGGCGTGGGGTAACTCATGGACGAGATCGTTCGGACAGATGCGCCGATCGCCGGCGCTACGGATGGGCTTATGATGGCGTGGCTGCGACCTGGATCCGGACGAGCGTCGCATCGTCGTTTCGGAGGACGCCGTTCTCCCGGGCGGCCGCGACCCGAGCGCGAAGGGGACCGGGATCGTCGGGCAGATCCGGCGATGCGTCGAGCAACCATGCCGCGACGGCGTCCGTGGCGAGGATGAAAACGTCGCCACGCCTCCAGGTGCCGTGATGCATCTCTGGGTTGGGACTCGCCTTGCTCGACCGGCTGTTCAGCAGGTCCGGGCGATGCGAGAATGCATCCGGATCATCGACAGGCCAAGTGTGTCGTTCGCCGGCCCTTTCCTGAATCAGCATGCAGTCCCCGACCGAAGAGGCCGAATACGCGCCGTCCGCGTGTAGCATCAGTGCCAGGCACGTCGCGAAGGCACCCTCTCGTCGCTTTTCCTCCACGTACCAGGGGACGGGCGTGGGGTCGTCGGCAAGGATCGCGCTCCAGTCCTTCCGGGCAGCATCCACCGACGTGGCCCATGACGTCTCCGTGAGGTCATTCACCTCCACCATTCGGCGCGTCAGGCAGGATGCCCACAGCCGCGAGTAGGCGGACTCGGTGGCACCGTCTGCGACGGCGACGCCGATGGGAAAGGTGTCCGTGTGGACAGCAAAGGCATCCTCGTTCTCGTCCGACGTGCTGCCCTGCTTGGGAATGGACACGGCTACGACGTCCACGGGCGGATCTGAACGGTCGCCGTCGGCCGAGTCGTTCGAGGGGCCATGTGCGGAATCGTCGTTCGACAAGTCCTCGGCGGGCATATCCACGCAGGAGGTCGGCGGCGGGAGGTTTACCGGAGGGTGCTCGGCCGGGTCCCGATCTCGAGGAACGTGACCAGCGACACCGGGTCGGCGTTAAACACGAACCCGCGTGTGTCCAGGTCGACGTGCAGGCCTTCCTGCTCCGCAGCCGCCCGCATCGAGAAGGGCAGCGTACTGGACATCTGGAAGAGCGTTTCGGCGTACTCGTCGTCGTGCGGAAGTTCGCTCCGATCCGACGGCAGCAGCAGGGCGGGCTCCTCCGACTCGGAAAGGTGAACGTTGAAGAGGAGCACCTCCCCGTCGTCCGTGGCGAACGACCGGAGTTGTTGCGCATAGCGGAGCGGGTCGCCGTCCGTGGCTTCACCGTCGGTTACGTTCAGTACGACGGGCGGAAAGCTCGATGGATGCTCGTCGATCCACGTCCGCACCGACTGCGCGGCGAGATCGAGCGCCTGGCACATTGGCGTCCCGTTTTTCGCGTGCGGGTCGAACCAGATGGGCGTTTTGACCCGGCGTTCCTGCTCTTCCCCCTCATCGTCCGTCGTCGTTTTGACCCGCTCTTCCATCCGCCGGGGTCGCTCGGCCAGGTGGCTGATGCGAATAAGCCCGGTGCCCGTGTCGTATTCATCCGCCGGGGTGATGAGGTGCTGGACGCGCTCCCCGTATCCGATGATGCCGACGTCGAAGTAGTCTCGCACGCCCTCCTCTTTGGCGCACCGAAGCACCAGATTCTGTAATAGGCGGTTGACGGTGTCCGCGAGGACCCGCGCCTTGCTGGGCGCGGCATCTCCTTTAGCTTTCGCCCCTCCGAAGGTGTCCTGCATGGATGCCGATTGATCCAACAAAAACAAAAATGCCGTCGGCTGTTGACGGCTGATTTCGGCGGAATACGGCATCTGCTAGCGGCGAATTGGTGGACAGTAGTACGAGCGGAAATTGGCATCGGTCATCCAGAAAAACGTTCCGGCGTCTCACGACCGTAACGCGCACGCGACATGCGTGAACGTGGTGCGGAGACGCCGGCGGCAGGACTCACATGCCTCTGCGAAATCGAACGCGTTCGCTTAGCTCAGCTCATCGAGCAGTTCGCGGGCTTCTTTCTTGTGCTGCGGGTCGTCTGGGTCGTCGTTTTCCATGTCGAGAACCGTCTGTAGGGAGGCCCGGGCCTCGTCCTCACGATCCATCTTGAGATAGGTTCGGGCGAGCTCGATGTGGTGCACGATGGTATCTTCCTTCTCAATCGCCGTTTTGAAATCGCGCACGGACTGTTCGAAGGATGCTTCCGGAAGACCGCCGTAGACTGTCCGTACGATCGTTCGTGAGAAGAATCCGAGATCCGCGACTTCACGGTTCCAGCGCGCACGGACGTGGTAGGCCGACGCCATGTCCGGGTCGAGTTCGATGGCGCGATCGGCGTGGTGCTTCACGGCGCGCGATCGCTGGATCTTTTCCTTCGTGCCTGCGGTGAGGGCTACGCGTCCCTCCGCGATGGCTGCGGCCAGGTGCGAGTAGGCAAGCATCGAGTCCGCTGCCAGGGCGGCCTTTGCGTTCTCGAGCGCCGCGAGGTACATCGACTTCCGCTTCTGCTCGGAGTCCGACGTTTCGCCCATGTCGACGCGCGTCAGGGCGAGACGGTAATGGATCTCCGCGTTCTGTGGGTGATCCTGCTTCAGAGACGTGAGCCGACCAAACGCGTCTCGGAAGGCGCCGGCATTGCGGAGGCTGTCTACGGCAACGAGCTCGGGCTTCAGCTCGGGCGACGCATCGATCTCGGACGGATCGGGCGTCTGTGCCATCGACGTGCCCGGAGACGTGATAAGAGCGACGACGGCAACGACGAGGAGGAAAGTCGACCACCCGAAGCGGGCAGAGGTACGGTTGAGCATCATCGGAGGATACGGATCAGTGAGCGTCGGATGCGCGCTGCCCGATCCGTGATGGGCCGACGACGGATCACGCAGCGATGTCACGGCGGGCTCCAACGCGCGGGATAGCATCTTGTGCCAGAATGCTCTGGCCCAGAAGCTCGTGCAGCTTGCAACTCCATACGCCGGCACTCCGCAACAACTGCAGCGGTACGGCCGCGCCATCCTTGAGGTGCAGGAGAAAGTTCACATCGTTCAGCACGGCCCACCACTGAAAGCGGTCGATGTTGTCCAGGTCGATGCTTCGCGAGAAGCGGCCCCTCCAGTTCCATCCGGATAGTTCGATGTGGTCCTCGTGGAGATGAGCGCGGGTGAACCACAGGCTTCGTCCAGGAAGCTTGCACCGCGTCGAAAGGATCGGCTCCGCATCGTAGTTGGAGGGCATGAGGGACCGGGAATGATGAGACGAATGATCGGAGGGCCGGACGAACACTGCGCGTTACATCATCACAAGGAATGTGCCGGGCTCTCCACGAAGGAATACGCAGCCGCGTCATGGGCGGGCCACGTGTCGATCCAGCGGGCGTGACCTGCGCACTGAAGGGCGTTCACGCACATACATGCCTCTGAAGCCACCCGGAGGTACAAAGAATTCCGCCTCCAGTGGGCGCATGAAGCTCCGGTTCTTCCAATGTCACTGTGCCGATGGCGCTGTGACGATTCATCTTTTGGCACGATTAGCGAACCGATCTTAGTATAACAAACGAAAGAACAGATTATAAACTTAATTTTCTCTACATCCGGGTTTTTTCCTCACAACCCGGCCATTGCCCGACGGTCGGTGCGTCTCCCTGGTCCCTGTGTGGCCCGAATTCCTGCCGATCCGGTCATGCCGTCTCGGCGTCCGGCATTGGCACATACAGACGGGTATCGCCCTTCCCGCGCATGGCGTCCCCGAGTCGGTGCGCGAGCGTCGTCAGCACGAGGGACAGCCGTACGTTGCGTTCGGCGAGGTGGATCGCCTGCTCGACGAGATGAATCATCGCTTCCAGATCCGCATCCGGAACGCGGCGGACAAAGTTTTCGATTACCTCATTCTGATCCACATTTACGAGAGGCGCCTCCTCCCCGAGCTCGCGATAGAGCATCAGGTCCCGAATCCACCGGAGCATCAGCTGCAACACGGCCTTGGCGCGTTCCCGGCCCTGTGATGACACCTCGTTGACCTGATCGCTGAGCTGGTTCACGTTCCGT
>JAAAOT010000022.1 GCA_009908725.1 Bacteroidota bacterium | reverse complement strand
CTCGAAGCGAACCGCCAGACCGCCGCCCGGGGCGAGGTCGGCGGTGAGGCGATCGGCAGCGGTCACCTCGCGCGTGTCGATCACGTAGGCGACCGAGTTCGCCTGCCAGTCTGCACCGGCTGCGTCGCGGTAGATCGTCGCCGTGTACCGGGTGCCGGCCTCGAGGAAGTCGAGTGGCACGTCCACGGTCCGCGCGGTGCCGTCCGTCTTGGCGCCGAGATACCAGTCGGCCGAGTGCCGGTCGCGGCGTGCGATCGTGACGTAGTCACCGACGCGTCCGTTGAGCACGGTCGTCTCCGCCCAGTTTACCGGTACGTCCTTGATGAACTGAAAGGCATCCATGTGAGGCTCGTAGTTCTCGGGCAGGTCCGCGGCCATCTGGAGCGGACTGTAGAGCAGAACGTAGAGCGCGAGCTGCCCGGCCAGGGTGGTCGGCACGTCCGCCCCCTCGCCGGTGGCCGTCAGGTCGAAGATGCCCGGCGTGAAGTCCATCGGCCCCTCGAGCATGCGGGTGAACACGAGCGTGGGCACGTGGTCGGGGCCGTTTCCGCCGCCCCACGGAGCGTTGAACTCCTGCCCGCGGGCCCCTTCCCGCGTCAGCAGGTTCGGGTAGGTCCGCCGGAGACCCGTGCCCTTCATCGGCTCGTGGATGTTGAGCGCAATCTCCTGCTCGGCCGCTGCTTCCAGCGACCGCCGGTAGTGGTTGACCATGAACTGTCCGTAGTTCCATTCGCGTGCGGTGTCACCTTCGGCCGTGATGCGGGGGAAGTTCATGCCGTAGTTGACGTAGCCGGTCTTGATGACGGACACGTCGTGCGACGCCATAAGCGCGTAGGCGGTGTCCATCTGCGCTTCGTAGACCGGTGCATTGCCGCCGGTCTCGTGGTGACCGATGAGCCGGGTGCCCTTTTCCCGCGCATACGATGCGACGGCGTCAAGGTCGAAGTCGGGGTACGGCGTCGTAAACGAGAAATCCCATCCGCTCGCGGCCCAGGTCCCGTCCCACCCTTCGTTCCAGCCCTCCACGAGGACGCCGCTGAAGCCGTGCTTTGATGCGAAGTCGATGTACCATTTTGCGTGGGCCGTTGTGGCGCCGTGGCGCGGGCCGCTGACCCACGTCCATTCCCCGAGGTGCATGGCCCACCAGATGCCGATGTATTTCCCGGGCTGGATCCAGGACGTGTCCTCGATCCGGCTCGGCGGGCTCAGGTTGAGCGCCATCTGGTTGGTCACCAGGTCCCCGGGCGTGTCGCCGACGAGCACCGTTCGCCAGGGGGAGGAAAATGGCGTGCGGGCGTAGACGCGCGTGCCAGTTGACCACGGCGCGAGATCCGCTTCGAACGCCGTCGGCCCGATCCGCCGGAGCGACATGGCGGCGTAGTCGAGGAGCGCGGCTTCATGAACGGCCATGTGCGGTCCGGCCTCGGGCGTCCCGTACGGATCGGGAAAGGCGAGCGTGAGCGGTGTATGCAGGGCGTACCCGGCGTCGCTGAGGCGCGTCTCCCGGTACAGCTGCTCGTACCGATCGGCCTCGTACGCCCGGATCCACCACGCCGTCGGGTTGTCGACAAAGCGAAAGGCGGTGAGCTCGTCCTCGATCCGAAAGCGATCGAGCCCCGGCTGTTCGGGCCATTCGTACCGGAGGCCGAGGCCGTCATCGAAGACGCGGAGGACGATCACCATCCGGCGCGGGTTCGGTTCACCGGTGTCTTCCGACAACTGAATTCGGGCCTCTCGGTGGTGGTCGCGGACGGTCTGCGTCGCGCCCCAGGGTTGCGTCCACGTCCGGTCGCGAAGCGTGGTATCGACGCCGGCGACGGTCATGTCGACGCCCAGGGTGTCGCCCCCTGCGAGGACAACGCCGAGGCGGGACGGAGCGACGATCGTCTGCCCGTCGAGGGACAGGCGGTAGTGGGGCACGCCGTCTGCCGTGAGGGTGACGGCGGCTTCGAGGCGGCCGTCCGGCGAGGCGACGACCATCCTGTCGGTCTGGGCCTCAGCAGGAGCCGGTCCGTACGCGGCGGCGGTCATGATAACGAAAAGGAGGAAGCACGCGAGGCGCATGAGGACCGGGCGATGGGCGGGGAAGGTTGCAATGCGAAGGTCGAAATTTGAAAGCCGAAATGCGAATGCACGGGGCGGACGTCACGGCGGGCTCGGACGGGGACGGAAGTGGAGGCATCACGTCCGGCTGCGTTCATATGGCATGTGGAAGCTGAGTCGATGCGTCCTGAATCCATCCCTCATCCCTTTCGTAAGGGCGATCACGAACCGGACACACGGTTTGATTTCCGATACCGGCGCCAACCCTTTTCCGAATTCAATCCTTCCTATGGCTCGTTCCCCCAATACACCGCCCCCGCTGAGCCACGAAGAGGAGACCGTCATTGCCTTTTCCCACCTGCTCGAGGACGACGACCTGCCGCCGGAGGCCCGGGCGACCGTGCCGGTACCGGCGCCGTCGACGGACGATGTCGTGGAGCGCGGGATCGACGAACTGAGTGCGCAGATCTGGGACTGGGCCGAGCAGTTTCCGGCCGTGGACCAGGCACTGACGGATCGTCTTGCCGAAATGGACCCCGGGGACGACGATGACGGGGGTGTGGCCGGCATGGATGTCGGCGACGTCTCCCTGCCCGGCGAAGGCGCAGGCGGTCCGTCCGATGCCCCGGGTGCAAATCGCCCCGGCGTGGACGAGCCCGGGACGAGTCAGATCGGCGGACAGGACCCCCGACAGGCGGGCCGGGGTGGACGAGGGGGCCGGAGCGGAATGATGGGCGATCGTCCCGGCTCCCCGCGTGACGCTGCCGCGTCGGACCTTGAGGACACCGAGGGACTGTACGTTCTCCGAAACGCCGTCAACCTCGCGCGCGACCTTGCCCGAACCATGCGGAACATTGAGTAAGCCGTCGACGCCCGAATCTGCGATGCGCGGGCGGTCTGACGACGGGCCCACCTCTTGAGAGGGAGCATCCCGGACGATAGAAAGCGGGTGATTCTGTACCTCCTTACAGAGAACGTTTTTACGCCCGCCTGACGTCGCTTTGTAAAAACTACCCGTTTACGAGGCGATTTGTGGGGAATAAGCGGGGTCTGGCATTCCTGTACATCGTCAGCCGGATGAATCCGGGCATGGCAGGAATGTTGAACCATGAATAGGCCGACTCTCTCCGTGTAGCCTTACGCCGCGTTTCGTATGTCACGTTCGTCGTCGCCTTCCGAGTCGCAGACTTCTCGATCCGCCCCGTACGACGGCTGGCGCCGGTATGTGCCGCCCATTCTTCGGTCGACCGACGGCCTGCTCCGGTACTACGTCGCCGTTCTTCCGCTGGTCGCACCGGCGGCACTGCTGCTCGTGATCGGCGGGGAGTACGCGCTGTACGGGGCGTATGCCACGGTCGCCATCTTCGTCGCCGTCTCCATCGCCTACTCGGTCTGGCTGTGGCGTAGGCTGCGCTCGGAGCGCCAATCCGAGGCGGTCCCGCGATCGCATGGGCGAATGCGGAACGACCGTCCGGGCCACCCTTCATCGCCCCGGGGGCCGGGCGATCGGCCGCGCGTTCGACAGTAGAAGCAGGATTCATCTGTGAAAGACTCATCCAAACCTACATAGTCCCGATAGAGAAACGGACAAAGCCTGTAATCCGGAAGGATGATGCTCGGTGTCCGCGGGCAGGGGATGTTAGAAGCAGTTTTCCCCCCGCCCCCCGCAGCATCCCCCTTCGACCATGTCCGCTTCTCCCGTATCGCGGTCGCGATCGTCGAACGCGTCCCGCCGAACGCTCTGGCCCGAGCCTCTCACTTCCTCCGTTCGGTCCGAGCCCAAAGGCACGAATGCGAATCCGCCGGTAGCTCGAACGGCAACGGCCCCTCCTCGCTCCAAGGCCGCCGTTGGTGCCTCGCGCGGTGCGTCGACGTCGTCGTTTCTGCTTGACGATCCGAGTCAGCGGTCGTCTGCTCTCCTGCTGATGTCCGTGCCCAGGATCATTCGCCGGCTTCCCGG
>JAAAOT010000025.1 GCA_009908725.1 Bacteroidota bacterium | reverse complement strand
GGATGTGGTGCGATCCCTGAGCCCTCAGGACGCCGGCCGCTTCCTCACCCACGACGGCGGCGAGTTGCCGTGGTAACGGCGGCGTTGAGGTGTGAAGGTGTTAAGGTGTGAAGGTGCTTGGGATTGAACGGGTTGCAGCCTATTCTCCAGCCCCGTACGCACACCCTCTCTGGGTCGTCCCACACGGCCGGTCTGATCCCGCGCGACCCACAACCCACGACCCACAACCCACAACCATCCACCACCGACCCATGTCAGGCCCCGCCGGCGTTCTGGAAACGTGTCTGTACGCCCGTGATCTCGATGCGGTCACTCCGTTTTACCGGGATGTGCTGGGTCTGGACCTGGTCTCGAGGACGGAGGGGCGGCACGTGTTCTTTCGCTGTGGCGGGCAGATGGTGCTTATCTTCCATCCCGACGCTACAGCCGACCCGGACGGAACGCTTCCGCCGCACGGCGCGGACGGGCCGGGACATGTGGCGTTTCGGGTCGCTCACGACGAGATCGAATCGTGGCTGGATCGCTTCCGGCGGCACGACGTCGCCGTGGAGAAAGATATAACCTGGGGCGATGAGGGTCGTTCGCTCTACGTCTGGGATCCCGCCGGCAACAGCATCGAGATCGCAACGCCGGGCCTCTGGCCGCTGGACGACCGCGGGTGACCGAGCCTCTGCCGGGAGCTACCGGGGGAGAGATCCTTCCGTGGGCTCGAGCGCGTCAAACGCGTCGTGAGGTGCCGGGCTGTAGGCGTCGACGACGAAGCGCCACGTACCATCCGTCCCCTGCCTCAGAACCGTCGAGAACTTCCCCGTCGAGGCGCTCATCTCCTCGCCGTCCCGGAGCACGCGGACGCGGTAGTAGCCGACGTCGTAAGCGACGCGCTCGCCGATGCGGCGGTCCAGAAACCGAAACTCGATCGTGAGCTCCGACTGCCGGAGCGCGACGGCCTCGAAGAACCCCTCGAAGATAGCGCGGATCGAGTCGCGGCCGCTGACCACACCGCGATCCTCATCCGGGAGCAGGTAGCGAGCGTCTTCTGCGTATGCATCTGCAACCGCATCCAGGTCGCCGAGCTCGTAGGCAAGGCTAACCCGGTCATACACGGCCTGAACGCCACTGGTGTCGCCGGCGGCCGGCTGGGCTTGGAGGTCTCCGGCGCCTACGGCAAGAAACAGCAAGACAACAACAGCATAGCGGGCGAGCATGGAAGTCGGTGGCGAGACCGGAAGCATGGCGGAAACAGCGGACGGCGTTTCACGGGTGCTAACGACTGCAGGTCCGGTCTCAGCGACTGAACGAGCGGACTGATGGAGAGTATTACGATTCGCAGATGCAGTCCGCCAATCCCTGCGCACAAGTCCCGGTTTACGTGCCTGATCGATCGTCCCGACGGATCCTGCTGGTCCTTTTCCTCGGTGTGTTGATGGCTGCGATGGATCTGGCTATTGTCGGACCGGTCCTGCGTCCGATCCGCACGACGTTCGACGTATCCCCGCGGACCGGGGCCTGGGTCCTGAACGTGTTCGTCCTGTTCAATCTGGTGGGCGTTCCGATCATGTCCCGGCTTGCAGACCGTCTTGGGCGGCGTCGGGTTTACACGTCGGCGGTGCTTGCCTTCGGGTTTGGCGCCGTCGTTGTTGCCACGGCGCCTACCTTCGAACAACTTCTCGTCGGCCGGGCGGTGCAGGGACTGGCTGCCTCTGGAATCTTTCCCGCCGCGAGCGCGGTCGTCGGAGACGTCTTCCCCGTCGAGCGGCGCGGTCGCGCGCTGGGCGTTCTGGGTGCGGTGTACGGCATCGCCTTTCTCATCGGGCCGGGGTTGGCCGGGGCGCTTCTAGCGGTGGCCGGCTGGACGTGGCTTTACCTGCTGAGCGTGCCTTTCGCATTGATCGTCGCGTTGGCGGCATGGCGGATTCTCCCGAAGACAGTTCGCGCGTCGGACGAACGGGTGGACGTGGCGGGCCTCCTCACCCTCGGCACCGGACTTGCCGCTCTCGCCATCGGCATCAACCGCATCGATGCCGGGGCCGTCGGTCAGAGCCTGGTCTCCATTGACGTGGCGCCGTATCTGCTCGGCGCGGGCGCACTGATAGCCGGATTCATCATGATCGAGCGCCGCGTTGCCTCTCCGATGCTTCGCCTCGGCCTCTTTCGCCATCGTGCCGTAAAAATCGCGGCTGTCCTGGCCATCGGGGCGGGCCTCGCGGAAGCGTCGTTCATCTTTTTCCCTGAGTTCGCGGCGTCATCCTTTCGCGTTCCGAGTTCGACGGCCTCCTTTATGCTCCTGCCGCTGGTCGGAGCCGTGGCCGTGGGCTCCCCGATTGCCGGCCGGCTGCTCGATCGTATCGGGGTCCGTCAGATCGTCACCGCGAGCAGCATCCTGTTCACGGCCGGTCTGGCTCTTATTGCCGCCGTCCCCGGCGACCGCGTCGCGTTCTATTCAGGATCCATCCTTCTCGGGCTGGGCCTCGCCGGTCTCCTCGGCTCCTCCCTGAGCTACATCCTCCTGAACGCGGCGCGCGAGACGGAGCGGACGGTCGCCCAGGGCATCATCACTCTCTTCCTGGGAATCGGGCAGCTCGTCGGCGGGGCCATGATCGGGGCGGTTGCCGTAACGGCAGGCGGCCCGGATGCCGGCCCGGACGGGTACGCGACGGCATTTGGCGTGGTGGCTCTCGTCGGCGTTCTTTGCGCCGGCCTCGGCGTGCTATTGCCACGGCGAATGCGCCAGGCGACGTAACGAAGTCACGTGGATGACGTCGGGCGCAAGTCGTTATGACGCGTCGAGCGTCCGGTCCAGGTTAAACGCCGCACTGATCAACGACAGGTGGGTGAAGGCCTGCGGGAAGTTGCCGAGCGCCTCGCCGCGCGGCCCCGTTTCTTCCGCGTAGAGGCCGAGGGGATTGGCGTAGCCAAGCATTTTCTCGAACGTCACCCGAGCCTGGTCCAGGCGCTCCGGGTCGGTCCGCCCCGCCCGGGTGAGCGCTTCCACGAGCCAGAACGTGCACATGTTGAACGTGCCCTCGTGCCCTGGCAGCCCGTCGTCGACGCGCGACTGGTCGTAGCGGTAAACGAGGCTGTCGGAGCGGAGGCCACCGTCGGACGGCGGCTTCATGATCGCATCGAGCGTCTTCGTCATCCGCGGGTCGTTCGGTGCCATGAAGAAGACGAGCGGCATGATGAGATGCGAGGCGTCCAGCGCGTCGCTGTCGTAATGCTGTGTGAACGCCTGCCGGTCCTCGTTCCAGCCCTTCTCCATGATCTCACGATACAGGTTGTCCCGGCACGTGCGCCACCGGTCGAGATCTGCCGGAAAGGAGCGTTTGTTTGCCAGCCGGATCCCACGGTCGAAGGCCACCCAGCACATCAGCTTCGAGTACACGAAGTGCTCACGTCCGGAGCGGACCTCCCAGATGCCGTCGTCGGGTTGATCGTAGTTCTCGGAGAGCCAGTCGAGAAGGTCCCGGAGCCGCGTCCAGAAGTCGTACGAGATCGGCGCCTGGTATTTGTTGGTGAGGTACACCGCGTCCATCAGCTCCCCATAGATGTCGAGTTGAAGCTGGTCGGAGGCGGCGTTGCCGAGCCGGACGGGGCGCGAGCCGCGGTACCCGTCGAGGTGGTCGAGCTCAACCTCCTCCAGGTCCGTTTCGCCGTCGATGGTGTACATGATGTTGAGCGGAGCGCCGGGGTCGCAGTCGTGGCACCGCCGGCTGATCCAGTCGATAAACGCTTTCGCCTCCTCGGTAAAGCCGATGCGCAGAAGGGCGTACACGGTAAAGGCCGCATCGCGCAACCAGGTGTAGCGATAGTCCCAGTTGCGAACCCCGCCGATCGACTCCGGAAGCCCCATCGTCGGGGAGGCGATCATCGCGCCCGTCGGTTCGTGCGTTAGGAGCTTCAGCACGAGGGCCGAGCGGTAGACCTCCTCGCGCCAGCGGCCGTCGTACGTGCACTGCTCGATCCAGTCGCGCCAGTAGGCCAGCGTGTGATGGAAGAGTTCTTCTTCGCGCTCTCGCGAAAAAGCCCCGGCCTGCGGGGCGCTCCGGTCGGACGGATAGAGCACGAAGTGATGCCGATCGCCGGCGCTCATGGTGAAGGAGGCGGTTGCCGCGTCGACGTCAGCCTCCATGGGGACAGTGGCGTCAAGCCCGAGGTGTTGCGTCTGCCCGTCGAATTGAGCACCGCCTTCGCGAACCTGCGCATCGTGGATGGTCAGCGTGTGATCGGTGCGAGCATAGTCGAACGCCGGTCGGCACGTCATCTGCAGCGTCATCTCACCGCGAATCACCTCCACCCGCCGGATGAGGCTTCGATATCCGAGGGCATCGTCGTCCAGTCCCGGCGGCATGTAATCGGTCACTTCGGCGACGCCGTCGTCGGACAGGAATCGGGTGATGAGGACGTTGCTATCCGGCCAGTACATGTGGCGCTGCGTCATCCCGTTCTCGGCCGGCGCAATCTGGAAGCTGCCCCCCTTGTCCTTGTCGAGAATGCCAGCGAATATGCTGGGACCGTCGAAATTGGGCCAGCACATCCAGTCAATGGCTCCGTTCCGCCCGATGAGGGCGGCCGTATGCATGTTGCCGATCAGGCCATACTCCTCTATCGGGAGGTAGGTCATGGGGGAGGAGGGAGGTGAGGGAATGCGAGGGCGATCCGGGAGTGTACGGGGGTAGGCCGTCCGATGAATGGGCGATCATGCCTCTTTGCCGGCCGCGTCCGGGTCCAGAAACCACGTCAGGCGATGCCGTGGGGAAATATGCGCGGCGGGAACGTCCGGGTCGCCGGCCCGCGCGCGGGCAACCGCCTGCTGTTTCTCCTCGCCGGATGCCAGAAAAACGACTTCGGTCGACGCGTTCAGGGCGCGATACGTGCAGGTGATCCGGTCGCGCACCTCGTACGTTGCCGGCGCTTCGACGGCGCGCACGAGCCGGCCGTCCGGAATGCCGGTCCCATCGGCATCGGTCGGGTCGGGACGAGTGCCCGGAAACAGGGATGCCGTGTGCCCATCGTCGCCAATCCCGAGGATGGTCAGGTCGAACGTGTGGTCCCGGTCGGCGAAAACGTCGCGCAGGTGGTTGTCGTAGCGATCTGCTGCGGCGGAAGGCGACCCGGCGTCCGTTGGAATCGGATGAACGTTCGTGAACGGCACGTCGATCTTGGACAGGAGGGTTCGCCGGGCCATGCGTTCGTTGCTTCGTGCAGACGACGAGGGGACGAAGCGCTCGTCTCCCCAGAAGATGTGAACGCGTTCCCAGGCGATGCGGGGAAAGCCGGAAGCGAGCAACTCGTACGTCCGCTCGGGCGTCGACCCGCCGGCGAGAGCAAGGGCGTACGTATCGGCCTCCCGCAGAACGGTCTGGATATGGGCGGCGATGTGCTGGGCCGCCGAGCGGCTTAGGGCGTCGAAGGTGGGGAAGACGTGCACGTCACTCATGGATACGTAGCCGTCAATTCCGGGAGAGGTTGTACGTGGGGAAAAAACATCACTCGTCCGTGTCGTGGCGGAGTTCGCCGTTGATCCATCTCGGGAGGAGGTCGAACGCTGCCTCCGGTCCCCATCTACCGGCAGGGTACGAGTGGACGGGGATGTCGGCGTCGAGAAGGGGCGTGTACAGCCGCCAGGAGGTTTCAACTTCATCGCTTCGGACGAAGAGCGTCTGGTCGCCGGTGATCACGTCCCGCAGCAGCGTCTCGTACGCATCGGGGATCGGACCGAACGCGTCGCGATACGAGAAGCTCAGTCGCTGAGATTCCAGGCGCATCCCGTTTTCGGACGTTCCGGGCGACTTGACTTCGAATCGAAGGTCGAAGCCTTCATTCGGTTGCAGGGTGATAAGCAGAACGTTCGGTTCAGCCGTGCAATCGGCGTTGTCCGGAATACAGGGCTCGCCTCCCGGCTGAAAGAGGGCGACCGGTGCACGCTGGAACACGACAGCGATCTGTGTCCGCTTCACCGGCAGTCGTTTTCCCGAGCGAAGATAAAACGGGACGCCGCGCCAGCGCCAGTTTGCAATCTGAAGGTGCAGGGCGACGAACGTCTCTGTGTCGGAGTCGTCTGGAACGTCGGATTCCTCGCGGTATCCCGGCACCGTCTCGCCGTCGACGTCGCCGGAAGCGTATTGTCCGAACACAACGTCCTCCGGCGTCGGCGGAACGACTGCGCGCAGCGCCTTGACCTT
The DNA here is from genome assembly GCA_009908725.1 of Bacteroidota bacterium. GTDB lineage: Bacteria > Bacteroidota > Rhodothermia > Rhodothermales > Salinibacteraceae > Longibacter. The sequence continues at coordinate 14,145 of JAAAOT010000025.1, read as the reverse complement.
CTCCTGGCGGATGGCCTCGGCGTCCATGGAGGCCGGCGGTTCCATCGCAATCAACGAGAGAAGCTGCGTGAGGTGGTTCTGCAGCATGTCGCGTACGTGCCCCGACCGGTCGTAGTACCCGGCGCGACCGCCCACGCCCAGATCCTCCGCAACCGTGATCTCGATTCGCTTGATCCGGTCCCGGTTCCAGAGCGACTCGAACATGGCGTTGGCGAATCGGAAGGCGAGCAGGTTCTGAACGGTCTCTTTCCCGAGATAATGGTCGATCCGGTAGACCTGCTCCTCATCAAAGGCGGTGTGAACGGTTTCGTTCAGCTCTTCCGCGCTCTCGAGGTCCCGCCCGAACGGTTTCTCGATCACGACGCGGGTCCAGCCGTCACTTTCGGACAAATCGTGCTCCCCGAGTTGCTCGATAGTCGATCCGTAGGCGTGCGGCGGGAGCGACAGGTAGAACGCGCGGTTCCCCGGTAGGTCGAACGCGTCCTCAACCTCTTCGATGCGCTGCCGGAGGGCACCGAAATCCGTTCCGTCGTCGCCGAGAGACTGGTATAGGAGGCGTAGGTCGCACCAGTTCTGAACGACATCCTCCTCGAATCCGTCGTCGCGCAGGGCCTGTTTTGCCACCGACCGGAAGTCGTCGTCCGACCAGTCCGACCGGGCCGCGCCGATGACGTGGCACCGCTCGGCGATGTCGCGGCTTTGCATGAGGTGGTACAGGGCCGGGATCAGCTTGCGGCGGGTGAGATCTCCGGTTGCGCCGAAGATGACGAAGACGTGCGGATCGATAGACATGCCGGGGGAGGCTGGGAGGGCGGGGTGTGCGGTGCCGGGTAGAACGGGAGGCGTTACTCCGCCTCCTTCACGTCGTGACCGCCGAACTGATTACGCAGGGCGGCGAGGAGGCGGTGGGCATACGTCTCATCCTGCCGGGACTGGAGGCGCTGGATCAGCGCGTCCGTGATGACGGGGGCCGGGACGTCGAGGTCGATCGCCTCCTGAACGGTCCATCGCCCCTCGCCGGAGTCATCCACCCAGGCGGCCACGTCGGCGAGGTCCTGGTCCTCGTCCAGGGCGCGCGCGGCCAGGTCCAGCAGCCAGGAGCGAATCACGCTTCCGAACCGCCAGATCTCCGCGACCTGATGCAGATCGAGGTCGAACTCGTCTTTCGCATTCATGATATGAAACCCCTCGGCATAGGCCTGCATGACGCCGTACTCGATGCCGTTGTGGACCATTTTTACGAAATGCCCTGCGCCCGCTTTTCCGACGTGGCCCCATCCCTTCTCGGGACCGGGAGCGAGGGTTTCGAAAATCGGCCGCAGCGCGTCCACGGCGTCGTCCGGGCCCCCTACCATCATGCTGTAGCCCTCTTCGAGTCCCCACACGCCGCCGGAGGTCCCGACGTCGATGTAGTGAACACCGACCTGCTGGGCGCGACCGGCCCGCCGAAGCGTGTCGGTGTATCGCGTGTTGCCGCCGTCGATCAGGCGGTCGCCCTCGTCCAGAAGCGGGAGAAGGTCATCCATGGTGGCATCGACGGCGTCTCCCGCCGGCACCATCATCCACACGTTGCGCGGACCGTCGAGTTGGTCAACCAGGTCGGCCAGGGACTCCGCGGCGTCGCCCCCGTCGCTCGCAAGCTCGGCAACGGCTTCCTGGTTCAGGTCGAAGCCGACGACGTCGTGTCCGCTTCGCAACAACCGGCGCGACATATTCGCGCCCATCTTTCCGAGACCGATCATTCCGAGTTGCATATTCAATAGGGCATTGGGGAGCAGGAGACATGAGCGGCATCGACCGTGCAGTTACATGACGATCGACACGCCGAAAAATCTACGGTCGGGCTCCCCGATGGGCAACCGATTCGAGGAAGCATGATGTAACGGGCTCCGAGTCGGGAAACCATCCGCCTATCGCAGCGGGCAATCCTTATCGAGGTGTTAGACTTTTGTGATACCTTCCGTCCGCGACGCAGGTACCATGCACGTGAGTTGAATCAGCGGCTCTCACATGCCCGATCACAAACGACACGTTGCCATGTACAAGCGGACGCGGCCCTGCGAAGCCGGCACCTCACCCAGCGTTCAGGCTCTCAAGCGCGGCGACGAGCAAGCGTTTCGGTGTCTCGTCGAACAGGAGTCCGAGCGCCTTCGTCGCTTCGTACTGAAGATTATCGGAGACCCGGACGAGGCGCAGAATATCGTTCAGGAGACGTTTGCGGAGGCGTACCGACAGATCGACGACTTTCGCGGTGAGGCGAAGCTGTCGACGTGGCTTTTCTCAATCGCGCGGCATCAGGCATACGGCTTTCTGAGGACCTCGGACCGGCAACGGTACCTGGAGCACGACACGATCGACTACATCAATGCATCGTCCGCGGGGACCGGATCGGACACGTACGACGCCGTCAACCACAATGAACGACGCGGGATCGTGCACGACGCGATCCGAGAGCTTCCCGATCACTATCAGCGAGTCGTCGTGCTGCGCGACCTGGAGGAGCACTCAACGAAAGAAGCGGCGGAGAAGCTCGGCCTGACGCCGGGAAACGTCCGCGTCCGCCTGCACCGCGCCCGAAAGGCGCTGAAAGACCACCTCTGCCGCCGCATGGAGTGCTGATCGCCCGGTTTAGGCGCCTTCCTCCCAACCTTCCGAAAACACGCTGTCCGAGGAAACGCCCAGGTCGCCGGTCAGCGTCTCTTTCGTGTCCACGACCATGTCCGGCACGCCGCACACGAAGAAGTGAGCTTCTTCCAGAAGGCCGGGAGCGACAAGTTCGTCGAGATGCTCCTGCACGTAGCCGTGACGGACGGCCGGCATGCCGGTTGTGCCACCTCCTGAGGGATCAGCCGACCGTTCGTCCGCGTGCTCCGGGCGCGACAGCGCGTAGGCGACGTCCACCGACCCACTTCCGGCGGCCCACCGATCGAGGGTGTCCCGGTACGCAAGGTCTTCCGTTGTGCGCTCCCCGTAAACGAGCAGTGCGCGTCCTTCCCCTTCCGCCTGATAGGCCTTCATCATCGCCATCATCGGCGTGAGGCCCGTTCCCGTCGCGAGAAAGACGGCGTCCCGGTTTTCATCACGCAGGTGGAGATTTCCGCTGGGAGACGTCAGGTGGATGGTGTCGCCCGGTTCCCGGTCATGGAGCCAGACAGAGCAGGTCCCCTCTTCATACCGGGTAACCATGAGCGCGATCGTATCGGTACCGGGAAGGCTGACAGGCGAGTACGACCGGTGGACGAGGCCGTCCTCGTCGGATTCATAGGCAACGCCGACGTGTTGACCCGGCTGGAAGTCGAATGCGTGGTCCGGTGCGCGGAGCAGAAGCTGGATCGTGTCCGGCGTCAGTTGTACAGTCGAGAGGAGCGTTGCGTCGGTGGTCTCGAAGGTCATGCGGAGGCGTAGATGGGGTTTCAGGGAAAGGGTAAAGGGCCAAGAGCGAAGATCATCGCCGCCCGTGGCGGAGACAGGTGGTCGTCGGGAACGGGCAAATGTAAAGATCCCTTGTATGTCACCCGACGTCATGGTATGCTAACAGTCACCCGGAGGGCAGGATACAGTCGCGCTGTGATTCGTTCGTAATCGCTGCCGATCCGGCCGTCGGGTCGTTCTTCGCTGCCCACTCCTTTCCGTTTTCTGCGACCAACCGTCCCACTTCGGCGGTGCGGGTGCCTGTGATGTCGGAGGGCATCCCATCCGCTGCGTTAGCGGCAGAGCGTCTGCGCCGCCGCGCACGTTTCCCGCGGGGGATCGAACTCTATGCAGCGACTGATTCGCACGTGCTGGATCGCCGTTTTCCTGGCGTGGCTTCCCGCAATGCTGTGTGCGTCACCGGCCGCGGCCCAGCCTGTGGACCGGTCGGTCGTCCGTACGGCGGGAGAGCCAACCCGTCTGTTCGCGACGCTCGACCTGCCCGACGGCACGGACGGTCTCCTCCTCGAGTTGCCGCGCGGGTGGACGTTCGAAGACGTGTCGCTTCTGCGGTACGGCGCGGAGCCGCAGCCCGTGACGGTTCAACGCGAGAGCGGGGCGTACCGGCTGACAGCATCGGCCGGTCTGCGTGGGCCGCACGACGTATCGTTTCGAGTCGTGCCCGGACCGCGGACGGAAGCCGTCGAATGGACCGTGCAGCCCTTTCGTTTTGAGAATCCCGAGACGGAACGCATCCGCCGGATCGGCACGTCTCACCGCCAGACCGTACGGACGGTGCGACCCCTCGATGATGCCGGCGACAACCGGGTACTGGCGTTTCGGGGGGCGTCAGTGGAACCGGTCGTGCTGCATGCCGATCAGGTGCCTGCGCTCGAACGGTCGGTCTCCTTCACCGTCGAGTTCTGGATGTCGACGACCGGACTCGGCGAGGTCGTTCTCTCCACATGGACGGGTCAGGAGGACCGGCATTACCCGCTCGATATGGTGATTGACGCGAGCGGCCGGCTTCGGTACTATTGCGGCCAGCCGGGGCGGCACACCTCGATGTCATCCAACCGACCGCTGGCCGACGGGCGCTGGCATCACGTGGGCGTTGCCTATGATGCCAGCCGCCGCTTCCTCCGGCTGACAATCGACGGCGTCGCGGTGGATTCCGTCGAGCAGGTATCTCTCCCCGGCGGGTACCTCCGGCCGGATATCGCACTCGGCGGTCGCCTTCCAACACGCAACGCCGAGCCGTCACCTGTTTTCTCCGGGCAATTGGACGTGCTCCGGGTGTGGAGTTCCGCACGAACGCCGATGCAGACTCGCCAGACCATGCGGGAAGGGACCGTTCGTACCGGCCCGCCCGATCGGTCGAACCCGCAGCCGGATGTTGTCTCTCTCACGTTCGACAACGCCCCGGAGCCTCGTCTCGTCCGCCAGTGGCCGCGTGACGCGCAGCGGCCCCGGATGCCGCTCCAGCTCCGCCGGTCCGTTCACGCGCTCCGCGCCTCCACCGAAGACGAGACCGTGCGCCTCGACTGGCACGCCGATGCCTCGACGGTGGTCGCATTCGTGGTAGAGCGATCCCGCGACGGGACGGTCTTCGAGGAAGTCGACCGGCTGACGCCCGAGGATGCGCGCCCCGTCACGGGCCAGCCCGAACCACGGTTTACGGCGATCGACGACCCGCCCGGTCGCGTCGCCTATTACCGGATCCGGGAGGTGTTCGCTGACGGGACGAGCGACGTGTCCGGCACCTTCAAGGTGGGCGTCGGCCCCTCGGACGACCCCGGCGAGGAAGGGGAAGGAGATACGCGCATCGTGAGAAACTACCCGAATCCGTTCTCCGGCGAATCCACGGTCGAATTCTATCTTGCAGAAGCCGCACCCGTCCAGATCACACTCTGGGATGTATCCGGAAAACGACTCGGTGTCGTGTACGACCGGTCGCACGGCGCCGGTCATAACACGTTCTCGCTTCGAGCAGAGGACCTTCCCAGCGGCACCTACTTCCTCCGACTCGAAGCGGGAGAGGCGTCCGACTCACACACCGTCGTCGTGCTGAAGTGATGTGGTGTTTGGATGTGTTAACGTTTTAGGGTGATTAGGTGTTAAGGTGTTAAGGTCTGAAGGTGTGTGGGTTTGTAAGTATGTATGTGTGAGGGTGGGAGCGGGCGGCAGGTGGGTTCTCGTGGGCAAGCGCTCGGATGCTGCCGTCAACCGTAGACCCCGAACCCGGAACCCAGAACGCTGAACCCTGAACCCTGAACCCTGAACCTCGAGCAACCCCCGCCCGCCTTTCCGAAAACGTCGCGTCTGCGTTGGTGGGGATTGAAACAGCCGCTCCGTACCGGTCCGTACGAACGGCATCGCATCGCAGGACTTGTTCTCGTATTCGCTCTTTAACGAACCTAGTGACTGATATGGAGCTGACGTATTTCGGGCACGCGACCTTTCAGATCGAGACCGGCGACCACACGCTGCTCTTCGATCCGTTTTTTGCCGAAAACCCGCACACGAACGTCGATCCGGCGTCGCTCAACCCGGACACCGTGCTGGTTTCGCACGCGCACTTCGACCATTACGCTGATGTGGAAGCGTTCACCGGCGACGACGGCCCGATGATCGTCTCGAACTTTGAGATCATCTCGCGGATCGGAAATGACTATGGGCACGAGAATGTGCATCCGCTCAACGAAGGCGGGACCATCAACCTTGATTTCGGCACGGTTGAGGGCACCCACGCTCGGCACACATCCAGCTTCCCGGACGGCTCGTACGGTGGCGTTCCCGGTGGCTTCGTCCTGGACTTCGGCGATCAAACGGTATACTACACCGGTGACACCGCCCCGTTTGTTGAGATGCAATGGATCGGTGACATGTACGACATCGATGTGATGATCGCTCCGGTCGGCGATGTCGTGACGATGGGCATCGACGGTGCCATCCACAGCGCTGAGATGGTGGAGCCCGAGCTCGTCATCCCGGTCCACTACAACACCTTTCCGTTCATCGAAGTCGATCTCGACGAAGTGCGAGACGCCTTTGACGATGCCGGATTCGATGTGCACGTAGTCGACTTCGAAACAACGGTGTCTCTGTAGGACGCGGTCCGGGTCATCCGGTACGCTTTCCCGCATGATTCGCAGAAGGACCTGGCACTGTGCCGGGTCCTTTTTGTTTGTTGTCACCGTGCGGCAAACGATCTCCCTGAGCCCACGCTTGTTTTTCCCCTCCATCTTCGTCGCCCCGCCCCTGCGAGGCTCGACCGCTGATCCATGACAACGCTCGGCATCCTGTCGGATACGCACGGCTACTTCCACCCCGAGCTGATCGACGCACTTGACGGCGTCGACCATATTCTGCATGCCGGCGATATCGGGGACCTGACGATTATCGACGGGCTTAAGGCAGTGGCACCCGTGACGGCCGTCTATGGAAACGTCGATGGTTGGGACGTTCGCCATCGGACGGGCGAACATCAACGCGTCACGTTCGCGGGTGTGAATGTCTGGATGACGCACATCGCCGGACGACCGGGCGCCTGGCAGCGCGGCATGGGGGAGAAGCTCCGTGCCGACCCGCCGGATGTCTTCATCTGCGGTCACAGCCACATTTTGCGAATCGAACGGGTCGAGGGATTTCAGAACATGCTGTACCTGAACCCCGGAGCCGCCGGTCGCCAGGGATTTCACCAGAAGAAAACGTGCGTCCGCTTGGTTCTTGATGATGGATCGCCGGTCCAGGCGGACGTCATCCATCTGGACGCGGACTGATTGTGCCGCCTGCCGGGAAGCACACCGAACGACCCACAGACGCTGCCAAACCTGATGCCGGACCGGTTCTGTTCTGACATTGCCCGTGAGGGAGCTGTAGATATCCACGGCTCTGCGACGGAGGCGACGCACTGGCTCTGCATCGAGCACCCATCCCCGTGGGCCGCGCGGGAGCTCTCGTCCGGATCGCTTCCGGTATCGCTCGTCCGGAAGATCGACCGATGGGAGGCGGCGCGGCCGGGCCTCCGGGTGCAGGCGATCCGCCGGGAAGTGCGACAGTTCGATCGGGAGGGTGAGGTGACCGTCCTGCTGGCGTCCAGTGAGCGAGGCACGCGGCACCTGCGTCGCATCGGTATGCCCTCGCTGGAGTCCGTCGCTGAGCTTGACGTGCCGGCGCTCCTGACTGAAGATCCGTCGACGGGCCCGGGCCGGCGTCTGAACGAACCGGTCGTGCTGACGTGTACGAATGGCAAGCGCGACGCGTGCTGCGCCCTCAAGGGGCGCGTTTTCCACGAAGCCATGGCCGAGGTACAGCCCGCAGCGGCATGGCAGGCGACGCATCTCGGCGGCCACCGGTTCGCCCCGACGGCCGTCGTGCTACCCTTTGGCCACCAGTACGGCTGGCTCGCCGCCGCCGATGCACCCGATCTCTGGCAGGATGCCGTCCGGGGACAAGTGTGGCAACTGGACCGCTACCGCGGCTGGACGGCGCAACCCCGTCCCGCACAGGCCGCCGCTATCGCTCTCCGGCAGCGGATGGAGGCGGTCGCGGCGGACGACGTCGCCGTGACCTCCGTACGAGAACGCTCATCCGACGCCTGGCAGGTGGATTTGACCTGTGGCGACCGGCCGTTTCGCGCGCGGGTCCAGCGGCGGACCGGACGGGCGCTGCCGAAGAGTTGCGGGGGCGCGCCGAAACCGGCTGTTCGCTACGACGTCACGCAGCTTCAGGCGACGCGTCCGGCGTAATCCGCCTTCGCCCGTGTCATTGCCATTGCCGGCCCCCGTTCCCTCAGCGCAGTAGCCGGAGGCGCACGGTCGACATTCGACATCGTATCATTCCGCAGCGGCGGCTGACTGGAACCCTGCGCGTCGCTTCGGTATACTGCCGCCTCATTCACGTACACGTAGTTACGCTCTCCACATCATGGCTGCAGACGATCTTCGCCGTGAACTCGGGTTCTGGGACGCCCTGACGATCGGTGCCGGGACGATGATTGGTGCCGGGATCTTTCTCCTCGCCGGCGTCGCCCTCGAACTCACAGGACCGGCCGCGATCTTTTCTTATCTGGCGGCCGGCCTCGTCTGTATGATTACGGCAGCCAGCGCAGCCGAGCTGGCCACGGGCATGCCGACGTCCGGCGGCGACTATTACTTCGTCTCGCGCTCGCTCGGACCCGCGCTCGGCGCCATCTCGGGCGTCGGGATCTGGCTTAGTCTGACCTTCGCGATCTCCTTCTACCTGTTCGGGCTGGGCGAGTACCTGGCGCAGCTTCTGCCCGTGACGCCGTTCTGGGGCGCGCTCGCAGGGGGCGTTCTGCTGACCGCTCTCAACGTGTACGGGGCGAAGGAGTCGGGGAAGATGCAGGTTGTCGTCGTCCTGACGCTGCTTGCCATCCTTGCCGCCTTCTGCCTCCTCGGCTTCTTTCAGATCGAAACCGATAACTTCGCGCCCTTCTTCCCCTTCGGCTCTGCGCCGGTCGCGTCCACGACGGCATTGGTCTTTGTCTCCTTCCTCGGTTTCGTGAAAATCGCTGCCGTGGCGGAGGAGATCGAGAACCCGGCGAAGAACCTGCCGCGAACGCTGATCGGATCCGTCGCGCTGGTGACGCTTCTCTACGTGATCATCCTGCTGGTCATCGGCGGTATGTTCACGCAGGAAACGATCGGTGACGTCCGCGATCCGCTGACCACCGCCGCCCGGACACTCGCCGGACCGGTGGGCGCCGGCTTCATCATTTTCGCCGGCCTGCTGGCGACGGTGTCATCGGCGAATGCGAGCATCATGGCGTCGTCGCGGATTAACCTGGCGATGGCGCGCGACCGCATGGTGCCCAAAGCACTGTCCACGATCCACGAGCGGTTCCTGACGCCGCATCGCGCCATCCTTCTGACCGGCCTGCTCGCGTGCACCTTCCTCCTTTTCGAAAGCCTGGAGGATCTCGCCAAGATTGCCAGTGTCCTGCAGCTCTACAGCTACGCCGCCCTCAACATCGGGTGCGTGGTCCTGCGGGTCGCGCAGCCGTCGTGGTATGAGCCGTCCTACCGGACGCCGCTCTTCCCCGTTGCCCAGATTTTCGCCGCCATCTCGTGCGTTGGCATCATCCTCTACTCCGGACCCTTCGCTCAGATCGCTATTGTCGTTCTGATCGTCGCAAGCCTCGTCTGGTACGCGGTCTGGGGCCGCGGTCGGGTGGAGATCGACCACGCCGTTCCGGAATTCCGCGAGCGGTGGGCTGTCGATGGAATGTCGGCACTGACGGGCCCGGCGACTCGCTTCTCCGTGGAACTACCCGAAGCCCTTAAGCCGGGGGAGCGTCCGATCAACCCGGACACGTCAAGACGCGTCTCTGTGGCCATCGCCAACCCCGCCACGGAGTCCGACCTCCTCCGCATCGGCCGCTACCTTGCGACGGGCGCGACCGAGGGCGGCCACGTATCCGGCCTGCACCTCGTGCGCGTGCCCCTGCAGACGCCACTCGAGGTCGCCCGCGATCAGTTTGCCGAACGGCCCTCGCTGGAGCGGGCGATCTCGGGACTCGTGTCGTCCGGCGACGGCGGCGCAACCGCGCAGCGTCCGCTGGAATCCACTCAGTTCGAATCGTTCATTGACGTCGCGCACGACGTGTTCGGGGCGCTCGTGTCTGAATCCCAGGCGCAGAAGTCGGATCTCCTCTTGATGGGCTGGCAGGGCGGCTTTAACGTGCGCCGCATTTACAACAGCCCCATCCAGCGGATCATGGCGGACCTGCCGGCGGACCTCGCAGTGCTGAAAGACCGCGGTGTCACCTCCATTCGCCGCATCCTCCTTCCGTGGGGCGGCGGCCTGCACGCTCAGCTCGGACTGGAAGTCGCCACACGGATTGCCGGCGCGACCGGCGCGACCGTGCAGCTGCTGCGCGTTGTTCGGGAGGACGTCGATGCGGACAACGAGTCGGACGCCCTCCGGGAGACCGTCCGACAGCTCGTGGGCGAACAGGAAAACATCGAGTATCTCGTCCGAACGGGTAACAGCGTGACGGAGGGAATCGAGTCGGCCATGGAGGACGTCGCGCCCGACCTCGTCATCATCGGCGCCTCCCGCGAATGGACGATCCGTCAGGTCCTCTTCGGATCCATCCCCGATGTTGTTGCCGATGCCGCCGATTGCTCCGTCCTCATGGTGCGTCGCTACGTGCCGGACACGCTCTCCATCCGCGCGGCCGAGGGGTTCAAGCGGATGAAAGAGTCGGCCGGACTGACGACCTCGCCGGAAGAGGGGTAGGGGGTAGGTTCAAGGTTCAAGGTTCAGGGTTCAAGGTTCAGGGTTTCTCTTTCGTCTCGTCATAACGCATGGTGATGCAGGTGCCTGCCATTCCTACGATACTTCGTGAGGCCGAGGTCATTGCTGTCGTCGGGCTGTCGGGGCGGCCGCAGCGGACGAGCCATCGAATCGCACAAAAGCTCCAGCAGGCCGGGTACCGCATCATTCCGGTCAACCCGAACTACGACGAGGTTCTCGGGGTACCGTCGGTTCCGTCGCTCCGGGAACTGGACGAGGCCGTCGACATCGTCAACGTCTTCCGGGCATCGGAGCACACGGCCGGCGTCGTTCGCGACGCAGAGGCCTACGCCCGGAAGAACGACCGCAGGCCCGTTATCTGGACGCAACTCGACGTGTCGAGCCCCGAAGCTGAGACGCTCGCCGCCGAGGCCGATCTACCCTACATCCGCAATCGATGCATCGCAGTAGAACTGGGGAAACTGTAGCGGCATTCCTGCTACGACGCCTGTCAGCGAGCCGGGCCCGTCGTTGTCGACCCCGCCCCACCCAGGCTTTGCGCGTTCAACATTGAACCCTTAACGCCAAACCGTCCTGCCCCGTCTTCCCCGTGAATTCAGACCGCGCGGTTCGGGACATCCTTGACCGCGTTGTACGTTAACGTTCGTTCCGGTGCTACCATGCCGTCGATAACCGCGGCAGGCACCGATTGCTCCAGGACGCGTCCCGGCATTTAATTTACGCGTGGCCGCACCCTCATGCGTCCCCGCTCCGGGGCCGCCCTGCGCCCGCATTGTTCATCGCACGGCCCGACCCAACCGGACTCCACCGCTCCATGCCGTACCCCCACGCCGACATTGAAGCCAAGTGGCAGCGCTACTGGGAGGAACACCAGACCTTCCGGACGCCCGACGACCTGCCTGACGACCCGTCGGCCGACGAGAAGTTCTACGTCCTCGACATGTTTCCCTACCCGAGCGGCTCCGGGCTTCACGTCGGACACCCCGAGGGATACACCGCGACCGACATCATCGCGCGGCAGAAGCGGATGCGCGGCGTTCACGTCCTGCACCCGATGGGCTGGGATGCGTTCGGCCTGCCTGCCGAGCAGTACGCCCTCAAAACGAACACCCACCCGCGGGACACGACGGAGAAGAACGTCGACAACTTCCGCAAGCAGCTGAAGCGACTGGGGTTCTCGTACGACTGGCAGCGCGAGATCAACACGACGGATCCGGATTACTACCGCTGGACACAGTGGATCTTCCTCAAGCTTTACGAGCGCGGTCTCGCATACCAGAGCGAGGAACCGGTGTGGTGGTGCGAAGAGCTCGGCACCGTCCTCGCCAACGAGGAGGTCATCGACGGGAAAAGCGAGCGAGGCGGATACCCGTGTCGGCGCGTGCCGATGCGCCAGTGGGTGCTGAAGATCACCGAGTACGCCGAGCGTCTGCTGGACGGCCTCGGCGACCTTGACTGGCCGGAGAGCACCAAGCAGATGCAGCGGAACTGGATCGGTAAGTCCGAGGGCGCTGAGATCCACTTTGAGCTGGATACCGTCGATGACGCCCTGGAGGTGTTCACAACGCGTCCGGACACCCTCTTCGGGGCGACCTACATGGTCGTCGCGCCGGAGCACGACCTCGTGGACGACATTACCACGGACGATCGCCGCGACGAGGTCGAGGCGTACCGCCAGCAGGCCATGCAGAAGAGCGAACTGGAGCGAACGGAGCTACAGAAGGAAAAGTCCGGCGTTTTCACCGGCGGATACGCGATCAACCCCGCCACCGGGAATCGCATCCCCGTGTGGGTCGCTGACTACGTTCTCGCTAGCTACGGGACGGGCGCGATTATGGCCGTTCCCGGCCACGACGAGCGGGACTACGATTTTGCCACCACATACGGCCTTGAGATTCGCGAGGTCGTAGAGGGTGGCGACATGGAAGAGGAAGCCTTCATCGGGGATGGCCCACACATTAACTCGGCCAACGACGACGTCAGCCTGAACGGGCTCGGGACGGACGCTGCGATCGCCGCGATTATCGAATGGCTGGAGGCGAACGATCTGGGACGGGCCAAGACCAACTACAAGCTTCGGGACTGGCTCTTCAGCCGTCAGCGGTATTGGGGTGAACCCTTCCCCATCATCTTCACGCAGGACGACTCCGGCGAGTTCACGGAGGCGAAGCCCGTTCCCGAGGAAAACCTGCCGGTCACATTGCCGGACGTCGAAGAGTTCAAGCCGAGCGGCTCTCCGCACGGCCCGCTCTCGAACGTCACCGATTGGGTCGAGACAGAGGATTCCGACACCGGTGAACCGGCGCGGCGAGAGACGAATACGATGCCGCAGTGGGCCGGCTCGTGCTGGTACTACCTGCGCTTCATCGACCCGGACAACGACGATCGCCTCGTCGACCCGGAGAAGGAGAAATACTGGATGCCGGTCGACCTCTACATCGGCGGATCCGAGCACGCGGTGCTGCACCTTCTGTACGCGCGCTTCTGGCACAAGGTACTCTACGACGCGGGTGTCGTGTCGACGAAGGAGCCGTTTCAGACCCTGGTTCACCAGGGCCTTATTCTGGGCGAAATGGAATACACGGCCTACGTGTCGCAGGACGGGGAGCCGGTCAGCGCGGAGCACGTCGACGACGGCGTGGACACCCGCACGGGCGCCGAGGTGGAATCCCGCTCCGTGGACAAGGCGGACATCCAGAAGGACGGCGACCATTTCGTTCTTGCGGAAACGCCCGACGTTCGCGTCGACGCGCGGAGTCACAAAATGAGCAAGAGCCGGGGCAACGTTGTGAACCCGGACGACGTGATCGACGAGTACGGCGCAGATGCACTGCGGCTGTATGAGATGTTCATGGGGCCGCTCGAACAGGTCAAACCGTGGAGCACGAGCGACGTCGACGGCGTCTTCCGCTTCCTGAATCGCGTATGGCGCCTGGTAATTGACGAGGAAACCGGGACGATCAGCGAATCGGTACGGGACGTGGAGGCCGATGCCGACCAGCAGCGGGTCCTGCACAAAACGATCAAGAAGGTCACGGGCGACATCGAAGACCTGAGCTTCAACACGGCGATTGCGTCGATGATGGAGTTCGTCAACGCAGCCTACAAGTGGGACGTGGTCCCGCGTCGTACCATCGACCCCTTTCTGCAGCTGTTGAACCCGTTTGCACCTCACATCACCGAGGAGCTCTGGGAGCGGCTCGGGCATGACGAGACGATCGCGTACACCGACTGGCCGTCGTACGACGAGGAGAAGATCAAGAAGGACGTCGTCAGCATGGCCGTTCAGGTCAACGGCACCGTGCGGGCCACGATCGAGATTCCGGCCGACGCCGGGGAGGAGGAGGCACTTGCGACGGCCCGATCAGACGACAATGTGAAACGATACCTGGACGACGGCGACGTCAAGCGCGAGATTTACGTGCCGGGCCGCATTATCAATTTCGTGGT
>JAAAOT010000053.1 GCA_009908725.1 Bacteroidota bacterium | reverse complement strand
GCGGTTTCGGGACCGGAACGTCGTCCTGACCACGGCAGAAATGCGGTGTCACATCTGGCACCGTCTCGACATGGCCCTTTTCGCCGACGCCGGACAGGTGTTCTCCGAGGTGAATGATGTGAGTGTGCAGGATATGAAGATCGGATACGGCGTTGGATTCCGGTTCCGATCATCGCAGGGCGTGGTCGCACGGTTCGAGATCGCAAGAAGCGTGGAAGGGTTTTCCACGTACCTCAAGTTCGGCTCGATTCTCTGAGACCGAAGGGCGTCGCTGTGCGTCCATATCGCTCGTGATTGTCTCCGCTCGTTCGCTCGAACCTGGTGTACATGTCCGTTCCGTCCGGCGCATCCCGCGTCGCACTGCTTCTGGTTTTTGCCTGTACCGTCGGCCTCCTCGTGGCGGTACCGAGCGCACAGGCGCAGCGCTTTCTCGATGACGACCCCATCACCGAGGATCCCGATCGGCTCAACATGCCCGTGCCGGTCCAGCGCACGGCCTCCGATTACGTCCGTTTCCTATCGAATACCTTCGTCGAAACACGGGGCGACGCCGGGCCTGCCGTCAACGTCAATACGCTCCAGCAGGTACCGAACTCGTCATGGTACGAAACCCGTCACCATCGAACGCGGATGACGCTGGAAGCACTCCGGCGCGGTGCGGGCGAAACAGACGGTCCGGCGACGGACTCGGCGTGGGTGGTCGAATCCGTGATCTCCGTGCGACCCGTTGCCCGGCTCCGGGTTCGAGACAGCGACGGACGGTCCTTCGAACTCCGCCTCGACTCGCCGGAGTACCCGGTGCTGGCGACGGCGGCCGGTGCGGTTACCAACCGGGCGTATCATGCGCTTGGCTACAACGTCCCGGAGCTTGGCATCGTCCGGTTTTCTCCGGGCCGCCTCGTGCCGGCCACGCGAAACGGCGTGCAGCAGGCAGACATCTGGGAGGCGCTTGAGAACGCCCCGACCGTCGACGGAGGCGTCTACCGGGCGGCAGCGCTCCGCATTCCCGAGCCTGTGGTCGAACGGATCGGTCCGTTTCGCTTCCACGGGACGCGCCCGGACGATGGCAACGACATCTTTCCGCACGAGCGCCGCCGCGAGCTTCGAGGCCTACACGTCGCAGCGGCCTGGCTCAACCACACGGGGATCCGGGCGACGCGGACTCTCGACGTCGCCGTTCGGCACGGGGAGCGGACGTTCGTGCGGCACTACCTGTACAACACGTTCGAGTCGCTGGGCAGTGCGCAGGTCGGGCCGAAGGAGCCGTGGATGGGGCGGGAGTACCTGGTGGAGATCAGCCCCGTTCTTGTTCGCATGGGAACGCTCGGTCTGAGCGGAGGCGACTGGGTCAATACGCAGTATCCGGACGTTCCGCACGTGGGGCGATTCGGCGCCGCGAATTTTGACCCGGAGAAGTGGCGTCCCGAGCACCCCAACCCCGCGTTTGCACAGCGGGATTCGGCCGACACCTTCTGGATGGCCGCGCAGATCGCGCACATCACAGATCGAGAGATTCGCGCCATGGTGCAGGCCGCGGGGTACCCGGAAAGCGCTACGGTCGACTACGTCACCACCATTCTATCCAGGCGACGGGACTCCATCGCCGCCGCCTACCTGGGGTTCGGCGGCGGTCTCGACGCGTTTCGTGTGAGCGGCGAGCGACTCGTTTTCGAGGATCTGCTCCATCGATACGTCGAGCGGACGGCGCCGCGCCTTCGATTCGTACAGTGGCACCGCTTTTCGAACGAGACCAACCGGATCACCGACCAGATCGGCCGTACGTCCGTCGCCGGGACGGAAATCCAGCTTCCGTCCGGCCACTCGCCCTTCTACCGTGCTCGGATCACCACACCGTCCTACGGCATGACCGACGTGTACCTGCGACGAACGGGGGAGGCGACGCCATCGGGCCACTACGAGGTGGTTGGCATCGAGCGCACTGCGGCTCCGGACGACTAACAGACCGCTGTTGGAGCGGCCGGACACCGGTGGATTGGTGTCAGTTTAGCGTCGACCCGTCCTGGCGCGACGCACTCGGCAGAGAGCGCCCGCTTTCCCAGGTGCGAAAGCGCTTCAACTCGTCGCGCACCGAACCGACGACGGTTGCTATGATCGCCGCGTCATCCATGAGCCCGATGGGACCGAGGAGGTCGGGGATCAGGTCGACCGGCATGACGAAATACAGCACGGCGCCGGCGATCATCGACATGGCCGTCCACGGAACGCGCCGGTAGGTCGAGTTGGCCCAGGCGAGCAGTAGCCGGAGCATCGTGGTCAGATCGTCCAGAACTGCTTTCAGCGCGGGAGCGTCCTCGGTAAGGCGGTCGTACGCGTCGCGGACCAGCATCAGGACGCGAAACCGACGCCGGAGCACGGACTGAGCCGACTCGGCGACCGTGTCCACAACATGCGAGGCGGTCAGATCCGGCGGGGGCGCGAGCGATCCGTCACCGCTGCTGTTGCGCGGGGCGGACGGGAGAGGTGGAAGGGGGGAAGACATGGGGCCGGGCGGTAAGCGGGAGACAGCGTTGATAGATGCTACGACGTCGATGCAGCGATGTCAATTGGACCTTTCGCAAAAATGCGGCCGTAGGGACTGCAGATGCGATTCTCGTGCATGTGCGCTTCCGATGAGATCGACTTCCGGGCGGATCGGTGGTTGATTCCGGAAGTAGGTACGAGTCGAATTCGTCATCTGTGCAGTACAGTCTCAGCCTGTGAAAACAACGATCACCTCTTCCCCGGAAGAAGCCGCAGCGTACATCCGGCGGGGCGAACTTGCCGTCTTTCCGACGGAAACCGTCTACGGCCTCGGTGCGGATGCACTGAATCCCGAGGCGGTGCAGGCCATCTTCCAGGCCAAGGGGCGGCCGTCTGACAATCCGCTGATCGTTCATCTTGCCGACCGGTCGGGCCTCGGAGCTGTTGCAGCGACCATTTCGCCTGCCGCGGAGGATCTGCTGGAGGCCTTCACGCCGGGGCCGCTGACGCTCGTGCTGCCGAGGGCGGCGACGCTCTCCGACCGCGTCACAGCAGGTCTCGACACGGTTGGTGTGCGCATCCCGTCGCTGCCGATCGCGCGTGCCTTCCTTCGGGCCTGCGAAACACCGGTCGCTGCGCCGTCGGCGAATCGGTCCGGTCGCCCCAGCCCGACCACCTGGCGCGCGGCGTATGAAGACCTCGTCGGGCGCGTCCCATGCATCCTCCAGGGAGGACGAACGGACGCCGGGATTGAGTCGACCGTCGTAGATGTGACCACCGAGACGCCTGCCGTTCTTCGCCCCGGTGCCGTGTCGATGGAAGCGTTGAGGGAGGTGGTGCCCACGATTCGGGAGGTGGATGAGGCACCGGAGATACCGCGGAGCCCCGGAACGAAGCACCGTCACTATGCACCGGAGGCGGAGGTCGTGATCGTCGAGGACCCCGGCGAGGCCGACGCTGCGGCGATTCACGGGTATATCGGCATCAACGAGCCGGCCGTGCCGGCGGCGTTCGCCAATGTGTTCGTGGCGCCGTCGATTGAGGCGTACGGGCGAGAGCTGTTTCATTTTCTCCGTGAATGTGACGCCCTGGGGTGCCGCCGGATTTTCGCGCAGGAGGTACCCGAGGAGGGGCTGGGGCGTGCTCTCATGGATCGTCTGCGGCGCGCGGCATCGCGCTGAAAGCGCTCCGGCCGCCGGGCTCATCCTCGTGTATTCCGGACGAGCCACCGCCCGACCACCGGGGCCGCGCGAAGGAAACCGACGGCGGCCGCTGCAAGAGCCGGGCGCATGGCAGCAGCATGCGCGAGGCGCCCGAGTCGCATGCGACGTCCGAACGCATCCGTCCAGTCCGTGCGGTAAACCGATCGGAAGGCGGCCGCGCTCGATTGCCCGTTCAGGAAGCGGTCGACGTGCGGCGTGGCGAGCTCTGCCGAGGTGATTGCCATCGCCATCCCGTCCCCGCAGAGCGGCGCAATCATCCCCGCCGTGTCGCCGATCATGCAGACGTCGTGGGTGAACGGCTCTTTCGCGT
>JAAAOT010000156.1 GCA_009908725.1 Bacteroidota bacterium | reverse complement strand
CATTCGCCACGTCCTCGTCGTTCGTTACGTCACACGGGCAGACCATCGCTTCCGCCCCCTTCTCGCGGCAGCGCTCGGCAACCGCCTCCAGCTTGGACTCCGTGCGCGACCACAGGGCAACGCGCACCCCCTCGTCCGCAAACCGCTCCGCAATGGCTTTTCCAATTCCCTGACTGGCTCCAGTGACAACAACGACCATGGATGGGGAGTGATGTTATGTATGAAAGAGTGAGGTTGACGGGGTGGGTGTTGAGTGACGAGTGACGAATGCCAGGGGACGAATGTTGAGTGACGAGTGACGAGTGTCGAGTGCCGGGTACCGGGTACCAGGTGCCGGGGCTGGGGCTGGGGCTGGGTGACGGGTACCGGGTGACGGGGGCCGAGTCAAGAGTGCCGAGTGACGAGTGTCGAGTGCTGAATGTCTAGTGCCGAATTCCAAGTGCCGGGGGCTGAGTGCCGGGGGCTGAGTGCCGGGTGCCGCGGGCAGGTGTGATGCGACATCGTCCTCCCCCTTCAACATTCACCATTCAACATTCATCTTTCAACTTTTCCCCTTCAATATTCGACATCAGGCACTCGCCCCTGGCCCTTCACATCCCTCATTCACCATTCCCAATTCAACGTTCGACATTCACCACTCCAAATTCGAAATTCGACATACCAAATTCCCCTTTCGACATTCCCAATTCGACATTTCCAATTCCCCATCCCCCATCCCCAACCTCAGTCTGTTGCGCGGATGAGGCGCATGAACTCGGCCCGGGTGCGGTGCTCCTCAAACTCGCCGCTCATCGAGCTGGTGGTCGTCATTGAGTTTTGCTTCTCAGCGCCTCGCATCATCATGCAGAGGTGACGCGCTTCGATCACGACGGCCGTTCCGAGCGGTTGGAGCACATCGTCGATGGCGTCACGGATCTGCATGGTCAGCCGTTCCTGCACCTGCAGGCGACGGGCGAAGACTTCGACGGTCCGCGGGATCTTGCTCAGCCCGACGATCCGGCCATCGGGAATGTAGGCAACGTGCGCCTTTCCGTAAAATGGAAGCATGTGATGCTCGCACAGCGAGTAGAGCTCGATGTCCTTCACCAGGATCATCTCGTCATACGCTTCCTCAAATAGAGCGCCCTCCAGAATGGCTCGGGCGTCCTGCGAGTAGCCGTGGGTCAGGAACTGGTACGCCTTGGCCACGCGCTCGGGCGTCTTTTTCAATCCCTCCCGCTCCGGATCTTCGCCGAGTTGGGACAGCACGTCCTCGACGTTGTCAGCAATGGATGTGGTCGCCTGCTCGTCGTACAGGTCGCGACGCTCGTACAGACGAGGCGGACCGCCGTGCGGAGTGCCGTTCATACGAAGCTCGTTCGATAGGATCTTTTTCTCAGACATAACAGCAGGGGGTAAAAAGGGCAGCCTGGAGACAACGGGCGGGCAGACGCTACGTTTGCTCCGATTCGTCTCCGTAATATTCGACGTAGTTCCGTTCTGTCTCGTACAGGCGAACACAGTGAAGGCGACCCGACGGCAGCTTGCCTTCGAGCTGATTCCAGATCGCGATGGCAAAGTTTTCCGTCGAAGGAATCACACCGTCGAGAAAGTCGACGTCCAGGTTCAGATTCTTGTGATCGACCTTGTCGACGACCTCCTCATTCAGAAGTGCTTTCAGATTGCCGAGATCGATTACGTATCCCGTATCCGGGTCCGGCTCCCCCGCTACCGTCACCTTCAACACGTAATTGTGACCGTGCCAGTTGGGGTGATTGCACGGACCGAACATTTCCCGATTCCACTCATCGGATTTCTCCGGATTATGGAGCCGGTGCGCGGCGTTAAAGTGGACTTTCCGTGTGACGTAAACTGTGGACATGAGAATGCGCAGATGCGCTCGATCACTTCAACAAATCGCTATGGCCGGGGGATAGGTCCCGCGGCGTAGTACAGACCGCGAGATCGACTTCATGTTCGCGCGGCCCACGACACTTTTACAGTTGGCGGGGTACCGCCGGCCGCCAGCGTCTCGATCGGGCCGGAATCTTCCCTCCGGGTCCCTCGATACAATCGTCTGATCCGGTTCCGCCGACGACCCTTTTTCTTAGATACCGCTGACCATGGCTGACGATGCATCGTCCTCCCCGGATCCTCGCGACGCTGACCCGACGTCCACGACCGGTTCCGGTCCTCTCCGCTGGCTTCTGTACGGGCTGGGCGGCCTCATTGGCCTGGTTCTGCTGGCGGCCGTCGTTCTGCCGTGGGTCTTTCCCCCGGAGCGACTCAAACGCATCGTCGTCCCGCAGGTTGAGCAGGCCGTGCAGCGGGACGTGACGGTCGGCTCCATCGGCCTCCGCGTCCTGCCGTTTCCGGCGATTCGTATCACCGACTACACGGTCGCCAACGATTCGTCCTTCCAGGCGAGCGGCGCGTTCCCGGACGATCCCGCGGTCGAAGGCGACGCACTCAATATCGACCTCGCGCTCTGGCCGCTGTTCACGGGCACCATCGAGCCGACGACCATCGAGCTGGTCCGTCCGGTCGT
Organism: Bacteroidota bacterium; assembly: GCA_009908725.1. Lineage (GTDB taxonomy): Bacteria > Bacteroidota > Rhodothermia > Rhodothermales > Salinibacteraceae > Longibacter. Next base: position 1,513 of record JAAAOT010000156.1, on the reverse strand, counting down.
GCGCTACCAGGTCGCAGAGGACGGCACCACGAATTTCGACTCGTTTGCCGCAACCGACGACGCTCCGGCTGATACCACCGGCGACGCCCTGCCCATCGCCGTGTCGGACGTTCGTCTGCGGGAGGCGCGCGTGCTGTACGATGACCGGAGCACCGGGCAGTGGGCCGAACTCGGCTTCGACGGCCAGGTGCGAGCGGTACCGGGAGCTGATCCCGATGCCATCGACAGCAGCGGCCGGCTCGAGGGGATCACGCTGGCCTACCTGTCGGCCCCGGACGCGGACACGACCTCGATGCAGAACGCTGCGGTCGACTACGACCTGCTTGTGAACTCGTCCGCCGGGAGCGTTGATCTTCGCCGGTTCGACGTGTCGACGCCGCCGGTTGGGCTGGTGACGTCGGGCTCCCTCTCCAACCTGAACTCGGACCGCCCGAGGGTCGACCTGTCCATCGAGACCGCGGACGCGGACCTGGCGCAACTGGCCGCGATCGTGCCGGGCGGCGTGGGCGAAGGGGTCGCCCCGCGCGGTACGATGAACCTGTCGGTTGTAATGAAAGGCCCGCTCCCCGACAGCACCGGCAGCACCGACGGCCTCACGCTAACCGGGGAGGGGTCGCTCTCCGGCATCGGCGTCGACGTCGATGGGACGACCATGCTCGCCGATCTCGGCGCCGACCTGTCGGTCTCGCTCGATTCCATCGCCGTGAATGCGATCGAGGGTCGGCTGCTCGGCAAGCCGCTGTCCGGACGCCTGACGGTCCGGGAGCCGCTGGCTGAGGCACCTCAGCTCGACGGACAGCTGGCCGGTGCGGCCGACCTTGCCGAGCTGTCGTCGGTGGCGGCGGAGGAGGGCAGCGCGCCGGTCGACATCGCCGGCACAGTCGACTACGATCTGCGCTTCGCGGGCCCGGCAACCGACACCGACGCGATTCGCGTCCGCGGACCGATCCGAATGGCGAATATCGTGCTACCGAACGAGTCGCTCCGCGAACCGCTGGAGATCGACAACGCAACCGTTCAGTTCACCGGCACCGGCCTTCAGGCGGATCGCTTCGCCCTCCGAAGCGGCGAGGCCACCATGGAGCTCGCCTTCACCGCACGAAGCCTGCTGCCCCTTTCCGACGCCCTCGCCGAAACGAATCCGGCGCTACAGATCTCGTTCGACTTCTCCGCAGACACGATCGACCTCGTCCAGCTGATGCCCGAGGAGGATGCCTCGGCACCCACGTACGCCGATCTCTTCACCGCCCAGCTGGCCGGCACGTCCGTCAACGGCCGCTCCGCTGAAGAGGTGGCGCGCGAAGCCTACGGTGGCGTCGAGCTGCCGGCCTTTCGCGTGGACGGCGACGTGAGCATCGGCACCCTCCTGAATGAGCCGCAGCGATTCGACAACCTCACGTTCGACGTGAGCCTCCAGAACCGGCGTCTCTCGGTGCCAAACCTGTCTGCCGGCCTGTACGGCGGGACGCTCGCCGGATCCATCGTGCTCGACCAGAGCGCTGCCGCGGCGTCC
>JAAAOT010000021.1 GCA_009908725.1 Bacteroidota bacterium | reverse complement strand
CGCGAGTGGTGAAGTGGCCTGCACCGGTCTTCACGGGGCGAATCGGCTCGCGAGCAATTCGCTGCTGGAAGGACTCGTGTTCAGCGAGCGCGCCGTCGAACCGTCCGTTGCGTATGCGAAGCAGGAGCAGGTCAGAGAGGGCGTGCCCGAGTGGGATGCCAGTGGAACGCGTCCGCCGGACGAACACGTGCTCATCACGCACAACCGGGAAGAGCTCCAGCGGGTGATGAGCAACTACGTCGGGATCGTTCGCAGCGAGCTTCGCCTGGATCGGGCACACCGCCGGACACGGCTTCTGTACGAGGAAACGGAGCCCTTTTACCAGCAATCCCGCGTGTCTCGACCGCTCTGCGAACTCCGCAACATGATCGCGGTCAGCTACCTGATCATTGAATGCGCACGCCAGCGGCGCGAAAGCCGTGGGTTGCACTACATCGTCGACTACCCCGAGACGTCCGATGCCGAGCGGCGACCCACCTTCGTCTGATTCCGCGATGCCTGAATGACTCAGGGATGCCGGTAGCCGTGCGGGTACGACCCATCTGATCCCGCGCGGTGCGGGACGTCTTCACACGAATCACGCAGGCCGCGTTGCGCGCGACGTGTAGAAAGCGGCCTCCCGTGCTCAAGGGCCCTTTCTTTGCGCATGCATCGCCCTCCGTTCAATCTTCGTACGCATCCCCGTGAGACAACGGTTCTCGCAGAAACATCCCCAAGGGGGGTGCGTTTCGACATTCCAAACGGGCAAGCAGGACGTCGGCCACCGGTCGCGGGCCTGCTGACCGACCCGGTTCGGCGTTCACCAGGATAGTTTGACGCCTGAGCCGGCGACGGTTTTCGTGAGACGCTCGCCCCACGTGCTGGGGTCGAGCGTTTTTTGCAGAATACAACGATTTTCTCCATGCCAGCGACCGAACATCTCAGCCTGACGGAGCGGATTCGCGAACTCGCGGAAGAGGTCATCGCGGGGACGGGGTACTTCCTGGTCGATGTTGAAGTGCGCGGCCACAAAGGAACGCGCGTCGTGGAAGTGTATGTGGACGCGGAGAAGGACCTCGGGCTCGACGATCTGGCGGTTGTGAGCCGTGAACTCGGGTTTCTGCTGGATGTAGAAGACGTCGTGGACGGAAGCTACAAGTTGGAGGTGTCGACGCCCGGCATCAAGCGGCCGATCACGATGCCTCAGCAGTTCGTGAAGAACGTTGGCCGGACGTTACGCGTACGATACCAATTGGAGGACGAAGAGGATGAACAGAACGTAGTCGCCGAGCTTGAGAACGCAGACGACGACGGAATAGACTTAGAAATGCCGGATGGCGAACGGCGGCGTGTGCCGTACGACGCGATTCATCAGGCGCGGATTGAGCTACCCTGGTAAGGCGTATCCGTGACTGACCGACGGGCGCCGCGCGTGCCCGACACCGACACTCGAATCGACGACACCCATTATGCGAAGTGCAGACCTCGTTTCTTCGTTCGGGGAGATTGCCCGTGCGAAGGACATCGACCGCGAAACTCTCCAGATCATCGTCGAAGACGTGATTCGTGCGATGATTGATAAGCGGTACGGGTCGGATGAGGCGTTTGAGATCATCTTTAACCCGAATCAGGGCGATATCCAGATTCTCCACATCCAGGAAATCGTGGAGAACTACGATCTCATCGACCCCGTGACGCAGATTGAAGAGCGTCATGCCAAGGAAATCGATGAGGATTTTGAGGTCGGGGATGAGGTGGCGAGCGAGCTGGACATCAGCCACTTCGGTCGCCGCGCCGTGCTGACGGCACGCCAGACGTTCCGCCAGCGGATTCGCGACATCGAGAAGGAAAAGATTTACGAGGAGTACTCGGACTTGATGGGGGAGATCATCGTCGGCGAGATCCACCAGGTGCGCCGGCACGAAGCGCTCCTGATGCACGATGGCGTCGAGGTCGTCCTCCCACGTAACGAACAGATTCCTGGCGATCACTACCGCAAGGGCAACATGCTCCGCACGGTGGTGAAGGAGGTCCGGCGTGATGCCGGCTCGGACCCTCAGGTGGTCGTTAGCCGGACATCCCCGGTCTTCATGGAGCGCCTCTTCGAGATTGAGGTCCCGGAGGTGTACGATGGGATCGTGGAAATCAAAAAGATCGCCCGCATCCCCGGAGATCGCGCGAAGGTTGCCGTGGTCAGCCACGACGATCGCGTTGATCCCGTCGGGGCCTGCGTCGGCGTTAAGGGCGTCCGCATTCACGCGGTCGTCCGAGAGCTTTCCAACGAAAACATCGACGTGATGGAGTGGTCGGAGAATCCGGCCCAGATGGTTTCCCGCGCGCTTTCGCCGGCGAACCCTGTCAGCGTGAAGCTGAACGACGACGCGGAACCGCCGCGAGCTCGTGTCGAAGTGGTCGCCGACGAGGTCAGCCAGGCGATCGGTCGACGCGGCGTCAACATCAAGCTCGCATCCCAGCTGACGGGGTACGAGATCGACGTCTACCGCGAGATTCCGTCGGACGAGGAAGACATTGACATTGAAGAGTTCGGCGACGAGCTGGCTCAGGAAACCGTTGAGAAGCTGAAGCACATCGGCTGCGACACCGGCAAGGCCGTCCTCGAACTGTCGTCCGATGCGCTTGCGCGCCGCGCCGACCTGGACCGAGAGACCGCCGAGCGCGTTCTTGAAATCATCCGTGCTGAGTTCGAGAAAGGGCCGGGCATTGTCGAGACGATCGAGCGCGGTGACTTTACCATCGAAAGCCTCGAAGACGAGGACCTCGGCGACGAGGACCGGGAACCGCGCAACGAAGAGGATCTCGCCGACAGAGATGCGGATACGTCCGCCGACACGGCCACATCGGAGGATGCACCTGCCGAGGACCTCGGTGGGGACGTCGACGATGTGGGCCCCGGCGAGCCTGCCATTGGCGAGGATGCCGACGTGCCGGAAGAGCGAACCGATATGGATCCGGAGGCGCCTGAAGCGGATGCTGTCGCGGGCGAAGCAATTAGTGACGTCCCGGACGAACCTGGGCCGTCCAGTGCCACTACGCCCAGCGATGTAGCCCCGGAGGCGGAAACCCCGGCGGATGAATCGGTACCACCAACAGATGAGATCGAAACTTCTGAATCAAAAGCCCCCCAGTCCCCCGATCTAGCCGACGACGAAGTATCTGACGAAGTAGAGGAAGCGGGAGCCGCACCCGAGATGCGTGCGGAGGAGGATTCTTCGGCCGAGCACCCCGAAGAGCGTGTGGCGGGTGCGGTTGAAGAAGAGCCTGAAGCAAAGGAGTAAGCCCGCGCCGACCGACCTGGGATCGCTCCCATTGCGTCCCGCAGGCTTGTTGAGCAACAGAAAACGACTACATGGCGACGACTGAGCAGAAAAAGTTTAAAAAGAAAAAGCTATTCAAGGTAGCGCGAGAGCTGAACGTCTCGACGGATCGCGTCGTCGAGTTTCTCGAAGAGGAAGGGTTCAGCGACGCGTTGTCGGGGAATGGGTTTAATGCGTCCATCGTGGACGAGGAGGCGTATCTCGTCCTGAGGCAGGAGTATGCCGATGACGCAGAGGCCGCCGAACGCGTCCGTGAGCTTCGTCAGGACAAGGCGACGGAGGAGGAAGACGTGTCGCGGGACGAGGTGGCCAAACTGGACGAAGAAGTCGACGAGGCGCCCGATGCAGCGGAGATTGCTGCAGAACCGGGCGACGAGTCCGACGACGATGTGGCCGAGGCCGAGCCGGTCGACGAACCGGTGCAGGATGAGGTTGAGGACGTCGAGGCCCAGACTGCGGACGTCTCGGATACCGAGGAGCCTGCAGCGGCGGCAGACGACGCGGACGCGGCTACCGAGCCTGCGGATGAGGCAGAGGCCGAGCCTGCCGAGGCAGCGGCTGAGCCGTCCGGTGACGGACAGGTCGCCGAAGCTGAGGAGCCGGAAGCGGTGGAGGCATCTGCCGAAGCCACCGCCGAGCCCTCCGCCGACGCCGAAGCCGTGGCCGACGAAGAAGCGCCTACGGATGCGGACGCGGAAGCCGATACTGAAGCGGTCGCGGCGGATGCCGATGGCGTAGATGCCGATGGCGTAGAT
>JAAAOT010000305.1 GCA_009908725.1 Bacteroidota bacterium | reverse complement strand
CTCGCCAGATAACGCCGCCTACTGGCGAGAGCAGACCGTTGCCTACCTCGACACCGTCGTAGAAAAACTCGGCGCAATTCCGGTGCATCGAGCAGACTCAGGGAAAAGAACCGCCACGGGTTCGTGATCTGGGGCACCGGTTTCCCTCACCTGTTGAGCCCGGCGTCACGGGCCTGTACAGTATCTCCACGTGGTTCGTCACCGGCTGCATCTGCCTTCACGCGACGAGCCTCCCGTTCGGCAGGATACACATCGGTGAGCGGAAGAAGCGACCGGTTTGTGTGTAGCCGGACGATGGCGTCGGCAAGGAGCGGGGCCAGATCAACCCAGTGAATCGCCTTGGCCACCGAGCCGACCGGCGCATTCCGGGACGTGATGGAGTTTGACACATAAAGATATTCGAGGTCTCCCTCGCTCAGTGTATCCTCGCATCCGGAGGCAAACACGCCGTGCGTTACCGCGGCGACGACCCGACGCGCTCCGCGCGCCCGACAGGCCGTCGCGGTCTGCGCGAGGGTGCGCCCCGAACTGATCAGATCGTCTACGACCACGGCGGTGCGACCATCCACCGACCCGACCACCTGCCCCCCACGCACGATGCCCTCCGTTCGTTCTTTTTCCAGGAAAACAAGCGGCACTTCCTCCGAAACCCGCATTTCAAGCCGTTTACGGAAGGCTTCGGCACGCTTGGCGCCCCCGGTATCCGGGGCGACCACGGCCATTGCTTCGTCTCCGTAATCCTGGAGAACGGCATCGATCAATGCCGGCGCGGCCGTGAGATGCTCGGCAGGAATGCGAAACGCGTTCTGGTAGGCCGCCACGTTGTGAACGTCCACGGTTACGAGGGCGTCCGTCCCGACCGTCTCGAAAAGCCGCGCGACGTACTGTAGCGTGACCGGATCCCGTGCCTTGGTCCGTCGGTCTTTTCTCGAATAACAGAGGTATGGTGCGATGAGCGTAACCCGAGCGGCGCGTGCATCCTTGAGCGCCGCGACGAAGAACAGCAGCTTCAGGATCTGATCGCTCAAGGACGCAGCCGGGCCGGCGACAAGAGAGGCGACGACGTACACGTCCGCACCGCGTACGCCTTCGAGAGGACGGACCTTGTACTCCCCGCACTCGAAGCGCCGGACTTCGATGGAGGTGAGTGAGCATCCAATGGCGGAGGCGGTTGCCGGACCCAGGGGCTGACCCTCGGGAAGCGCAAAAAGGCGCAACGACCCATCATCCACTGCCTGATTCATTGCATCGACGCTGGACGTCGTGTTCACGGGTCTGACGGTTCAATCGTCGTCAGAAGAGGCGGACGGTACATTGATACGGGCGACAAACAGGCTCGATATGCGTCTACGCATGCAGGTGACCTCCGAGCCGGACTGAACCCTCTGTGCGATGCTCCCGCATCGACCGCTGGGCGTACTGTCACCCTCGTGGCGGCCATGCCGGACAGGTTCAACCGGATCGGTGACAACAGCAGGCCCGTGCAGTCCCGTTTTCGCCGGTCTCCACCCCCAGATTTCCCGCCTGTGTCGTCGGGTTAGACCTGAGCCCGCGTGTCTCCTCACGATGTTGGCCGCCTGCTGGTGCCGGCGTACACTTGAGACAAACGCGGCATTTCAGCCGACGAAAGAACGCAACCACGACGGCGACCTCCGACCGTACTCGGCGGAGATGTGCCTTGCGATCCACTTCTCCGCTTAGCGAACCCCTCGACCCGACCGATGTCCTCTCTCGCCGCTCTCACCGACCTCATTCCACGGCTCATTGATCTGGACGCGGAGAACGTGGCGTCGCTTTACCTTCCGCTGCGACGGGCGTGGAACCGGGACGATCTTTTTCAGCGTGAGCTACGTGCACTTCTCAACGAGGTGACGGCGGATGCCGAACGCTACGGAGCCGATGCGACCGTTATTCAGGCGATGACGGAGAGCGCAACAAACGTGGTCCAGCATCCAGACGCCATTTCCCCACATGCCGACGGCCTGGCGCTCATTCTTCATCCGGGCGAGGTCGTCGTCGAATCCCTGCCCTTCGCACCAGCCCTGCACGCATCCATCGACCGCTTCGTCGCACTTCGCCCGGTGTGGCCCCACGTGCATCCGGATCGGCCCTTCTACGTGGCGGCGCTCTCCGCCGGAGGCGTCGCTCTGTTCATCGGGTCTCGCTACGAGATATCCCGCGTGAACCTAGGTGACGACGTGGCTACGACGCTTGAGGCGTTTCGGAAATTCGACGATCCGGTTCGATCGCTTCGATACCATACCGGAACGCCTGCCCGGGGCACGGGCGGCAAAGGGCGACGCGCAGCGATGTACTTCGGGCACGAGGACGCGGGCGATCGCGCCTACAAGGTCGAGGCGATGACGCAGTTCCTCCGATACATCGATAATGAGATCCGCCGGGTCATCGAACAGGATGTCCCGCTGCGCCCCCTCCTGCTCGCGGGACCGGATCACCTCCGCGGCATCTACCGCTCGGTGAACGGGTACGAGCGCCTTCACGATAAGGAGATCGATGGTTCGCACCGAACAGGCGGAGATCGGGTCTGGGACGTAGCGGCGCTTCAGAAGGCGGCGTGGCAGATCATCGAGGAGGACCTTACGCAAGAACGGGAGGAGGCGCTGGACCGGTATCGACAGGATGTCGGCCGGTCGGCTCATAGCACGGCGCCTGTTCTGCGTGCCGCAGTATCTGGACGCGTCGACACCCTGTTCGTTGCGGCAAATGCAGCACCGGTCTGGGGTCAAATCGAGGATGCGGGAGGGGTTCACACCCGCGCGGAACGGGCGTCGGGCGACGGCGACCTGCTGAATGCCGCCCTCATACACACGGCCCGCGCCGGAGGTACAATTTACGCATTCGACGACGCCGTACCTGTGTTCGACCGCACGAACAATCAGCCCGTGATGGCGGCTCGATTCCGATACTGAAGGCTGCTGTGACCCACCGCGCGCCGCACCGAACACCGGTCCTCGACGGGATGCGACGACGTCTCAAGGGGGTGTCGCATTTCTCCTACACGCCCTCTCCAGAATCGAGGACGGATTTCGGCGTGAGATCGAGACCGATGCGCGCGTCCACTCACGATAGATTCGGGATGTCGCTACCGGAGGCGCATGACGACGCCTCCCTTCTCTAATAACAGAAACCACGACAGCAACATGGACCTACTCACACGCTATCGCCCCAGTCAGGGCCTGCGCGGTCTCCAGGAAGAAGTAAACCGGATGTTCGACGATCTCTTTGTCACGTCCCGTCGAGACGACGAGGACGCCACAGCGGCTGTCTGGTCGCCGCGCGTTGACATGGTGGAGACGGAGGATGCCTTCAACATCCACGCGGATCTTCCAGGATTGACCAAGGACCAGATCCACGTTCGGATGGAGGATGATCGGCTCATCATCAACGGTCAGCGCGAGGCCAAGAAGACCACGAAAGAGGCGAGTGTGATTCGCACGGAGCGCGCATTCGGCGCATTCTATCGCTCCATTCGCCTGCCGCGAACCGTCGACGAAACAAAAATCGACGCCTCGTTCGCAAACGGTGTGCTGGAGATCAAGGTACCGAAGAAAGTGACCGCAAAGCCGACGGAAATCAAAATTAAGTAGCCCATCGACACGGCTCGACCGGATTCCCCTTCCGTCCCGGTGGAAACCGCATGGCCGAACGGCAATGGACGCGATGACGTCCCGCCGATCTCGATCATGCGCGTTTCCGATCGGGGCGGATGTTTCCTGCCGTGTGCTAACGGGGCCGCTACGTGTGTGTCACCGGCGACGGCAGCGCCCGCCGCAGCGACTCGTAGTGCTCTTCCGACAGGCGCAGGGGCTCCGCCGTCGGGTCTGCGAAGTGGATCGCAACGACGCCGCCGAGTTGTGCGTGATCCTCCTTGCGGATGTACGCGACGTGCTCCAGATTAATGAAGATGCCGGCGATTTCGATGAAGGGCATGGCTGAACGGACATTTGTTGGTGAGTGCAGCGATGGTAAGTTGAACGATCGGCTCGCGTCGTCAGGTGGGGCGTCTACCTGTGCAGGCCGTCGGCCGTCGCAACGTCCGCCCTGGCCGC
>JAAAOT010000375.1 GCA_009908725.1 Bacteroidota bacterium | reverse complement strand
TGTGGGTCATCATGATCCTCCGCGCGCTGGAATACACAGCAGCTGAACCGACCGCGGTGTGGATTCTCCGAGAGAGCGTCTTTGCCATCGGCTTTTTCTACGCTGTGGTAGCATTCACAGTGTTTACAGGCGCGCTCTACGTACTGCAGCCGCAGGACGACACTGTGTAGCACCCGATGATCTCTATTCTCTCGATCTGTTCTAAACGGCTCGTTTCATGAACGCCGCTGAGGAAAACCTGCCCGAAATGCCGGATCCCGAACCGCATAAGGATTCGTCTCCGGATGCGTCCGACGTTCCACCGCCTCAGCCGTCCCGCTCGACCCGACTCCCGCCGGTCGAACCGCCCGACGACGCCGACCCGGATGACCTGAACGTCCGGCGCGCCCTCGCTGCGGACCTTCTGCAGATTGGCGCCGTGAGCCTCCGTCCGGACGACCCGTTTACGTGGAGCAGCGGGATGAAATCGCCGATTTACTGCGATAACCGGGTAACGCTCGGTTACCCTCGCATCCGCACCGCCATCCGCGACGGGTTTCACCACATCGTGCAACACCTCGACCCAGGTCCGGATGTCGTGGCGGGAACGGCGACCGCCGGAATCCCGCATGCCGCCTGGCTGGCCGACCGCCTTGACCTGCCGATGGCCTACGTGCGCGGCGAGGCCAAGTCGCACGGACGTAAGAATCGAATTGAAGGCGTGGTGCGCCGTGGGCAAACCGTCGTCCTCGTCGAAGACCTGATTTCGACCGGCGGCTCGGCACTCTCGGCGGTGGAAGCCCTCCAGACGGCCGGTGCACACGTTTTGGCTGTCGTCGCGATCTTCTCCTACGAACTCATGGCCGCGGCGTCCGCGTTTCAGGACCGGGACGTCGCCTGCCACACCTTGACGGACTTCTCAACGCTGATCGACGTCGCCCGACGGGAGAATGACCTGCCCGAAGCGGCCTTCGACTCCCTTTCTGAATGGCGCAGGGACCCGCAGGCGTGGTCTGACGCGCGGAAGGCGGACTGACTCCTGACTGCCGGGTGCCGCCTCACGATTGTTTTCCCGTTCGAATCGACCGTTATATGAAGGCCCATCTGCTCACCATTGGTGACGAGCTCCTCATCGGACAGACCACCAACACCAACGCGGCATGGCTCGGCGACGCGCTGAGCCGAATCGGTGTTCACGTCGAGCGCTCTGTCACGATCGGGGACGACGCGCGAGCGATCACCGATGAGCTGGATCGGGCCTACCAGGACGCACGGCTGGTCATCACGACGGGTGGACTCGGCCCAACCCACGACGACGTCACAAAGTCGATCGTCAGCCAGTATTTCGGTGCGCCGCTGGAGACGGACGATGAGCTTCTGGCCCGGGTGAAGCAATACTACGAACGGCGCGGTCGGGACATGCCGCCCGAAGTGGCGGATCTTGCCACGGTTCCCCGCGGGTTCGACATGCTACAGAATGACGTCGGGACCGCCGTCGGCCTCTGGCATGCAGACACGAGTACAGGCGACGAACGCCTGATCGCGGTCCTACCGGGCGTTCCCCCGGAGATGAAGTCGATTTACGAAAACGGCGTCGAACCTCGTCTTCTCGCAAGAGCGGACCTTCAGGACCTTGCCCATCGCACACTCCTGACGACGGGCGTGCCGGAGTCCAGCCTTCAACGAAAGATCGGCGATCTATCAGATTGGCTCGGGGAGGATCTGAAGCTGGCCTACCTGCCATCCACGAACGGTGTGCGCCTTCGTCTGACCGCCTACGCGCGAGACCGCGCCGTCGCCGAAGACCGGATCGACGCTCTCGAGGGGGAGCTGCGAAGCCGGATCGGAAAGTACATTTTCGGTACGGGAAAAGATACACTGGAAGGCGTCGTGGGCGAATTGCTTCGCAAGAGAAACCTCACCGTCGCAACCGCGGAAAGCGCCACAGGGGGCCTGATCGGTCACCGGCTGACGGCCGAGCCCGGGTCCTCGGACTATTTTCTCGGAGGAATCGTTGCGTACGCCAATTCCGTCAAGACAGGTGTTCTCGGCGTTGAGCCGTCGGCTCTTCGGGATCACGGAGCCGTGAGCCTGCCGGTGGCTGAGCAAATGGCTGCCGGCGCTGCAGAGCGGCTGGATGCCTCGATTGGTATCTCCACGTCGGGGATCGCCGGTCCGGGCGGGGGATCGGACGAAAAGCCGGTCGGGACGGTCTGCATCGGGTTTGCGAAGCGCGTGGAGGGCGGCGCCACGGACGTCGATAGCGTTCGGCTGCAATTGACGAACGATCGATCGCTGAACAAAGAGCTATTTGCCACATCCGCGCTCGAGATGATCCGACGAAAACTGCTCTGGTAAACCTCGATCTTCGGTTCGCCACGAACCCGGCTGCCTTCTTACCGTAGTACATCATCGCTACTGTGTGGAATATGTGCCCTGCGGATGCGTCTGTGGACCCATTCCCGCGTGGTCCCGTTTCGCTTTGCGGCAGAGAAGAAAAGGAGAAGGAAGCCGCCGACGAAGCGCCTCACCGCCTCCGTATGACACGGGGATGTCACCCGCCAGTGTTATGTTTATCCCGGTCGATGTGTCTATACCGGTAGGAGCGAAGGGATGCACGCACCGGGGAGATGAGCGTCGGCGCCCGGCCGCAGGCACAGCGCAGGCTCGCTGCGCATTCAAACGAAATCACGAAGCAGCTACTGCATCATGGCAGACGAGAACGGTCAGAAGAAGAAAGCGCTGGACCTCGCCGTCAAGCAGATCCATCGCGAGCACGGCAAAGGGTCCATCATGAAGATGGGCGAGGAGCCCGATCGAGCGATCAAGTCGATCCCGACCGGATCGCTAACGCTCGACGCAGCTCTCGGGGTCGGCGGCGTCCCGCGAGGACGAATCGTCGAGATCTACGGGCCGGAGTCGTCCGGTAAGACGACGCTCGCTCAGCATATCATTGCCGAAGCTCAGAAACTGGGCGGCTCGTGTGCCTTTATCGATGCGGAGCATGCGCTCGACCCGAATTACGCGGAGGCGCTGGGGATCGACATTGATGAGCTTCTGATCTCGCAGCCCGATACCGGCGAGCAGGCCCTGAATATCTGCGACACGCTCGTGCGCAGCGGCGCGCTAGACGTGATCGTGATTGACTCGGTCGCCGCCCTGGTTCCGCAGGCAGAGCTGGAAGGAGACATGGGCGACTCCCACGTCGGTCTCCAGGCGCGGTTGATGTCTCAGGCGCTCCGGAAGCTGGCGGGGACGATCAACCGGACGAAGACCGTGCTCATCTTCATCAACCAGATCCGAATGAAGATCGGGGTGATGTTCGGGAGCCCGGAGACGACGTCCGGTGGCCGCGCGCTGAAGTTTTACTGCTCCGTCCGCTTGGACATCCGCCGGATCGGTGCCGTCAAAGACGGATCGGACGTCGTTGGTAACCGCACCCGCGTTCGCGTCAAGAAGAACAAGGTGGCTCCGCCGTTCCGGGAGGCAGAGTTCGACATCATCTACGGCGAAGGCATCTCATCCCTGGGCGAGCTGATTGACCTCGGAACCGAGCACGACATCATTGAAAAGCGCGGCTCCTGGTATTCCTATGAGGACGACACCATCGCCCAGGGGCGGGAGGCAACCAAGGAATGGTTGGATGAGAACGAGGAGGAGCGCGAAGAAATCAAGACCGCGATCCGCCACAAACTGGGGATGCTCTCGGACGAAGAGGAGGAAGCCATGAAGGCGAAGGAAGACGACGGCGACGAAGACGAAGAAGACGATTCGTGACGGTACGTCGTCTGTAAAACAATTCGACACGTGATGCCGCGTGCTTCTGATAAAGGGGCAGGCGGCATTGTCGTGTATGTGCTCTCGTTTGTACCGTTGTCCCTGTGATGGTATCGTCCCTGCAGAACAGGTCGTTTCTGCATCTCGTCTCGTGCGTCCTGGCCTGCGTACTGCTTGGCACGGCTGCCCCGGATGTCTCCGCTCAGCTTCGGCAAGACGTGACGGCGTCGTCGCGGGCTCATTCGGTCGCGGCGAGCGGGGATGTGGTACATCGTGTTGATGAGGTCGCAGGGACACCGAAAATCCCCAATGTTG
>JAAAOT010000198.1 GCA_009908725.1 Bacteroidota bacterium | reverse complement strand
CACACTCCGCCCGTCGCCCTTCGCATTTCGCACTCCACCTTTCGCACTCCACATTTCGCCCTTCGCCTTTCGCCCTTCGCCCTTCGCACTCCGCCCTTCGCCCTTCGCACTCCACATTTCGCCCTTCAAAATTCGCCCTTCGCACTCCACATTTCGCCCTTCACCTTTCCTCACCTCCCGTTCCACCGCCATCCGCGGATTGCGTCGAGGTGATTATAGGCGGTCAGGTCGAACTGAATCGGCGTCACGGATACGTAGTCGTTCTCTATGGCCTGCAGATCGGTCTCGTCGCCGTCGTCAAGGTTCACGAATTTCCCGGAGATCCAGTAGTAGGGCCGGTCGAACGGGTCGACGCGCGCCTCAAAACTTTCTTCCCATCGGGAACGGGCCTGCCTCGTCACGCGGATGCCCTTCACCTCGTCCATCGGCTTGGCAGGGACGTTGACGTTCAGTAGCACGCCGGGCGGTAGCCCCTCGTCGAGCACCTGCTCCACGATTTTCTCGGCGTACCGGCCAGCGACTTCGTATTCGTCGAGGGTGAACGAGCAGAGAGACACGGCGACCGCGTCGAACCCTAGAATCGCAGCCTCCGTCGCCGCGCTGACCGTACCAGAGTACAGGATGTTGACCGCCGTGTTTGGTCCCCGGTTGATGCCGCTGACGACAAGGTCGGGCTGGCGGTCCAGGAGTTGGTGCGTGGCAAGCTTAATGCAATCGGCCGGCGTACCGGTCACCGCCCACGCACAGATCGGGCCGGATGGGACGTCGAACTCGTAGGAGTGGGCACGAACCGGGTCCCGGACGGTGATCGCGTGGCCGACCGCGCTTTGCTCTTGCTCCGGCGCCACGACACATAATTCTCCGTATCCATCCAGCGCAGTGGCCAGAGACTGGATGCCCGGGGCGTCAATGCCGTCGTCGTTGCATATGAGGATGAGAGGGCGGTCGGAGGAGGAATAAGAAGAAGACATGCAGTTGTGAACAAAGGGCGGGTCTTAAAAAGGCGCGCCGGATCCATGCCCGGCGATCACGCGGTCGCAGCGTTAGTAGCTCTCGTCCTCGCTCGGGAATTCACGGCTGCGGACATCTTCGATGTACCGTCCCACCGCCCCCTTGATCTCTTCGTCAAGACGGGCGTACCGCCGAACGAACCGCGGATTGAAGTCGGTGGTGAGGCCGAGCGCATCGTGCATGACGAGAACCTGCCCGTCCGTACTGTTTCCTGCTCCGATGCCGATAACGGGGATGTCGATGCTGTCAGTGACGCGTTCTGCCAGTCCGGCCGGGATCTTCTCCAGGACAAGCGCGAAGCACCCGGCGTCCTGCAGGCTCTGAGCGTCCTCCAGGAGCTGCTTTGCTTCCGGTTCTTCCTGCGCCCGCACCTTATAGGAGCCGAAATTATAGATGCTCTGCGGCGTCAGACCAAGATGGCCCATTACAGGGATGCCCGCGGTCACAATCCGGTCGATCGTGGATGCGACCGCCTGCCCCCCTTCCAGCTTGACGCCGTGCGCACCCGCCTCCTTCATGACGCGAATGGCAGAGACCAGCGCTTCTTTGGAATTGCCCTGGTACGTCCCGAACGGAAGATCGACGATGACGAGCGCCCGCTCGATTGCATTCACCACGCACTGGGCGTGGTAGATCATGTGGTCGAGCGTCATCGGAAGCGTGGTCTCGTTCCCCGCCATGACGTTAGACGCAGAGTCCCCGACCAGGAGGACATCCACTCCTGCCTGGTCCAACAGGCGAGCCGACGTAAAATCATATGCCGTAAGCATCGCGATCGGGACGCTGGCCGCCTTCATCTCTTGAAGCGTCTTCGTAGTTACGCGCGGTACGTCCGAAGGGCTGGAGGGCGAGGTTTGCGTGCTCATAAGCGAGACGAAGCGTTCGAGTCAGGGGACAATCGGCCGGGCGGTCTAACGTACGAATTAATCATCCCGCTCCCAAACCTCCGGCGGGAATGTGTCGTCTTTCCACCGAACCCCGATGGTCGACACGAAAAACAGAAAACGCGGACTCCCCGATCGGGAAGCCCGCGCAGATACCGGGAAAGACGCCGATCAGACTTCGATCCGACGAGCCTCCCGTGGCCGTTCGTGGGCGCTACGGTGTATCGGTGCCGCCCATGTCGACCGACGGCTCCGGCTCCGTGCCTTCTTCCGGCACTTCAATGCCGAGCTGGCGCGCGACGTCGACGGTGATGTCGACCGCACTGTCGGTGTTTTCAGCCACGTAGAGAAGCGCCTCCGTCCGAACAACGAAGTCGATATCCTGCTGTGAGGAGACGTCACTGATCGCCGTCTGAAGCTCTTCGAGAAGCGGCTGCATCAGCTCGCGCTCCCGCTGTGCCAGTTCCTGCTCGCGCTGTGCGGCGGACTGCTGAAGCTGCTGCTGCTGCTGACGAAGCTCCTGCTCGCGGCGAGCCTTCACGGAGTCGGCCAGAAGCGACTGCTGACGCTGATACGTCTGGAGACGCTGCTGAAACTGCTGCTGCTCCTGCTGGAGTTCCTGCTGCTGGCGCTGGGCCTCCTGCTGAAGCTGCTGCTGCACATTCGTGTACTCCGGCATGTTCACCAGGATCAGCTGCTGGTTTGTGTAGCCGATCTTCTGCGCCTGCGCCGGAGCGGCAAACAAAAGGCCACCCACGAGAAGGAGGAGTGCAAGCGATTGTAGTCGTCGGATCATGATAAATAAGTCGATTCTCGTAAAAACGATCAGGGGTCAAACGGAGGGTTGGCCGCGTTTCGTATCCTGGGCAGGATTCTTCACACGGATGCGACGCGGCGCGGTACATCGCCGGGGGCAGAGGTGCAGCTCGCGGGTCGCGTGTTCTTCTGCCCTAGTTGTTGATTCCGCCGGGATTGCCGCGGGGCGACTGATTCCCGGTCGTTGCAGAGCGGTCCTGCTGCTGGCGCTCGACGTCAACGCCGAGCTCCCGCAGAACCGTATCGCTCAGGTCGTACTGGTCACGCGCGAACATGAACAGCACGTCGCCGCTCTGGTCCAGCACGTAGTCGTAGCCTTCACTCGTGGCGACTTCTTCGACAGCGGCAAGGATTCGCTCCTGGATCGGACGCATCAACTCCCGCTGTCGGCTGAACAGCTGACCGTCAGGCCCGAAATAGCGCTGCCGGAGGGATTCCACCTCCCGCCGGGCTTCGGTGATCTCCTGCTTTCGCTGTTCGCGTTCCTCGTCGGTGTACAGCAGCTCGCGCGCCTGGTACTCCTGCCGCAGCTCCTCAACGCGATCGCGCGCGTCCTGAATCTCCGACCGCCACTGCTGCTCGACCTGGTCCAGCTTCTGCTGAACGGTCTGGTATTCGGGCAGACGATCCAGAATGTACTGCGAGTCGATATACCCGATCTTCTGCTGTGCCGCTGCGGTCCCGGGGAATGCGACCCACAGAACGAACACAAAGCTCAGCAGGCTTACAATGCGGGCGAAGGGTGCACGCCCGGGCGACCACATGCCGGCGCTCGGCCGGCTACGTCGAATCAAAGCGGAAGGCACAGGCGAGGAGCGCAGAGCGAGGAAGAACGGCGAGGGATCCGGGCAGCACGCCGGCCCCGGAGCCGACGTCAGGCGACACCTGAATTAGTTGAAGCCACGACCGAGCGAGAACTGGAACGTCCAGTCGGAGACGCCGTCATCGCCGGACTCCAGCGGCTCGTAGCTGTCGAAGTTGTACCCGTAATTCACCTCGATCATGCCGACGATCGGAAGGAATACCTTCAGACCGACGCCGGCCGCGCGATACAGCTCACTCGGGTTGTAGCTGTCAAATCCGAGCCATGTATTGGCTGCATCAGCAAAGATGTACGGCTGTGCCTGGAGCTGCTGCGACTCGACGGCTTTCCAGCGGAATTCTGCGGAGTACTTGTTCAACACGGTTCCTCCGAGCGGGACCTGGCCGTTGTTGGCACGCGGCCCGATCACACGAGCCGGGAAGCCGCGCACGAAGATGGGGTCTGTTCCGTAGTTGTAGCCGCTGTAATCAAACGGCGTACCGCCCACCTCGAACCGTTCGAAGCCAACATCCTCGCCTGTCAGCGAGCCGATGTAGCCGAAG
>JAAAOT010000095.1 GCA_009908725.1 Bacteroidota bacterium | reverse complement strand
CGGGGCGTCTTCGGGGAAGACGAAGCCGAAGTCTCGCTCCGCGGCGACGAGATGATCGTCCGGATGTACGGCCTCAACTTCCCGGTCGGCTCCTCCGAGATCCGTCCGGCCAACTTCTCGCTGCTCACGAAGCTGCAGCAGGTCCTCCGCGAATTCCCCGACGCCCCGATCACGATCGAGGGGCACACCGACTCGCGCGGCAACGATGCCACCAACCAGCGCCTGAGCGACGAGCGCGCCACGGCCGTGCAGGAGTACCTGATGGCCAACATGTCGTCGCTCTCGCCCGATCAGGTCGAGGCGGTCGGCTACGGCGAGTCGCGTCCGCTCGCGAGTAACGAAACCGAGGAAGGCCGCGCCCAGAACCGCCGGATCGACGTCACGATCTCCCTGCCGTAAACGCCGGGTTTCTTATCGTCGGTGCGGTGCATATTCGAGTACGACCGTCAAGGCGCGGGCTCCGGGGACATCTCGGGGTCCGCGTTTTCTTGTGGCAACCCAACCGCCCCACGAATCGAGTTCTCTGACGCATCCGATCGACGAACGCGTGGCATCCTCGACTGCCATGACGCCTGCGGCACCTGTCGGCATGGCGAATGCACGGAGGCCTCTGCATCATGCAGGGGATGCGCAAACTGAGTCGAGATCCGGCCGTCCTTTACGAGCAGACGGCGGAACGGCTGGCTCCATCCGCGATGAGGTTGCGTCTCGATCCCGTTCCGCTAAGGAAGCGCGGGGGTATGTAGAACGTCCGACCATATGTTCTGAACACGCCGGTGGGCAGGTTGAGTCACACCCGAATCCCCTCTCGAGAGCCGCTGGCGAGCCCGCGATTTACCGCTGACGTCGCATCCTCAGACCAGATCGGTATAGCGGAAACGTAACGTAATGCGGAACGCGCGCCGCACGGGTCAAGCAGCGCCTCCGTCCCCGCATCAAGCCGCCGCCAAGATGTCACCGGAGATCGTCACGGGAGGAAGAGCAACCGGTCGCGGTGAGGATGGAGAACACGTCGTGTTGATGACAGCTCCTGCCCCCCTCACATTTCGCACTTCGCCCTTCCCACTTCCCCCTTCCCACTTCGCCCTTCGCAATTCGCCCTTCGCACTTCGCCCTTCACAATTCGCCCTTCGCAATTCGCCCTTCCCCTTACCCCACCCGGGCGAACGAGTCCTGCCGGGGCCGGTACTCGGCGTCGTAACGGCTCCGGATACGGTCGTGCTCCGGGGCGTCGAGCGCCGGGTCTCGGCTCATGAGGTCCTGGGCGGCTTCGCGGGCGACGGCAATCAGGTCCTCGTCCTCCGTAATATCTGCGATCTTCAGGTCCGGGAGACCGCTCTGCCGCGTCCCGAAGAAGTCTCCCGCCCCACGGATCTGGAGGTCGCGTTCGCTGATCTCGAAGCCGTCGTTCGTATCGACCATGGCCTGCAGGCGCTCCTTTGCCTCCGCCGACCGCTTGTAGCCGGCCATCAGGATACAGTAGCTCTGAATATCGCTCCGGCCGACACGTCCCCGTAGCTGGTGGAGCTGGCTCAGACCGAACCGCTCCGCGTGCTCGATGATCATCAGGGTCGCATTTGCGACGTCGACCCCCACCTCGATCACCGTGGTCGACACGAGGAGATCGATCTCCCCGCTCTTAAACCGGCGCATCGTGGCGTCCTTCTCCTCGGACTTCATCTGACCGTGCACGAGACCGACCGTGTGATCGGCAAACTGCGATTGCAGCTTCTCGTAGCCGGACACGGCGTCTTTCAAATCCACTTTCTCGCTTTCCTCCACCAGCGGGTAGACGGCGTACGCCTGCCGTCCCTGTTCAAGCTGGTCCTTGACGAACGCATAGACCTCGCCGCGGCGCTTCTCGGACCGCAGGACCGTCCGGACCGGCTTCCGGCCCGCCGGCATCTCATCCATGATCGAAACGTCCAGGTCGCCGTAGAGCGTCATGGCGAGGGACCGCGGGATCGGTGTCGCCGTCATCAGCAGCATGTGGGGACGGTCGCCCTTGTCGAAGATCGTCGCCCGCTGCGCGACGCCGAAGCGATGCTGTTCATCAACAATCGCCAGACCGAGCCGATCGAAGTGCACCTCCTCCTGGATGAGGGCGTGCGTTCCCACAGCGATCGGCGCCTCCCCCGACCGGACCGCCCGCAGCGCTTCCTCCCGTTCACTCTTCGTCTGGCTGCCAATCAGCAGCCGCGGTTCGATGCCGAGCGGGTTCAGATACTTCCGGAGGTTCGTATAGTGCTGCTCCGCGAGGATCTCGGTCGGCGCCATGAATGCACTCTGGTAGCCGCTGTCCAGCGCGTGCATCATCGCCGCCACGGCGACCACCGTCTTGCCGCTGCCGACATCCCCCTGCACGAGGCGGTTCATCTGCGTGCCCGTGCGGGTATCTGCGATAACCTCGTTCAGGGATCGTTTTTGCGCCCCGGTCAGCTCAAACGGCAACACCTCGCGCACGAATTCACGTGTATAGTCGCCCGGCGCATCGAAGGCAGGACCGGCAATCTCCGTACGCGACCGGCGCATGTCTGCCAGCATCAGCTGGATGTAGAAGAGCTCCTCGAACTTGAGGCGGTGACGGGCGCCGGATAGCTCCGACTGCGACTTCGGGAAATGAATGGCTCGGAGCGCGACGCGACCCTCCATCAGATCGAACTGGCTCGTCATCCAGTCGGGCAGCGGTTCCTGCAGCTTCAGGCCGTGCTCCTTGAACAGGTTGTAGACGATCTTCCGGATGCTCCGGCTGTTCAGCCCGACCTTGTCCATCGCCTCGCTGCCGGGATAGAGCGCCACGATGCGTCCGGTATCCAGAAGAGCGCCCTCACCGTCCAGCTTGTCGTAGTCCGGGTGCGTCATTGAGAACCAGCGCCCGTACTTCTGCACCTTGCCGTGGAAGGCCACACGCTCTCCCACGTCGAAGACCTTCGGGATAAACCAGATGCCCTGGAACCAGGTGCATTTCATCTTCGAACCGCGCTCGCCCTCGAGAATGAGTTCGAAGCGCTTGGACCGTTTGCCGGGCACAACATCTTTGGCTCGGACGGTCCCCACGACGGTGACGGGGTCGCTGCTCTCGCGGAGCTGGCCGATCGGAGTGACCGTCGACCGGTCAAGGTACCGTCGCGGATAGAAGTGAAGCAGGTCGCGGACGGTTTGGACGCCGAACTGATCGTCCCACACCTCCGCGCGACGCTCGCCCACGCCCTTCAGGTAGCGGACCGGTTCCTGCAGAAAATCGTCGCTCATGAGCCTTGAACGGCAGCCTGATCGAGTCCCGGGTTTGTGTCGGACATGCCGCTACCGGCGGCCTCCAGACGATCAGGTACACACAGGATACACAGTCTGCGTTCCGGGAGAAATGGATCGTGGGTCGTGGATTGCGGGTTGTCGATCGGGTTCGACCCGTACCGGAATGCTATCGGACAAGGCACACTGCGTCCACAAAATTCCACGCTGAACGCAGCAGGAGCCATCCCCATGCTGGACCCGCAGGAGGACAAATCCAATCCACCATCAACGACAAACAATCTACCAGTACCTTACCGCACCGCGATGCAGCTGACCTCCACACGGGCATCCCGCGGCAGGGCGGCGACCTGCACGGCCTGACGGGCCGGCGGGGTTTCGTTGAAGTACCGCGTGTAGACCTCGTTGACCTGCGCGTAGTCGTTGACGTCGGTCAGGAAGACCTCGCAGCGAACGACGTTTTCGTAGTTCATGCTTGCAGCCTGCAATACGGCGCCGACGTTTTCGAGCACCCGCTCTGTTTCCTCCTCCACCGATCCGGAAATCATGCTCCCCGTCTCCGGATCAATAGCAATCTGCCCGGACACGTAAAGCGTATTGTCGACCAGGATGCCCTGGCTATACGGACCGATGGCAGCCGGGGCGAGCGGCGTTTTCACGGTCGTACGGGATGTACGCGTCGAAGAGGAGTTGGACATGGAGCAACGGGGGTCGGCACCGGAGAACTGACAGCTTATAACATCTACCTCGCTCCGGCACAGTACAAGCGAATATTGGGGAAAGACGATTTACGACGTGTGACCGCACGCGCACCTGACGGTACGCGCACTTTACATGTTGCGTCGTTGATCTT
>JAAAOT010000302.1 GCA_009908725.1 Bacteroidota bacterium | reverse complement strand
GAGGGGGCGAATCGGGTCACCGGGGGCTCCGGTCGGGCCCCGGTGATGTGAGCGGTACATTACCGGTCTCCGGCGGAGGAATCCGTGGGATCGTCTGCCGAATGTGAGGGGGCCGACGGCTCGGCTACGGCTGCTTTCTTGAGGACGATCGGTTCGGCGTGGGTCGCGACGTACTCTGCGAAGAAATCCCGGAGCATATCGTAGTCGTCCGGCTGGAACGTCGTCTCCCGAAGCACCATCTGGATGCGCATCGTGATCGAGCCCTCGGCTTCCTGCGTGACGCGGAGAAACGTGCCGCCGTCGCCGTCGAGTCGGACGCGCCGGTTGGCCGGCATCTCCTCGACCACGTAGCCGTCCGGAATTTGCATGGAGAGGGTGTACGTGTTCTGCCTCGGGTAGGCGAGGTCGACGGGAAAGGATCGGTCCGGGGCCTGCAGCGGGTTTTCGCGCACGGCGTCGGCGATAACCGGCTTCACGTAGATGAAATCGCCGGACGCCTGCGCGTGCGCCGGGAGGGAGAAGGACGACTGAATCTCCAGCGGCTGATCGAGGGCCGTCTCGTTCGTGACGCGGGTGCTGGAGAGGCTGACCTCGGAGGCAAACATGTCTTCCCGGACGAATGCCTCCACCGAGCTTTCAGCGATGCGATCCCGCGAACGAACGCCTGAGTAGGATTCGTCGGTTATGTTCAGCAGCCCGGAGACCGTCCCGTCGGGCGATAGCGACGCGCGGATCAGGGTGTTGCGGGATTCTGCACCAGTCGGCGGGATGCGGAGCCAGGTCGGTGACTTCGTGTCCACGAGCCATCCCTGTCCGTTTAGCGCGCGCGGCGGAAGCATACCGAGCGGGCGGTGCGGGCTCGTGGCGTCGAGGAACGTGTAGCTGTCCTCGACCTTGACCGCAACGATGACCTCGTTGAACTGACGGGTAAAGGGGAATGTCGGCGACATCATGCCGTGACCGCGTGTACTGATCAGCACCGGGTAGGCATCGATATCTGCCTCCTGCAGCATCGAGCACAGCAGCATGTTGATCTCGGCGCTGGTACCTGTGCCGCTTTCGAGGACCTCGTCGAGGCTTCGTCCCAGCAGGAAGGTCTGTCGGTCGTTCCACGAAATCCGGTTCTGCACCAGGTCATAGATGGCGCTCACGCGTTCGTCGGCTGTGCTCAGGCCCTCTACCGTGGCATCGGTTAGGTCCCGTACCTCGTGGTGCCGTCCGAGCTCGCGACCGAAACTGAACGTCCCCATGAGATCAACCGCGAGATCCTCCCAGGAGGTCATGATTTCCCGGCGCTCCGACGTAATCGGGTTCACGATCGCCTTGAGCTGGAACTCGATCGACCGGATGTAATCGTCCGGCGTGGTCATGAACTCTTCCGCCCGGATCGCCGGGGCGTTGTGCATTTCCCACATGTACTCCGTGGCTCCGATCTCGTTGGAGAGGTTCGAGTACGTGCGCTTCCGGTCTTGCTCAGAAAACGGGGCGCTGCCGCGAGCGAGAACAGCATACTTCAGGAATTCCGGGATTTTGACCGTGTACTTGCTAAACACGGTCGGCTCCGTTCCCTGAAACTGCCAGGCCTGGAGAAAGGCAGGGTCGCTGCGGATCTCGTACCGATATTCGATCATCGCGCCCGGCTCCAGGTTTGGAAGGGTAAACGAGACCTTCTCCAGCCCGTCTCGGATCTCCTCCTCGAAGATGTCGTCCTCGTCCAATTCGTACCGTTTCACCTCGCCGTTTTCGATGACGTACGTTCGCGCCTCGATGTCCTTGACGCGCTCCACGTCTTCGCGGACGTAGATCTCATGCGTTCCGTACGTATCGAAGGCGGACTCTGACAGAACCTGTACGCGCCGTTCTCGCTCGTAGCCCCAGGTGTTGTTGCGCCGCAGCCGGCTTTCGCCGATGTCCGAGAGGATGATGGCGGTGGCGTTTGAATCCGCGGGGTGCTTGGTCCGCTGAAGCGCGTCCGGGGACACGTCTCCCCATTCCGCTGGTTCGGGTTTGATCGGCTGTGCGTATGCGTTAGACGCCACGAACGAGCCGATAAACAGGGTGGAGGCAATCAGGGAACCAAGGAAATGACGCCCGAAACAGTTGCGAGAAAACATAGGTGAGGTGTGAAGGGGATGGAGTAAAACGGTGCGACGTTGCGCACGCGGGAGGGGGCGTGCGCGGAACTACCCCTGGAACGGGTAGACGTGAATCGGGCGACCGGCGCGCAGAAGCGCGTTCTCGGGCCTCCGTCGAGCAGAATAAAGGGAGAGGCGGGTACGCCAGCGGGTGCTGTTTCAATAAAACACCCTGTATTCGACCCTCTAAAACTCCTGAATAAAAAATCGTACTTCAGTCGATTCCCTGATGTAGTTGCACGTCTGTAATATATCTTTCCGAAATGCTACATGCAAGACCACGAAAAATGGCAGATAGAGAACCCCGTGAAGTCTGGTGAAAGCGTGCCCGCCTTTTTCAGGACGTCCCAGCGCGTGTGATGGTGGTTGTCGCGAAAGGGGAGACCGCGTCGGGGATTGTGTCTCAGCGGCTTGCCGCTTCGCGTTCGCGGCGTGCGTCGGCAGGGCTCGCCCAACGTTTCCGGAGGCCTTCACCTTCGTCCGGGGCACGGGTGCGTGAACGGCATCGTAGTGACTGTCCCTGGCGCCGGGCGGGGATCAAACGAGCGGCGCAGCGGGTTCGCCCGACGACCCATTCGACCGTGCCATCGCCGAACGGATCATGCTGAGCCCGACCGTTGAGGACTACCTCAAGGCCATTTACAAATTGCAGGTACGCCACGACCCGCCCGTCACCACCAGTGCCGTGGCCGACGCCATGGAGGTGTCGTCCGCCTCGGTCACCAACATGGTTCAGCGGCTCGACGAACTGGGCCTCGTGGTGTACGAATCGTACCGTGGCGCGACGCTAACGGAGGCGGGGACGAAGGTTGCCCTGGAGATCATCCGTCATCATCGTCTCCTTGAGCTGTACCTGAAGGAGGTGATGGATTACTCGTGGGAGCAGCTTCACGAGGAGGCCGAGCACCTGGAGCATCACATCTCCGAGGAGTTCGAGACGAAGCTGGAAGAGCTCCTTGACTACCCGACGCACGACCCGCATGGTCATCCCATCCCCGCACGGGACGGTACCGTCGCCGAGGTGCGTGCTCGCCCGCTGGCCCACGTCGAGGCCGGCGCGACGGTACAGGTGCACCACCTGGAAGACGCCGACCCGAAGCTACTGCATCATCTCGAAGACCTCGGCCTGATGCCGCGCGTCCGTGTCGATGTCGAGGAGCGCGCCCCGTTCGACGGCCCCCTCACGCTCACCGTGCACACGCCGGACGGGCCGAAAACGGAGGTCGTCGGGCGCACCGTCGCCGCGGCGGTTTTCGTGAGCGATGACACATCGGAAAGCTCCCCGGAAGGGACGTAGACGGGCGACTAGACGGGGGGACTGGACGTGAATGGACGAAACCGGATACGGAGCGCGCCGGACAGCGACGTCGTTCAAAGCCTGTCGCCTGTCGCCTGTCGCCGGTCGCCCTTCGCCCTTCGCCCTTCGCATTTCCCAATTCGCATTGCCCTTCCCAATTGTGACACATCCCGCAATTCCCCGGCGGACACATGTGTGGGGGCGAAAAGGCTGAAACGGGCGTTCGCGGTCATCGTGTAATGTGGTTGGTTTCGATATCCGCTCTCTCCGGTCGCGCCGGATGTGACTGCTCCATCGATGCCAGTTTCACCCGATCCGTGGCCCGCGTCACGGCGACTCGCCTCAGCATTTGCCTGTCTTCCCCCAGCCCCGCATGCACGAACGCATTACGATCCGCGGCGCGCGCGAGCATAACCTCCAGAACATTGATCTCGACATCCCGCGCAACCAGCTCGTGGTCATCACGGGCCTGTCCGGTTCCGGGAAGTCCAGTCTGGCGTTCGACACCATCTTTGCCGAAGGCCAGCGGCGCTACATGGAGAGCCTGTCGGCCTACGCCCGGCAGTTTCTCGAAATGATGGAGCGGCCGGAGGTCGACTACATCGACGGGTTGTCGCCCGTTATTTCGATCGAACAGAAGACCGTGTCGGGCAACCCGCGATCTACAGTCGGGACGGT
>JAAAOT010000200.1 GCA_009908725.1 Bacteroidota bacterium | reverse complement strand
TTCACCTCCGCCTCGCCTACGGCTGGCAGATGGTCGAAGACAAGCACGTCGCCGTGTCCGCGGAAGTCCGCAACCTGCGGGACCGCCAGTACTCCGACGTCCTCGACGCCCCCATGCCGGGCCGAACCTTTCTCGTCAGCGTCCGCTTCTGGCTGTAGGGGTTTGGTTCAAGGTTCAGGGTTCAAGGTTCAGCGTTTCTCGTGCGCGACCGCCTGGTCTCGGAAGGGGCTCCGGTGTCTGTCGAACGCAGCCCCCTGACTCTAGACTAGGTCCCAGACGATTCAGCGTGTAAGCAAGCGGTACAGCACGGGAACGACGAGGAGGGTCAGGCCGGTGGAGACGATCAGTCCGCCGATGATCACCCATCCCAGGGGGCTCCAGAGACTCGAGCCGGAGAGGGTGAGCGGCAACAGCCCGCCGATCGTCGTCAGGGTGGTGAGAACGATCGGGGTGAACCGGGTCTCGCTCGAGATTCGGACCGCTTCGACAATGTCGTGTCCGGCGGCGCGAAGCTGGTTGGCGTAGTCCACGAGCAGCGTCGAGTTGTTCACGACAATGCCGACGAGGCTGGTGAAGCCGATGAACGCGGTGAAACTGAACGTGTAGCCGGTGATTAGCAGCGCAGGAAACGCCCCGATCACCGAGAGCGGGATCGCGGTAAAGATGATGAACGGCTGCCGGTACGAGTCGAACTGCAGGACGAGCACAGCAAGGATGCCGAGGATGGCCCCGAGGAGGGCCGGCAGCAGGCTGGCAAAGCTGTCTTCCTGCGCCTCCAGTTCCCCACCCACGAAGTAGCGATAGGCGCTCGGCCAGTCCCGTTCGTCGAGGTCTGCGGTGACGGACTGGGTGACCTGTACGGCGGTGTACCCGGCACGCGTATCGACGTCGGCCGTCACGGTTACCGCCCGCTCGGTGTCGAACCGGTCGATCCGCACGGGGACCGGCTTCAGCCGGATATCGGCGATCTGGCGGAGCGGAACGGCGGCCCCCGTCGTCGCGGTGACGGAGACCCGGTCGAGGTCGTTGACGTTGGCGCGCCGGTCGTCCGGCCGGTCCAGGGTCAGCACCACATCGTACTCATCGCCGGCCTCGTCCCGGTACGTTGCAACGGCGTCCCCGGCAAGCGCCGCGCGCACGGTCTGGTCCACGTCCACGAGCCGGACGCCGTGCAGAGCCGCCGCGTCGCGATCTACGTCCACATGAAGGTCGGTTTTTGGTTCGTCGAGAGGATTGTCGACGTTCAGCGTGCCGTTCGTTCGACGCAAGAGGTCGGCAGTTTCGCCGGCCAGTCGCTCGAGGGTCTCGAGGTCCGGCCCGATGACTTTAATCGCAATGGGTGCCTCCACCGGCGGGCCGTTCTTGAACACAACTGGCTCGACGGTCAGTCCCGGTGTGTCTAGAAACGCTCGGCGCACGTCTGCCGCAAGGCCGGGCACGTCACCTGCTGAGGCGGCTTCCACGAGGACCTGTCCCACGTTCGCCTTTTCCCGGCGCGGGATCACGTTGTAGTAGACAATCGGGTTGTCGCGGCCCGTGTTGGCGGCGTAGCGCTTGACATCGTCACGTTCACTCAGCCACGCCTCGACGCCGCGCACCGCCCGATCGGTGGCATCGAACGTGGTGCCCTCCGCAGTCGTCACGTTCACCAGGAACTGCGGTTTTTCCGCATCGGGGAAGAACGAGACGCCGATCACGGGAAAGAGGCTCAAGCTTCCCGCAAATGCCAGTACTGCGACGCCGAGAACGAGCGCCGGCCGGTCCAGCGCGCCCTGGAGGAGATGGCGGTAGACGGTATCGACGAATCGGTCGAGCACACGCTGGAGCGGGCCACTCACGATCGATGCGGGTTCGCTTTCCTCATCGCCCTCGGTGGAAGGGTCGTCCTCCGACCGGTCGTTGCCCAGCCAGCGGGCAGCGAGCAGCGGCGTCAAGGTGAGAGAGACGAGCAGAGAAGCGAGGAGGGCCAGGATCACCGTGATCGGCATCGACCGAATGAAGTCGCCGCTGCCGCTTTGCACGAGCACGATCGGGAGAAACGCCAGAATGCTGGTGACGGACGTGCTGACCACCGCCCAGCCGACCTCGTCCGTCCCTTTCAACGCCGCCTCGATTGCGCCCATCCCCTTCCGGCGAAAGCGTGCGACGTTTTCCGTGATGACGATGGCATCGTCGACGAGCAGGCCCAGGGCGATGACGAGTCCGACGATCGAAATCTGCTGAAGGCCGTACCCGCCGAGGTCCAGAAGCCAGATCGCGATGAGAATGCTGAGGGGAATCGCCATCATGACGATGACGGACGCTCGCCGCCCAAGAGCCAGCAGAATAACAGCGCCGACGAGCAGGATGCCCTGCAGCAGATTTGAAAAGAACCCGTTCACCCGGCTGGCAACGCTTTCCGACTGGTCAAACACGGTTTCGAGTGCAATCCCGGCAGGCAGCTCCGATCGAAACGCCTCCGTTTCGGCGCGGAGCGGATCCAGTACATCGAAGATGTTCACGCCGTCCCGCTGCGTCGCCGTGACGAAGATAGCGCGTTGGCCGTTGAAGCGTGCCCGGTGCGTCGGGTCGGCATAGCCGGCCGTCACCGTCGCCACGTCCTCCAGATACAGCACGGCCGACCCGGATGCGCCGACCACTGTACGCCGAATCGCGTCAATGGACGTGTAGTCGCCGGACGTCTGGACTGTGAACCGACGATCGCCTGCCTCGACATTTCCACCCGGCACATTCGGCGCGGCGGACCGGATCGCCCCGGCGACCCGGTCGAACGGAAGACCCAGCTCCCGCATCCGCTCCAGGTCGAGACCGACCGTGACGCGTTGCTCCGGATACGCCCACGTTTCCACCTGTTTGATGCCGGCAACACGCTCCATCCGCTGCTCAAGCCGCTCAGCCGTTTTCTCGAGAACACGGTACTCTGCCGTTTCACTCGTGAGGGCGACCTGGTAGACGGTCACGTCGGCCGTATTGAAGTCATCAATCTCGACCTGGCGCACCTGGGACGGCAAGGTCGGCCGGACTTCCGACATCCGCTGCGTTACGTCCTCGAGCGCATCGTCGGGGTCCACACTGGCGAGAAAATCGATCGACGTCACCGACACACCATCCTGGATGGACGACTCGATTCGGTCCACATCGTCGAGCTCGTTGATGGCGTCCTCGATCGGGTCGACGACGAGCTGCTCGATGTCTTCCGGGTTCGCGCCGGGGTACACGGCAATGACGCGCACCGTCGGGATGGCGAACTGCGGGTCCTCGGACCGCGGCATCGTGAGGAAGCTGAGGACGCCCAGCAGGGTCAGCATCATGAGGACGATGACCGTGAAGGGCATCCGGCGAAGAGCGTATTCGGGAAGTCGCATGGCAGCGGAGGCAAAAGCTCAGAAAAAGAGACCGGGTCGGCGCCGTTACGGGCGTTCTGCAGGGAGACGGACGGAATCGCCATCTCGAAGTCCAGATGCGCCGGACGTGACGACTGACGTCCCGACGGCGAGGCCGCGAACGGCGAGGTTAGATCCATGAAAACCGATCAGTTCGACCTCCTGACGCCGGGCAGTCCACTCCGGGTCGCCCGTATCGTCGACGACGACCACGACAGCGGCTCGGCCGTCACCTTCCACGAGGGCCGATGCGGGAAGCAGGGCGTGGTCACCTCCTGTTTTCGGGAATACCTCCGCGGTCCCGGTGAACCCCGAGCGGAGCCGGTCCATCACGCGGTCAGAGGGCCCGAGATCGATCCGTAGTTCGACGTTGAATGTGCCGGCAGGTCGGGAAGCAGAGCCCGCGATCTCCGTCACCCGTGCCGGAAGCAATTGCTCGGGAAAGGCCCGGAGCCGGACCGAGGCGGAGTCGCCCGTTGCGAGCCGAACGACGTCCTCGTCCGACAGACCAACGCGCATGACAAACCCAGCGGCGTCCGCGCCCACAGCAAGGATGGGCTGGCCGCCCTCGACGGTTTCACCGGCTTCCGCCATCCGCTGAAGGACGCGCCCCCTCGACGGGGCCGTGATCACTGCGTGCTTGCGGTTGAACCGGGCGGCCTGGAGTCGCGCCTCGGCCACCTCAACCGCTGTTTCCGCGTTCTGCATTTCCTCCACGGTCGCGACCGAGTCGC
>JAAAOT010000262.1 GCA_009908725.1 Bacteroidota bacterium | reverse complement strand
CCCCGACGGCCGAGACAGGAAGGCGGCTCGTGGCTCCCAGGCGCCGTTCGAGCGATTGCAGGTGCCGCTGGACAACCGGCTTCGTTTTTTCGTAGTGGAGTGCGCGGGCTGACGACACCAGCTTGTCGTGGCGAGCCAGGCCCCAACGAAAGGACGGGGCACGATCCGGGTCCGAAAACTCCTCGACCACGTCCAAAAGAGACGCCATGCGCGTCAGGCTCTCCGCGTCGTTCGGGCGCGTCCACTCTACACTGGCCGCCGCTTGCGAGGCGTCGTGAATCTCCTGGAGATCGATTTCACTGCGAACCACTGCCTGCGATGCGACGATCACAACCAGGATGAGCACCGCCAGTCCGATGGTTGCGGCACCCGCTCGTCTCAACCATCCCGAGCGGGCCGACGCCGACGTCTTCTCCACACGATACTGATCGGGGATCACAACCTCCTGGAACAGATCACGGAGGAAATAGCTCTTGGTCTCCGTCTCTTCCTGGGACGTCCCATTGGACGGAGACGGCAGGTCGAGCCGTCCGGCAATATTTCGGATGACGCGGTCGATCGGCCGGCCTTCCTGGGTGCCACTCGTGAAGTAGAAGCCCCGGAGCTCCGGCTCCGCTTCGTACGGGTTGGGCTGAAACAGGTGGCCGACAAACTCCGCCAGGGTTTCCTTCATTGCGGCGAACTCGACCGGAAAGACGTACACACGCCGCCGGGTTTCACGCTTCATCGACCGGCGAAGCCGAGACAGGCGAATGTCCGTAAGTGCGGCTCCGAGCCGGTCGAACTCCACTTCGAACCGGTCCTTCGGCGAGCGCTCATCGCCGTCCTCGTCGTCGAAGGTGCATCCCCAGATCTGCTCTCGTTCCCGCTGCGACAGGTCCCGAAAGAACTCGACGAAACCCTGAACAAGGTCGCATTTCGTAAACATGAGGTAGACGGGAAAGCGCACGCCGAGCCGGTCCACCAACTCGCTGATGCGGCGACGAATCGTGATGGCGTGCCACTCGACATCGTATGCATCCGCATCAAGAAGGTCGGCCACGCTAATGGCGACGATAACGCCGTTGACGGGGCGGCCCGGACGATTTTCCTTCAGCATATCGAGAAACGTGTGCCACTCCTTTTCATCCTCGGTATCTCGGACGTACCGGCCGGCGGTGTCGAGGATGATCGCCTGATCGGAAAAAAACCAGTCGCAGTTTCGCGTTCCGCCAACGCCCTGCACACGGTCGGTCCCAATCGGGAAGTTCAGCCCCGAGTTGACGATGGCCGTGGTCTTGCCGGAGCTTGGCGGACCGATAAAGAGGTACCACGGAAGGGCGTGCAGGGCGGCATTCCCTCGCTTCCCCCGCCCCAAGTTCGAGCGCTTCAGGCGTTCGACGGCATCCTCAAAGCGCTGTTGCATCTCTTCGATCTCCCGCTGCTTGTCCGGGCGCGAGCTTTGCACCTGCTGCTCGGCCTGCCAGCGCATCGAGTCTTCCATCTTGTTGGCGCTTCGCTGCGAGCGAACGAGCTCGACCAGGACCACGATCACTGACAGCGCAAGAATGCCGATCACGATATAGAGTCGCGTCATCATCGACCACCCCAGCCACGCGCCCAGGGTGAAGGCCAGTGAAATCAGAAGCACGAACCCTGCGCCGACGGCGAAGTATCGACTCCGGAAAAGAGAAGAGAACGACATGACGAGCCCGATATGAATGGGAAGAAGGAGGAAGCAGGGCGGGAGGCGTCCTGCGACGGTACCAGCGGCTAGAAACGGGTCGTCCGGGAGGTCTACGGCCCGTCGAAGGGGGCACGACTAGCGTCGCGCCTGCTCAACCATCTGCTGAAGGTCGGACGCTTTTTCTTCGGCAGACTGCGAGATGTAAAAACTCAGCCCGGCGTAGACCAGCAGCGCGATGGCCAGAGCGGCTACGGCCATCATCCATCCCGGAATGCTGCGACCCACTTCCGCCGTGACTTGACTTCGCGGCTGACCGTGTGGGGAGAGTACATCCGAATACACGCCCTGCGTGTCGCCCAGGACGTCGTGACACCGTTCGATGTACTCCTGAAGTTTTTCTTGCTCAACGATCTGATATCGCCCCCGAAAGCCCAGCGTCATGCAGAGGTAGTACACCTCGATGGCTTCCGCCTGGCCGGCGGGCGCAGACAGCATTGCTTCGAGGCGCTCGAAGAACACCTCCCCGGCATCGTATCGGTCGTACCGCTCCATCTGGAGCGGGCGGCTGGCCCAGTCGCTCTTTCGATCCCAGGAGGACGATAGGATCGTCTCATCCAGAAAGGCGATGACGGCAAATTCGGCGGCGTCGATATGGTCGGGATCGATGCTCTTCTGGTGAGCATCCCGGGACGCGCGTTCCAGAACGTCCTTGATCCGTTGGCGCAAGTCGACGGGATCTCCCAGTTCATTTTGGGCGCGAAGGTGGACGATCATAGCGAAGCATGGCGCAAACACTTCAGCGAGGCGCTGGTCGCTCGATTCGTCGAACAGCACCTGCGAACGCGCATCGGGAGAGGCGGAGTTGGACGTGCGTTGAGCAAGGGCCATGGTGGAGAGGTCCGGCTGTGATCGAGTCGGAGAGGGTAAGGAAGGGGGACGCGGCAACTCAAGAGGTCGCCGTCAGGCTGAGCGAAACGTCGCTGTATTCGGAGGGCACAAAGATCGCGAGAGCTTCGGCCTCCTGAATTCTATCCCAGAACGGCCCGGCTTTTAGCAGGCGAAAGTAGCTGGCCCGCTCGTCGATGGGCATGCCCGGGGGCAGCCGGCGCGTCGGCTCGATGCGGAGCGCGGAGATCGCCTGGCCGATCACCTGATCGATATGTTCCGGGGACGCGATGCGAAGCATGTGCGGGAGACGCTCGACCAGTTCGTCTTCAGCCCGTGCCTGACTCCGTGCCGCGAGGAGAAGCTGAGCCGACTCCAACTGCGAGGGCGTCATCGACGCGACGAAGAGGTTCTCGCGCTGGCGGTCGAGAGGAATCGACGTGAATGAATCGGACGTGTGCGTGTCCTGGAGGGCATTCGAAATCGCGTCAAACAGCGTCCCGACCGGACGCGACGGAGAGCGGTGGTCATAGGTGGGAAGATCTTGAGGCGCAGGCAGGTCCGGGTGGACGGCCGAGAGCCCGCCCGCAAGTGACGCCAGTGTGCGGAAAACGTCGGCCGGGTGGTCGGGCCCCCCCTCCAGGTGATGTCGGAGCTGTGGGATGTGGAGGTTGACCACCTGAAGCATGTTCAGACGCACGGCATCCGACGGGGAAAACTCGCGCTGATTCATCGCTTCCCGCTGGCGATCCATGAGCGCACGACTTTTGGTGACCAGTAGCTCCACGATACGGCGGCAGACCTGCAGGAGGCGGGAGCTCACGCCGGCATGAAGGACGCACGGGATGAATCCGCTATCGAGCACGAACGTGCCCCCACTCCGGGCCACACGAGCAATCGGAAGCGTCGTGAACCCGTCCAGGGACTCGGTGCCGAACCGGATTTGCGTGTTCGTCCGAGCCACCTCGATCGACTGCGCATCGGCTCCTGTGGTCTCATCTCGAAAGGACTCGACCGTCGACGTGTATCGCGTGTGGGAGCTCCGCTCAGGCGTTCCGTTTCCTGGAACGTCCTGCCGCACCGGGCGCTCGACGATGCTCCGGTCGATGGTCGTGGAGGGAACGGCAAGAAAAACATCGACCTGGGTCTGGGTCGAATCCATCGCCTCTCCCACGGGGCGTGGAGGCGGAAGGGGCGAGGCATCCGGCATCTCAAGCACGAGACCATCGGGAAGCACGCCGCTACACGCGTTGAGTGCGAACTCGCCGTTTCCGAGCCGCTCCTCATCGATCGAAAGAGACGTAAGCCCCCAGTGCAGTCGAGACAGCCCTTCGACGCGGGCGTCGAGTCGCTCCTGGTGATATCGGTCCCACTGCTGGAAATGCTGAGGGTCGAGGGTCATGCCCTCATACCAAACCACTTTGTTTGAAGTCGCTGTCATCGAGTCGGTTGAACGGATGGAAGACGGGAGCGGATCGCGAAGATACATCCCGGCCCGGAGGGCCAGTAGCGAAGGAGGCCATCATGGGTGCGATCTCAAAACGTGACATCGAGTCGATCCTCCAGAATCTCGACGGTCACTTCCTTCCCTTTGAGATCAGACACCGGATGG
>JAAAOT010000074.1 GCA_009908725.1 Bacteroidota bacterium | reverse complement strand
ATCCGAACAGCCAACGGCACACTGGTCGGCGTCTGCGGGCTCGTCGGTGTAACAGACGAGGTCGCCGAACTTGGCTTCTGGATCGGCAAACCGTTCTGGAATTGTGGATACGCGACGGCGCCCGGCCGGGAAACCGTGCGATTTGCCTTCGAAACCGTCGGCATCAACCGCGTCTTTGCCCGTCCCCTCGAACGCAATGCCCCGTCGCGCCGCGTGCTCGAGAAGCTGGGTTTCGCATTCAAGCACACGGAGACGCACGAGAACCCAAAGTGGAATGACGAGGACCCTGTCGCCCGCTACGAGATCACCCGTGCGGAATGGATGTCGGCGGCCTGACGGCGAAATGTGCGATCGGTGTCGCTTTCCTCATTCGTCATCTTCTACATTCATCCGACGAGGAGCACAGCATGGGCTGGGAAATTGTCGCCCTGATCGTACTGTCCATCGGGATTGTCTACGCGGCGAGTCTCGCGTTCGGGGCCCTGCGGTGGAACGGAAAAACACAGGCGTTACGAACCCGGCTCGACGCCGCACGGTCGTCAGTCGGTAAACGGACCGTCGATTTCGGCGACCTCGACGGACTGCCCGCCCCGGTTCAACGCTACTTTCGAACGGTGCTCACGGACGGGCAACCGGTCGTCACCCGTGCGCATGTACAGCATGAGGGCACATTCAACATGACCGAGACGGGGGAGCAGTGGAAGCCGTTCACGTCCGAGCAGTGGGTCACCACCCATCGCCCGGGGTTCGTGTGGAACGGTCGCGTGGCCGTTCTGCCGGGCGTTCCGGCGCGCGTCCACGATGCCTACGTGGCCGGAGAGGGCATTCTGAACGTGGAGCTGCTCGGCCTCGTCTCCGTCGCGGACCTCCGGGGCAAGGGCGAACTGGCCGACGGCGAGCTCATGCGGTATCTTGCCGAGGCGTCCTGGTACCCGACGGCTCTGCTGCCGGGCCCGGGCATCAGCTGGGAGGCGGTGGACGAGCGTTCCGCTATCGCCACGCTGACCGACGGAGACACTGACATCACGATGCAGTTCGCGTTCGACGATCAGGGCCTGATCGAGACCGTGCGGGCCGAGGCACGCGGCCGAACGGTGGGAGACGAGATCGTGCCGACGCCGTGGCAGGGGCGGTTGTGGAACTACGAGCAGCGAGACGGCTTGCTCGTGCCGATCGATGCCGAGGTGGCATGGATGCTTCCGGAAGGGGAAAAAGCATACTGGCGAGGCCACATCACCCACCTGGACTACGACCGTGCGTCGGCAGGAGAAACCGTTTGACACTCATTCCAGCCACGGCGTCGAAGCAAGCGCCGGTTGTACCGGACATCATCACGTCAACCCGGGAGGTACCACCGTGAGTGAAGCCGTGACCAAGGCTCTTCGAGCGGACCTGGAGG
The DNA here is from genome assembly GCA_009908725.1 of Bacteroidota bacterium. Classification (GTDB taxonomy): domain Bacteria; phylum Bacteroidota; class Rhodothermia; order Rhodothermales; family Salinibacteraceae; genus Longibacter. Next base: position 2,800 of record JAAAOT010000074.1, on the reverse strand, counting down.
GTCACATCGACCTGGCCTACAGGTCGCGGATCCGTGACCACTTCAACATGGACGTGTCGACCTTTCTGGGCGTCCGGATTCCCATCGTGCGAAAAATCGCCGCCGCGCACTTCCACGACGTTAGAGGCCGATCCATCGAGGACATCCTCGATCTCTGCGAGGACCTGCTGAGAGCAGGCATGTACGAGTACAAGATCATCGCCTTCGACTGGAGCTATCGCTGCAGACGACGCCTGGCCCCGGAGCACTTTGGCGTGCTCCACCGGTGGCTCGCGCAGTACGTGGATGACTGGACCGACTGCGACGACTTCTGCACGCATACACTCGGCGCATTCCTCGTCGACCATCCCTCCTTCGTTGAGAAGGTGAAACCGTGGACCGCGTCTCCCAATCGCTGGATGAGGCGAGCTTCCGCCGTCTGCCTCATCTACGGCCTTCGACGCGGCAAGCACCTTGAGCCGGCCTTCGAGGTGGCCCGGGCTCTGTTTCAGGACGAAGATGACCTGGTCCACAAGGGATGTGGCTGGATGCTGAAAGACGCAAGCAAACGGTATCCGGACGAGGTCTTCGACTTCGTGATGGCGTGGCGTACGTCGATGCCGCGGACGACGCTCCGGACCGCAGTGAAGCTTCTCGACGAGGACCGAAAGCGAAAAGCCCTATCTACGCCGGCGTAATCGGCAGAGCGTGCCGTGCACTGATCGCGGCTCGACCTGAGGCGTCATGCAGCATTCTGCTCATGGCGATCTGCCCTCCCAAGCGTATGATGTCGGCATCCGTCGATGCACGACACTCACACCCCGACGCCGATCGTGAATTGCTTCCATCTATTCATCATCAGCATCGTTATCCTCCTCGCCGCGTGCTCTAATCCCCCTGACAGGGAGGAACGCGTGGGACGGACCGGCCTCGCGTTCACGGACGCCGGGCTCACGGCCTGGACGGGCGAGGGCCCGCACCCGATCACCACGACGGTCTGGTATCCGGCGGATTCGAGTACAGAGGAGCTGGCGTGGACCGTGGGCGTCTTCCGTGCGGGCTGGACGGCGCCGGATGCACCACTTTCGGATCGACACGCGCCGCTGCCGCTCGTCATCCTGTCGCACGGCACGGGCGGGGCGGCCGCTCAGCTCTCCTGGCTGGCGGAGGCACTGGCATCAAACGGATACCTCGTCGCCGCCGTCCACCATCACGGCAACACAGCGCTGGAGGATCAGCTGGTCCCGCACGGGTTCGTACTCTGGTGGGAGCGAGCACGAGACGTTACTGCCGTCATCGACGCGCTGCTTTCAGACGCACGGTTTGGCCCGCAGATCGACAGCACCCGGATCGGCGTCGCCGGGTTCTCTCTCGGAGGCTACACAGCTCTCGCCGTGGCCGGTGCTCGCGTGGACCGGGTCGCCTGGGAGCAGTACTGCGAAACGCACCGTACCACGCCGACCTGCTCGCTCCCCCCTGAGGCGCCTTTTACGATGGCGGACGTCGAAGCATCCCTGTCGACGGATCAACGGGCACAGGCGTCGCTCCGCGAGGCCGGTCGGTCGTTCCGGGACCAGCGCATTGGCGCCGCGTTCGCCATCGCACCGGTGCTCGGGCCCGCCTTCGACCCGGAAAGCCTGGAAAACGTATCAATCCCCGTTCGCATCCTGGTTGGCACCGCCGACCGAGAGGCTCGTCCCTCGGTCACCGCCCGCCCCGTCGCACGGATGATCCCCCGCGCCGAGCTGGAGATGATTCCCGGCACTACACGTTTATGACGCCATGTAGCCTCCGTGGCCGCCTCTTCATGCGGCCCCTCTGCGCGGATGAGGACGGAATCGATCGCCGCGACGTCCACAAACGGGTGGCAACCGACGCGCGACGGTTCTTCGACCGGTCGCTCTCCTCCTCGGATTAACGAGCGGCACCTGTTCAGGCTCGAATCGCCGCTCGCCCGCCCAAGCACCCGGAGAGACCGCCCCCCGATCCGTGGACCTCGGGAGGAAGGCTACTTCCATGTCCATTCCCCTCGCGCTCGCAAATTGCCCCGAATGTCGGTGTCTGCAAATAGCGCCCGATCGTCACCCCAATCGCTGGCCTCGTCGCAACCTCAGATCAGACCGCCACTCACGTCGTGAAAGAGTCTCGCCTGACCGCAGTGCCGATCCTCCGAATCACCGATGTTCATACCGCCACAGACTTCTACACATCCTTCCTGGGATTCAGTACCGACTGGAAGCACCACCCGACAGAGGGCGGACCGATTTACATGCAGGTGTCCCGCGAGGGACTCGTTCTTCATCTTTCTGAAAACGACCGATTCAGGGAGGGGACCGCGCTCTACATCGATACGTCCGACCTCGACGCGCTCCACCAGGAACTCTCAGGCACGTCCGGGCCCTGGGATCCGCCGGCGGTCTTATCGACCCCGTGGCAGACGCGTCAGATGGAGCTTCAAGATCCGTTCGGCAACCTTCTCCGATTCAACGAGCAAATGGCGTAGCGGCATTTCTCCCGTTGCCTCTCCAGGCAGCATGCCGTCCGTCATCGAAGGTTACCGGGTCGTGCTGCATCGACGAAGCCGCATGGCTTCCATCCACGAACGTAGCACGCAATGATATAACGTCGTATCCTTCGCCTATCATTCGCGGTAACGGAGGTCTGAATGCCTGTTGCCGGTGGATGGTCGTATCCCCCTCTACCGCGTTCCCCCGAGGCTCATGCGACGACTGCTGTGGGTAGACTGTATCGGCGCGGCGGTGGCCGGCGTGACGGTCATTGCTATCAGCGGGTGGCTCAGCCGCATGGAGGGGATCCGCAG
>JAAAOT010000337.1 GCA_009908725.1 Bacteroidota bacterium | reverse complement strand
TTCGTGCGCATCGTATTGGATCGAGCGGCGAGCAGGGTGGACATCGGGCCGTAACCCGGTAGTGAAACGTCTGCCGTCAAGACCACGAAGTCAACTCCCTCGCTGGAGTGCGAACAGTACACCTGCCACTTCGAGCGGACTCCCAGGTTTCGACTGGATATTTATTCCATTTCGCCGAAATCGTCGTGACCTCACCTTCACGGACAGATTCTGAGCATACCGGCCTTGAAGAAATCGGCGGCTCGACCGGAGCAGAATCGGAGCGGTCTAACATCTTCGCTGTTTGAGCGACCAAACGCAGTGAGGGAGCGAGTTTCGAAGATGTTCCCGGAGTTGCTGCGCAGGTAGCCAATTTCTTCACCGCCTTGATTTTTCCGCCCCTTTGGATCAAGCCAAAGGGCATCCTGATGAGGAGCAGGACGAACCGGTAGAGACGTATCCACTGCATTTTTTGCGGAATGGTTTTAGAAAACGCCAGCTCCAAACAAGCCGTAGGGGCGATATCGCCCATCAAAAACAAATAGCGCGCCCGGCAGAATTCGAACCTGCGGATTCGGTGCGATCAGCAATCCCGAGATCCGTTTCCCCCGGGGCATCCACCTCATTTCTATTCTCTTCCTGGATCGGTTTCGGTCTGTCCGTGTGTATTACAGCACACACGCCGATTTACACCCGCCTTCTTTGTCTCCAGTTCGAGAATCCGTCCATTCATGAAACGACTGAACTTTACCCTCGACGACGACGCGGTATCCCTTCTGGAATCACTGGCAGATCGCTACTATCAGGGAAATAAATCGCGGACGGTGCGCGCAGCGCTCGAAAGCCTTGCTTCTCATGCAGGGCATGATGGGTGGGTGATTACCGGATATTCGCCTGTGCGGCTCGAAGAGGAAGCTGCCTGCCACTCGTGTGGCATCGAGTATAGAGAAGGCGACGTGCTCTTCCGCCCGGTCTTCGAGCGTGGAGCGAGCCCCGACGCTCTCGATCACATCCCGTCGGAATCCTGGCTGGATTGCCCCACGTGTGCAGAAGAACGTCCTACAGCTTGACGGGCCAAACATCTCGAAAGGCCCCTGATCGATCCGTAAAAACCTGTTTGGCGGGCGATCTGAGCGGCTGACACAGCAGGCGCGAGCAGATGGGGACGGGAGGGAGCCGCGGTGTCCATCTACCTCGAAGGCAGCGACAGCCATCGGAATTGGGTGGGCCAAGCACCGCAATATGTGAAGAAGTCATGCGCTACGGGGTTCTAGCGGCGTACCCCTTGCATGACCGCGGGCCAGGACATACGATTATACACACGATGATGTGTATAACCGGTTGTCTGCTCTCCCGCCATGCTCTCTGTGCAAATGCTTTCTCGCTGGCTCGACTGGGACCGCGTCGGCATCGGCCTGTCCGGGCTCTGTGCATTGCATTGCCTCGCGATGCCCGTGGCGCTGTCGCTCTTGCCGCTGTGGCCCGCGCTCCAGGCAGTACACACGTGGGTGCACCCGGTGCTTCTCACGCTCATCATACCGGTCCTCGTCGGCGCGCTTCACCGCGCCCGGAGCACGGGGCACGTCACAACGGCCGTATTGCTCGGGCTCGGCTTTCTCGTTCTCGTCGGTGCCTGGTGGGGGCATGACGTATGGGGTGCCGCCGGCGAGCGCATCGGCACCGTCATGGGAAGCGCGCTCCTGATTGCCGGGCACATGCTCAACTGGCGCCGACATCGCGCATGCGCTCAACCTGCATGCTAGATCGGCGCCGTCGTCTTTTCCCTCCCCTTTTGTTGCTCGCACCATGCGTGGTAAACTCCCTGTCACCGTTCTCTCCGGCTACCTCGGCGCCGGGAAGACGACGCTCCTGCAGCACATCCTTCACAACGCCGACGGACTGCGCGTGGCCGTGATCGTGAATGACATGGCCGACGTGAACATTGATGCGTCGCTCGTCGAGGAGCAGTCGGATCTCGTACAGGCTGAAGAAAACCTCGTCGAGATGTCGAACGGCTGCATCTGCTGCACGCTGCGCGAGGACCTGCTCGTCGAGGTCAAGAAGCTGGCCGACGCCGGGCGGTTCGATCACCTCGTCATTGAGTCAAGCGGAATCTCGGAGCCGCTTCCCGTTGCCGTCACGTTCGACCTCTCCGATGAGTTCGGTCACACGCTCTCCGAGATCGCCAAAATCGACACGATGGTGACGGTTGTGGACGCCGCCCGCTTCACCGAGGATTTCAACTCGACCGACCTGCTCGCCGATCGAGACCAAGACACCGGGCCGGGGGATGAGCGCACCCTCGTGGACCTGCTCGTCGACCAGATCGAGTTTGCAAATGTCATTCTCCTCAACAAAACCGATCTCGTGGGCGAGGAACGGGTCGCGTTTCTCACCGATGTGCTGCGCACGCTCAATCCCGATGCGACCATCATCCCCACGCAACACTCGGAGGTTGCACTGGACCGGATTATCGGAACAGGCGCGTTCGACTTCGAGACTGCGCAGCGCATGCCGGGATGGATGAAAGAACTCGAAGGTGAGCACGTCCCGGAAACCGAGGAGTACGGCATCACGAGCTTCACCTACCGGGCGCGGCGGCCGCTTCACCCGCAGCGGTTCGGAGACTTTTTTCAGGACAACTGGCCGGGCGTGATTCGCGCGAAGGGCTTCTTCTGGCTCGGCACGCGCAGCGCCATCGTTGGCGAGATGTCGCAGGCAGGGCGCCTCCGCAATCACGAACCCGCGGGTTACTGGTGGGCGGCCATGCCAGAGGAGCACTGGCCAGACGACCCCAAGCAGGAACAGCGCATCATGGACCGCTGGGACGACGACTTCGGCGATCGTCGACAAGAGCTCGTCTTCATCGGGGTCGACATGGACGAGGCGGACCTGCGTCAGCGCCTCGACGCCTGCCTCATGTCCACCGATGAGGTGGAACGCTACCACGCCGATCCGGCCTCCATCCCCGACGCATTTCCGGCCTGGGACCTCGAGGGCGTCCCTGCCTGATCAGCCCCCTGTCTCGCCCGTCTGCTCCTCGCCTGTATCGTCCTCTTTATCTTCGCCCCTGCCGCCCCTATGGCTCTTCCATCGATTGTCGAACACATTGCGAGCAAGCACCGTCTCGTGATCTGGACTCTTTCTCTTCTGTGCGTCGCCGCTCTGCTTGCGGATTCCGCATTTGCGCAAAACCGAGGCGCCGTTGAAGGGCAGGTGACGACGCCCGACGGCGAGCCGCTTCCCGGCGTACAGGTGGTCGACCCCGCCCTACAACGAGGGACGACGACCGGCGCTAACGGTCGGTACACGCTGACGAGCCTGCCGCTCGGCGAGCACCTCATCGAGTTTCGGTTCGTCGGATACCAAACGGTCGCCCGTGAGGTGGTCGTAGAGGCCGGTGAGAGCACTGCGCTGGACGTGACCCTGAAGTCTCGCGTGCTGGAGACCGACGGGGTCACCGTTACCGGCACGGCCCGGGCGCGCTCCACCCTCCGCGCGCCCCAAGATGTCGATGTGATGGGTCCCGAGCAACTTCAGATTAACCGTAGCGCGGCGCTGGGCGACCTGCTCCGAGACAACGTGGGCGGCGTCTCGTCCATCAAAACCGGCTCTCAGGCCGGTATTCCCGTCCTGCGAGGCCTCTCCGGCACACGCGTTCTGCTGCTCAAAGACGGCATCGGCCAGCAGTTCTACCAGTACGGCGTGCGCCACTTTCCGACGACCAACGCCAGCGAAGCCGAGCGGATTGAGGTCGTCCGCGGCGCCAGCAGCATCCTCTACGGCTCCGATGCTCTCGGCGGCGCCATCAACGTGATCACGAAGCCCGCCCCCACCACAGACCAGGGGGCGCTCGATGTCGGCGGCACAGCCTCCACCCAGTATAACACCAACAACAACGAACGCGCCGGGTCGCTCGACCTACACGCTGCCCAGGGCAACATCGGCTGGCGCGTGGGCGTCGAGCGGCGTATCGGAGAGAACTTCCACACGCCGGAGGCGCCCACGTTTTTCCGTGAGAATCCGGCCACAGGCACGTTCGGCGATCCCAAGTACGCGGGCGAGGTGCCCTTTACCAACTTCGAGCAGTGGAGCACCTACGGTCAGATCGGCATGCAGGGTGAATTCGGCACCGTGCAGCTCTACGGCGACTACTGGTCGAACGCCCACAACTTCGTTCTACCCACGGGCGGCCCGTACGACGACAACCCAGACAATCCGCCCGCGAATGGGCTCGGTCAG
>JAAAOT010000293.1 GCA_009908725.1 Bacteroidota bacterium | reverse complement strand
GGAATTGGCAGACGCAGCGGACTTAAAATCCGCTGGCACTCACGTGCCGTGCGGGTTCGAGCCCCGCCCGGGCCACCTATGAAACGCCCCTCATCCGACCTTCGCGGCGGTGAGGGGCGTCGCTTATGTCCGTACGTTCGACCGGTGTCGTCCGTATGCAGTCGGTGGCGACGATACAGGCACCCGACATGAACGTGCGGCACGATGTGCAGCTCCTGCGAACTTCCGGCCGGACGCGCGCAGATCGGGACAATCCTGCAACTGCGCGGCACAGCGGCCGGTGTGCCCCGTTCCGGCACGCGTCACTATCTCAAGAGCTCCAGCCGCACGCATGTCCGCTTACACCCTAACGTCGTTCTTCGACACCGATCGGCGCGTGCTCGCTCTTGCGATCGCACGGATGGCGGATGCGCTGGGCAACTCGTTTCTCGTCATCGTGCTTCCGCTTTACGTCGCGAGCGGCATTGTCAGTGGCGACGCGTTCGGGCTGTCAGAGCCTATGATTGCCGGACTCGTGCTTGCCGTATTCGGTATCGCGAGTTCGATCGCGCAGCCGTTCGCCGGACGCCTGTCCGACCTCGCCGGCAAGCGGCGCGTGTTCGTCGTCGGCGGGCTGCTCGTCTTCATGGCTTCGAATCTCGGATTCATCTGGGCGGAGAATTACACGCTGCTGTTCGCCCTGCGCATCATTCAGGGAACGGCGGCAGCGTTCACGATCACGGCGAGCATTGCGCTGGTGAACGAGGTGAGCCGGATGGACAGCCGGGGCGGGAATATGGGTGTGTACAATTCGTTCCGCCTGGTCGGATTCGGCGCGGGGCCCCTGCTGGCCAGTCTCATCATCGAGGGCGGCCCATACACCGTGCCGGGCGTCAAGACGAGTGTGACGGGCTTCGAGGTGACCTTTTTCATCGCTGCCCTTGCTGCCTTCGTCAGCATCGTACTCGTCCTGTCGATCGTAGAAGACCCGGAGAACCCGGAAACGGCTGACCGGCGCTTTAATCTCGCCATCCGCGACCGTTCCGGACGCAATACGCTGGATCCCATCTTCGCCCTAGGGATCGCCACGCTTGTGATGGCGGCGTGCGTCGCCATGCTATCGACGCTCGAACCGCAGGTCAACGATCGGCTCGACCAGTCGCCCGTCCTCTTCGCTATCGAATTTGTGGCCCTCATACTGACGCTCGCACTTGTGCAGCCCTTTGTCGGTCGGTTGACGGACCGATACGGCCGCAAAGCGTTCGTCGTATATGGTCTCATCGCGTTGGTACCGACTACGCTTGTACAGGGCTTCGTTGTGACGCCCGGTCAGATGATCGTGGCCCGCGCCCTCCAGGGCGTTGCCGGAGCCTGTGTGTTCGCGCCGGCGCTTGCTCTCGGCGGCGACCTCGCCGATAGCGGGGCGTCCGGTGCGCAACTCTCCGTGTTGACCGTCTCCTTCGGGCTTGGTATAGCAGCCGGGCAAATTCTCGCCGGGTCGGTCGTCGGATACGGCTTCTTTGTGCCCTTCCTTGTCGGGGCCCTTCTTGCCTTGGTCGGAGCCACCATCGTGCACTCCGAAGTCGTCGAACGACCTCGCCCGATGACCGCTCCGACGTGATCCTGCGCGCTGGTTTGCAGAACCTCCCGTTGTGAGAAGGACGTGAGTCCTGCCATACGAAGCGCGCTGAGGGAAACCCTGAGCATCGCGCGCGTTGACACTGTTGAATAGTTGCCCGAGTCGGACAGCCAGATAGCAGCATATCGCCGCCTGCTGGCCGACTCAGATCGAACCAAATTATCGCAACGACCGCTACGACATGCGAGGAGTCAGTTTTAAGCCGCAGGACGCCGACGATTTTTCCACGGGAGAGATTAAATCGTACGGGGGGATTTATGCCGCGACAGCGGAAGACTTCGCCGGTGCCCTGAAGGTGGAGCCGGAAGAACTCATCGAAACGGTGAAGTCGTCGGACATTGAGCCGCTGACGGCTGTGGGCGATGAAGACGACCCCGGCAAGTACAGCCTTTCGTTCGAGCGGGACGAGTTCGAACGTCTCCGCGACCTTCTCGTCGAGTAGAGCATGCCGCAGAGCGTGCCGTGACGCAGACGGCGCGTAGCGCTCTTTTCCGTTGTTCTCCTACGCCTGTCTCGCCTTTCGGGACAGGCGTTCGAGTGTTTGTAGCTTCTCGGGCGCGGCGGGACCCCGTCGCGAAGGAGAACGGGCGTGGAGTCGCTTGCGAATACGGGTCTCAACATCGACGTTAAAGGGTCCCGGTCTTGTTGTGTCGTGTACGCGTACGAAAAAGGATTTGCATTCAGGCGTGTGGCGCACCGTTTGTTCGGATGGCCCGTGTAACAGCCTCGAAACGCGCTGTGCTGCATGTAGAGGCCTGCGGCGTCTTCAGATTCGATAACCTGCGGATCATAACGTTCGGCGATGACCGACCCGCTTGAGAGCGGACCACATGACCGTGCTGCCGACGCTGCCCAGGCGAATGGTTCTTCGACCGACACGGAACCGGGTAAATCGGCCTCAACCCGATCGGGCGCCCCGGTTGAGCAGCGCGGCGTTTCTCCGTCTCGGCCCTCGGCGTCGCAACGGACACTGCGATCGAGGCCGTGGTCGTGGGTGCGACTGATCCGGCGGAAGCTCCCCATCAATAATTTCGCTCCGGTCGTCGGCTTCCTGATCTTCGCCGTCGTCGCCTGGGTGATGGTGCATGAACTGCGCGACCTTCCGCTGCGTGAGGTCGGCACCTATCTCGCGGACCTCCCGCTGTCCTACATCAGTCTGGCGTTTGGTCTGACGGCGCTCAACTTCATCGTCCTGTCCGGCTACGACTGGCTGTCGATGCAGTACGTCGGCGTCGATCTTCCGTACCGTCGCGTTGCGTTTTCTGCATTCATCGGATACGCGTTCAGTCAGGCGATCGGCAACCCGTTGATTACGGGAGGCGGCGTGCGGTACCGGCTGTATTCGTCGTGGGGGCTGAGCGGGCGCGAGATTGCCAAAACCGTTCTCTTCGCAGGCATCTCGTTCTGGCTCGGCTGTTTCGCCCTCGGCGCATTTCTTTTTCTGGGCCAGCCTGTGTCGCTACAGGCGCTGGAGCTTCCCGTGCAACCGGCGTTGATCGGGCTCGCATGTTTGCTACCGACGGCCGGCTATGTTGGGCTGACGAGCCTGCGCGAACGGCCGCTGGTCGTACGCGGATGGTCGCTTGACATGCCGGCGCAGTGGATGGTACCGGTGCAGGTCGGCCTGGCGGTGTGTGACCTCTTCGTCGCGGCGAGTGTGCTCTACGTTCTCTTGCCGTCAGGCGCGGATGTGTCGTACCTCTACCTCCTAGGTGTTTTTCAGATTGCATTGATCGCCGGGGTTCTGAGTCATGTGCCAGGGGGATTGGGCGTCTTCGACGGGATTCTGATCATGATGCTGGACCCGTTTCTGACCACGTCGGTCGTGGTCGGGGCGATCCTCGGCTTCCGGGTTATCTTTCACATCCTTCCGCTCACGCTGGCATCACTCTCGTACCTCGCGTTCGAGACGCTTCAGGTCCAGGAGAGCCTGAGCGAGCGACCGACCGACGGCATAATGTGAGCAACCCTACGGTAATATCCGTTATTGCAAAAAACCAGCTTAAAAAAAGGGGATAGCCCGAAAAGGGGAGCGTGGCGACGAATCTTACGCATGATACATGTGTCGCGCCCGCGGGCGAACATGCCATTCGGTCCGTTCTGGCGAACGTCTCGTTTCCCGATCGGACCAAGAAGACGGGCCAACCGGTGTCCGAGCAGTGCCGGCACGGTCAGGATTGCCTCGATATCCAGTAGGTTGCGCCCAGGATGAGGCACCCGCCGGCGATGGTCCACGCGTCCAGCACGTCGTTCAGGATGGCGACGCCCAGGACGGCGCCGACGACGGGTTCGATGTTCAGAAATACCCCGGAGCGTGCTACGCCAACGTGGCGAAGGCCCCAGTTCCAGAGGGCGTACGTGAGCGCTGTACAACCGGCGCCGAGCACGATCAGCGAGATCCATGTGAGGGCGCTCAGGTCCAGAGACGGGACGCCGGGCCATACAAGTCCGACAGGCAGCATGAAGACAGTACCAATGGCCATGCACGTGGCCGTTGTGAATAGCGGGGGATACCGGTCCATCAGGTCTTTCGTTACAATGGACCAGGCCGTCAGCGTCAGGATGGAGCCGAGGACCATTACGTCGCCGAGCGTGTCGCCCGGTGCCTCCGGACGACC
>JAAAOT010000059.1 GCA_009908725.1 Bacteroidota bacterium | reverse complement strand
TAAAGCGCTCTGGACCACCGGTAAAATCGCCGGGTAGATTCGGTTTATAATTGATCTAAATAAGCAGGCGACTGTGTTCCCCCTCGGGTCCATCCGGTAGGGGAGTCCGGTTCGTCCAAGACCGCCGGTCGCCGTCTTCACCCATCGAGGCCCTGAGTCCGTATGCGTATCCTATCCGTTTTTGCTTCGCTTCTTCTACTGATGACCCTCACGGGTTGCGGCTCCGACGCGGAGACGTCCAGCGCCTCCGGCGACACCGCATCTTCTGCGGCAACGGAAGCCGTGTCCGAGGTGACCATCAAGCCGGCCGGCAACCAGATGAAGTATGAGCAGGAAGACTTCACCGTGGAAGCCGGCTCGGAGGTCATGCTCACGTTCGACAACGTGTCGACGAGTGCCGCGATGAAGCACAACGTCGTGATTTTGACCGGCACCGGCGAGGACATGGTTCAGCGCGTGGGCACCGCGGCCCTCCAGGCAGCCGAAAACGAGTACATCCCGGAAGATGACGCCGTCCTCGCCGCGACCGACCTTGCCGACCCGGGCGAGACGGTCACGATGACGTTCACCGCGCCGAGCGAGCCGGGCACGTACACCTACATCTGCACCTTCCCCGGCCACTACATGATGATGCAGGGGACCATGACGGTGGTCTAAGCATCCGTCCCATCTCAGCCGCCTACACAGCGGTCGATGAACACGAGACGCCTCTTTCCCCGTGCGATCCTCTTGGGGTCGGTGGAGGGACGAGGCGTTTGTACGTTGGTGCCCACTCACGCACGCTCGGTCGGAGCGGATATCTTTCAGCTGCTGGGCCTAGGGTTTTCGATACAGTAGCGCGCGGATCGTACGTCCGATACTGTCCGTCATCTCTGTTGTGGCTGCGTGTTCGTGGAGCCTTGTTGTAGAGCGGGGTGGCCAAGGGAGGCATCGGCATTGCTTACGCTACGTATCGCCGTAGTCCGTGGCTGAATGACGAAGAAACGGATGCGAGGACTGGGTCCTATTCGTCCCGTAGAAAGATGGTGCCTCGGCGGAACTCAAGAAAAATATCGGGGTCTATCGGGCGTTTTTCTCATGTCCTGCCTTTGCATGTCTATGTAGCGATACCGCCCCGGTGAGGATACCATGTCCTGCTTAGCGTTTCCCCGCTGCATACTCTGGTTCGGTGTGCTAATTCTTGCATGCCCCGTATTTTCGTACGCACAGATCTCGTCGCCGGCATCGCCCCGTTCCACGACGGCGAACGAGGCCCAAGCTGACGTTGTCGTCGCGCGATTTCTTGTAGATATCGACGGGTTGGAGAGTGGATTTCCCGAAGATCAGAAAGCCGGTGGGCTCGTCCCGAAAGCGCTGCGAGGTCGGGAAAATGTCCGCCTTACACGCGAGGCCGTGGCGACGCTCCGGACGCCGGATGGCACACCGGTTGACCTGGCGATCGACTCGCTCTTCGCGATCGTTGCCGACGAACTGCAAGAGCTTGACCTGCAAGTTCTGCCGTCTGATACTCTGTGCGGCACGGTTCCGTATCTGCTCGGCTATCCGATGGGCAGCGCAGGCACCGTTATCGGAAACGCGACGCACACGCGCGGTCTGGAGGTCGAAATCGATGAGACGGTTCCGGGCCAGGGGGTACTGGGCCGTGCTCGCAACCGGGCGGGCGGTGATAAGGGGCGCCCCGAGATGGAACTCGCGATTCGGTACGTAGACGCAGCGGGACGGAATGGCTACAAAAAGCACGCGTGCGGTCACGGGAACGCGCCGAGCTTTCCAAGAGATGGCTTTTCGGCGTTCGCAGACGCGCGACGTGTCGGACGCCTCATCGCTGTTCGGGCTAGGGCGCGAGGCGACGCGTCGACTCGTTCAGAACCGGACCGACGGTGGCTCCCGAGTTGGCGGTCAGGGGGCAACAGATCGGACGGAATCGATGTCGCTCTCACGAACCGCTGTTGATAACATGAATTGCCAATCTGCGCTCGGTCAAATTGATGCCTTCCTTCTCGGACGGATCGGCCCGAATTTCTCTCCTTTCAATCAGTAGTAAGACAATAACGACTCATTCCCTTTTGCTTTTCGGTGAGGAGAACGTCGTGATGTAAAGGTTCAGACTTCGTCACGTATGTGCTACTCGTTGGAAATCGCGGAGACAGATATTGGATTCATCATTCGCGGAGAGGATCCTCGTGAAATGATGTGAGGAAACTGAATATCTCCGTCGGCTGACTCAGGGTATCTACGGTGATGTCATCCCCCGTTTCGTCTTGTTCAAATGGCGGATGCAGGGCGATATCTCCGGTTTGCACATACCGAAATGGCTCATTGGCTCCGATAGCCATGCCAAGTTCGAACAGGCTCCAGTCGGAGTCTTGAGACTTTGGCGTTAAGAGGAAAGCGACCCCTGAGCTGTTCCGGATCTTGTTCGCGAGGTGCGACCGATAAGAATTCGTATCCTCCGGTGAGACATCATCATGCGACACAACGTCGACGAACGGGACGCGCTCAAGATTTCTCTTTAGACGACGGGCAAGATCCTTGTCCTCGCGCGCATGCACGAGGAAGACGGAAGTCGGTGTGGAGAGTCGCTTCATCGGTTCGGTCGGGGGTTGGTACGTCTGGCTAACTGGTCAATAAACTTACCAAATTCGTTTAGGGGTAAGGCCACCCGGTCACTGACCACATCCGGGATATCGTGGACATCGAGTTTGTCGAGAACGACCGTAATACTCTTATCTCGCCCGAAAACAGCGCCGATTTCTATAAGCACCCAGTCTTTTTGGTACGACGCGGGACTCAGGAGCACAAGCAGCTCTTCGCATGTTTGCAAGGCGGCCTTTAATTCAGTGCGAAAGCGACCTCCTCCTTTTAAGGCGAACTCGTCAATAAACACGGATACTCCGTTTTCGGCTGTTCGTTCTTCTATCGCCCGGGCCATCTAAATCGCAATCCACGTATCTCCGGACGCATGACCAATAAAAACAAGATCTGAACCGACGTTCTTTATGTTACGTGATGAATTAATATATGGATCAAGAGTGTGTATTAGTTTAAATAAACGGATTAGATAAGATCAAGGCCTATGTGTAAGGACGCCCTCCCCCGCGCCGTCGTGGCATGGGGAGGGCGTGTCCGCTCAGATCGGATGTCGCGGTGGACGCGTGCGCTACGCTCCCGGCGTTTCCGGTTGGGCAGCGGCGCCGTCGCCGGTGACGGGCAGGTCTTCGGCATCGACTACACGACCATCGCGAGCATCGTCGACCGCTCACCCGCGCATTGTCGGAAGATTGCCCCGCGGGTCCGTGAACACGTAGGCGATCGAAATCGGCGGTTGAGCACATCGCGCGGTGAACAGGAAGCGTTCGTCGAAACCTTTGTCCAGGCCGTTGAAGACAGCGACACCGAACGGCTGGGTACGCTATTGGCCAACGATGCAGTCTCGTATTCAGATGGCGGCGGCAAGGTGACAGCGGCCCTGCGACCGATCTATGGACGGGACCGGATCACCCGGTTTCTCATGGGCCTCGCTGGCAAAGCACTTCCCGATGTGCGTCTGGATGTGTGGCCGTCAATGCGGATCCCGGTCTTGCCGTCCATTACGGAAACGAACTGCAGAGCGTCTGGGTTTTTCGCAGCAAAAATGGGGAAATCGACCGCCTCTTCGCCATCCTCAATCCCGCAAAGCTCCGGCACGTCCGATTAGACTAGGGCCTGTCTAAAAGCAGGTCTTCGGCCACTCCAAGAGTCCTTCTTCGCTTCGCTCAGGGCGCTCTGATTGGCTTGTCGCGACCCGGGGCGTCCGTCGCTCACCACCGGTAGCTGCCGCTACGACGCGATGCAAGTGCCTGTGGTGCAGGCGGATCGCGGCGAACACACCCCAAGGGTACTTGATCGCTGCGCTCACAGCGCCGCGACCTCTCGAACGCTCCATCTCCCACAGGGTAACCTCCCTGCGGTCGGCCCCGGCGTCGAATCCATTTCTCAGACAGTGCTTAGTGTTGCATTCGGCCGGCATGGAAGCGCTCATGTGTTCGGTGTAGGGGGAAGGGAAGTGCCCCTTCTGCATGGCGCCATTACCTCGTGGACCGAATATTGTAATGCCAAATCCAAATGATGATGTCGGGGTCGCTCTGCTCCGTGATTTGGAATCCGGGAATAAACGATGTGAGGAGACATCTCTTTTGTGTTTTTACCCGAAGCGGGCCGAACTTTCAACGGATGCGGCCTGCATCCGGAAATGGTCATTAG
>JAAAOT010000330.1 GCA_009908725.1 Bacteroidota bacterium | reverse complement strand
CCGGCAGCGCGACGCTTCGTCGGGACGGTGGACGCGTCCGTTGTGCTGGTAAACGCATCATCCCGATTTTCCGACGGCGGGGAGCTCGGCCTCGGCGCAGAAATCGGCATTTCCACGACAAAGTTGCACGCATACGGCCCGATGGGCCTGGAGGCGCTAACCACCGAAAAGTTCGTTGTCTACGGCCAGGGGGAGACGCGGCATTAGTTTAGGGTTAAGGTTAACGTTCAGGGTTCAAGGTTCAGGGTTCAGCGTTTCGGGTGCTGGGTTCCGGGTGCTGGGTTCCGGCTTCAGCAATCGGTCATGCCTAATTCCGAATCCCTAATTCCCAATACCCAATCCCCAATTCCCAATACCGAACGATCCGACGCCCCCACGCTAAAAACCCGGGGCGAACAACTTTCGCCGGTTGGCTTTCACGTATCAACACCTTCGAACCGGACTTTTACCGAACGCCCATAGCAATTTATGGCCGACCACCAGACCTGGGATTCTCCGCCCGAGATGCAGATCGACGATGAAGCCGTGTATGCGGCGACGCTCGAAACGGATAAGGGCGAGATCGAGCTCGAACTGTACCCGGAGCATGCACCCGAGACCGTCAACAACTTCGTCTTTCTCTCCGGAGAAGGCTTCTATGACGGCGTGACCTTTCACCGGGTGATTCCGAACTTCATGGTGCAGGGTGGCGACCCGACCGGCACCGGGCGCGGCGGACCGGGATACACGTTCGACGACGAACTGGACGGCAACCCGCTGACGCACGACGCCGGGGTCATCTCCATGGCCAACGCCGGTCCCAACACCAACGGCAGCCAGTTCTTCATCACCCACGAATCGCAGCCGCACCTGAACGGCAAGCATACCGTGTTCGGCAAGGTCGTGTCCGGGAAGTCCGTGGTGGATGACATCGAAGGCGGCGACACGATTCAGTCGGTTTCGGTCGAGAAAAAGTAGCCCGGACGGACCGTCCTTCCTTCCCTGCGCTGACATCCCGCACGCTCTGATATGAGTCCACGCGTTTCTATCGGCATCATGATCGCCGCCACCGTGGCGACGGTAGCCGTTTTTCTGTTTCGCATCAACTGGATCTACGGAACGGCCGGGTTGATCATTATGGCCGGCACCGGCTTCTTTGCAGCGAGCATCTACCTGAACGACCGGGACGACCGGCCCAGCACGGCGCTCGCCGCGTCAAAGCTGCGGGCGATCGGCATTACGATGGTCGGCCTCGGGGCGCTCTTCGCAGCCCTGATGGTAATGGTTTAGCGCTCGACCTACGGTTGTTCTCTTCGCCGGCCCCGATGGCCACCTGAACCGCGTACACCGCTCCCACGGCACGCTCCACGCCTGCCGTGGGGGCTTTCTTCGTTCATCGATTGCCCCTCCTCGACGTGCTCCACTCCGTCCTCGCTGCTGGTGCCATGCCCCCGGGCTTTGGCGAGATCACGATTCTGGCTGCCGTCAGCGTCGGAATTGCATATCTGTGCTATCGCTTGAAGCTGGTGCCGATCGCCGGCTTCCTGATCGCAGGGGTGGTCATCGGCCCGAATGCCCTGGGCCTCGTCGACGACCTTGAGCTCGTCAACACGCTCGCGGAGATCGGCGTCATCCTGCTGCTCTTCACGATCGGTATCGAGTTCAGCCTCGATAAGCTGTCCCGCATCAAGCGGCTCGTCCTCGGCGGCGGTGCGCTGCAGGTGTTCGCGACAATGGGAGTTGTAACGGGGATCTGTCTCGCGCTCGGAGTCGACTGGCGATCGGCCGTCTTCACGAGCGGCCTGGTGGCCCTCTCTTCGACCGCCATCGTCCTCGGCCTGCTGTCGGACCGGGGAGAAACCGATTCGCCGGTCGGACAGAGCGGGCTCGGTATTCTTATCTTTCAGGACTTCGGCATTATTGTGATGGTGCTCCTCGTCCCCCTCCTGGGCGGCGGGGACGGGTCGACGCTGGACCTTCTCCTTACCCTTGCAAAGGCACTCGGCATCATCGCGATCGTGGTCGTGCTCGCCCGCAAGATCGTGCCGCCCATCCTGGCTCGTGTCGCCGCCACGAGACGCACGGAGCTCTTTCTCTTGACCGTCGTCGGGCTCTGCTTCCTGATTGCGTGGATCATGGGGCTGGCCGACGTGAGCCTCGCCCTTGGCGCCTTCCTCGCCGGTCTGATCGTCAGTGAGAGCCCCTACGCCACGCAGGCGCTCAGCGAGGTGTTGCCGCTGCGAACGGTGTTCAACGCCTCGTTCTTCGTGTCGGTCGGCATGCTGCTCGACGTCCGGGTGCTACTCGATGCCTGGCCCCTCGTCCTGGGAGCCGCCGCCCTCGTCCTCGTGCTGAAGCTGCTCATCACGACCGCGGCGCTCATCATCATGAAGATGCCGCTCCGGATCGCCGCCGCGTCGGGACTGATGCTGGCCCAGATCGGGGAGTTCTCGTTCGTGCTCGACATCGCGGGACGCGAGGTTGGACTCACCCCGATGGGACTCGGCGCCGAAGGCCAGCAGGTCTTCATCGCAACAACGGTGCTGCTCATGCTGCTGACGCCCTTCATGGCAAGCCTCGGCGGACGCCTCGGCACCAAGGCGCAGGAGGTCTTCGGCCCGCTCACATCCGCGGAGCTTCCCGATGAAAAGGCCCTCAAGCTCGAGGACCACGTGATCATCATCGGCTACGGACCGGTGGGACGCCGGCTCGCCCGCGTCCTTCGGAAAGCCGGCATCCCCTTCATCGTGATCGATCTGAATCCGCAGTCGATTCGCGAGGCACGTGAGGAGGGCATCAACGCCGTGTACGGGGATGCCACGCGTCCGCACGTGCTCGAAGTGGCCGGTGTCGAGCATGCGAAGCTGTGCGTCGTCGCCATCAACGATCGGGAGGCGACCGTGCGCACGGTCCACACCGCAGCCTACGAAAACCCGACATTGCAGATCATCGCCCGGGCCGATTTCTTGGACGACGTAGACCGGCTCCACGAGGCCGGGGCCGAGATTGTCGTTCCGACGGAAATTGAGACCGCCGTCCGGCTCTTCGGAGACGTGCTGCATGCCTATCGCGTGCCGTCCGACGAGGTCACCCGCCACATCCGGGAGGTACGCGCGAACGACTACCGCCTCATCTGCGACCCGGAGCTGCCGATCTCCGACGCGACCATGGACGACACGCCGGGCATGGTGCTGGACGGACTCAGCGAGGACGGCCTGCACACCCGTACGGTCACTGTCCGAGAGGAAGCGGCCGCCGCCGGACAGACGCTTGGCGACCTGGCCCTTCGGCAGAAGCACGACCTGACCGTGGTCGCCATCCGTCGCGGCGACGACATCATCGGCTCGCCGGGCGGGTCCGAAACGCTGATGCCGGGCGACCGGCTCGTCCTCGTCGGTCCCGCTTCCGCGTTCGCGGGCTGTGCCGACATCTTCCGCTTTTTCGACGAACCGACCCCTGTCGATGCCTGACGACCCCGAAGACCGCCGCGAGCCGCCCCAGCGCTCTCACCCGCAGGTGTCGAACCGCCGGCGCTCTCGTTCCATCGGCCGCCGCGAAACCGCGACTGACGCGACCGAGGATGCCGTCGAGCAGCGCCTGGAATGGTTCGCGAAATGGTCCGACGACGTCTTCCGGATTCCCGGGACGAGCGTTCGCGTCGGTCTGGAACCGTTGATCGGCCTGCTCCCGGGCGTGGGAGATGCTGCGGGGCTCATCGTCAGTCTCTACGTCCCGATCGAGGCGTGGCGGCAGGGCGCCCCCGGGCGGCTGATCGGCTCCATGCTCGGCACGATCGCCATCGACGGACTCGTCGGACTCGTCCCGGTCCTCGGCGATCTGTTCGACATCACCTACCGCGCCAACCGGCGAAACGTACGCAAGCTGCAGGACTGGATGGAAAGGGAGGCTTGACGGTGTGAAGGTGTGAGGGTGTGAAGGTGTGAAGGTGTTAAAGTGTGAAGGTGTTAAAGTGTGTATGTTTGTATGTGTGTGTGTTTGCATGCTTGGGGCGTGGCGTTTCGGGTTGCAATGGCCTGGATATGCGACGCACGGAAATGAGTATGCGGGCCATAAACCCCCTCGGACCAACACGTTAACACCTCAAAATATTAGTACATTAACACACTAGCACATTAACACATTAACACGCTAACGCCTCACCCTTCTGAAACAAGTCGATCCTTCTGCGGGCGGCGGAGTTTCTTGATGGCGTATTCGCGGGACATAGCGGCCGATCGCGTCTCGTAGGTTTCCGTGTACACCACCTCGACC
>JAAAOT010000050.1 GCA_009908725.1 Bacteroidota bacterium | reverse complement strand
GCACTAGAGAGGCCAATCCCCTCCGTCTCGATCAGCATATCGCGGAGCTCCTGCACCGGCATCTGCGTCGGTGCGTCCGGAGACCGCTTCACCACCAGCGAGTCGGACCGGTCAATCACGTTGACGAGCGTGTCGAGCAGGGCGCGTGTCGCAGACTCGGCCTGTACCGGCGCAACTACCTGCGTCGTCTGAAGCCACCGCTGGGCGTTTGCATCCTGCGGTCGGGCTGTGAAGGCAACGGCCACGAGCAATACGGCGACAACGGCTCGTCGAGACACGTACGAAAGAGAAGGAAGTAATGTATCATGGCAGAAGGAGGGGAAATGAATGGGAGGACAACAGGCGACGCCGGGTAGCCACACCAGGCTGCTGCCTGCCCGGAAAGGCGCCAACGACGGACTGCTGTCACAGGGAAATCCAGGGGATCGTGCGTTCTATCCAGGATTCTCTCAACAATGTAGACGCGCTTCCTTGCTCAAACGTAACACTGAATAGCCAAATATGCCATTTCCCCCTCATCGATCATGACGTTCGGCAATACTTTCGATTTATTTTTCGGCCGAGATCGCCTATGTTGAAAACATGTTTCCGGTCACCGGAACGGCGTCGAAGGCCCGTTATCGGCGGCATCATTTTAACGCCTCCGGCGTCCTCAGAATTCTCCCGATCAACCCTCGCCCCTGCATGGTGTACACCGACCTCGCCTCGATCGACTTTTCGCTCGACGATTGCCCGTCGCTCGCCCGTCCCTCGCGGGTTGTGCTGACCTCGCCAGACTACTTCGACGTGCAGTACGTCATCAACCCGCACATGAGCGGTAACATCGGTGGCGTGAACCAGCCGGTCGCGATGCAGCAGTGGAAGGCCCTCCGGGCAGCCTACTCGGCCCTCGATGTCGAACCGCTCATCGTCGACGGTGAGGCGGGGCTTCCGGACATGGTGTTTTGCGCGAATCAGACGCTTCCCTACAAAAAGACCGACGGGCGCAACGGCGTCGTGCTCAGCCGAATGCACGCACCGGAGCGCCAGAACGAGGTGCCGCACTATGCCGAGTTTTTCGATGCGATCGGATATGACGTGACGTCTCTGCCGGAAGAGGTCGACATCGACTTTGAGGGAATGGGAGATGCCATCTGGCATCCAGGGCGCCGCTTGCTATGGGGCGGCTACGGTTTCCGTACGGATCGCGAAACGTACGAAGCACTCTCGGACCTGATCGACGTTCGAGTCATCGCCCTGTCCCTGTCGGACCCCGAGTTCTATCATCTGGACACGTGCTTCTCGGTGCTCGACACCGACAGCGTGCTGATCTTTCCCGACGCGTTCGATGACAAAGCTCTTCGTCTGATCCACCGGTTCTTCGACACGGTCGTTGAAGCGCCCGAAGGCGAATCGAGACATCAATTCGCCTGCAATGCGCACTGCCCCGACGGCGACCACGTATTCATTCAGGAAGGGTGCACCGAGACGGTCGAACGGTTGGCCGATGCCGGATTCCGTCCGGTAGAACTCGATACCAGCGAGTTTCTGAAGTCGGGAGGATCCGTTTTCTGCATGAAGCAAATGATCTGGTGAAACTGTCCGTCATCATTCCGACGCTGAACGAGGCCGAACACATCCGGGCGACGATCGACTCCGTACGCACCAGCGGGCCCTGTCACGAGATCATCGTGGTGGACGGCGGCTCAACGGACGAGACACGCGCCATCGCCGCGCGACATGCACAGGTGATCCGAGCCGATCGTGGACGTGCTCGCCAGATGAATGCGGGTGCGGAGGCGGCTGCCGGCGACCTCTTGCTGTTTCTCCACGCGGACACTCACCTGTCGAAACGAGCGCTCGACTCGGCACGCCGGGCAATCCGGTCCGAGAGCGTCTGTGCGGGTACGTTTCGTCTCCGGTTCCAGCCCGCCAGGCCTGCGCTTCGGTTTTTCGCCGCCTGCACACGCATACCGTGGATCAAGCTGTGCTTTGGAGACCGCGGCCTCTTCACGACGCGCGAGGCGTTCGACGCCGTCGGCGGTTTTCCGGACTGGCCGGTGTTTGAAGACCTTGAGATGTGCGCACGGCTCGCTGACCACGGGGGCTTCGCCCACCTGTCCGCCGCCGTCACGACATCCGCCCGCCGGTTTCAGCGAAACGGGGCACTCCGGCAGCAACTCCATAACCTCCGCCTCTGGCTGCACTACGTCGTCGGCACGTCCCCGGCGTCCGTCGCCCACCTGTACCGGTACGACGACGGGCGGGGATAGCGGTCTGCCCCCTGTGCCTGACCCGCACCTCTCCTTCCCGACATGGGCGCCTGCTTGATAAATTACTACATGAGTAGTACTATGGCAGCAGTAATTCAGGTCAACACGACAGCTCCATGCGAAAGAAATCACTTACATCTCTCGGCGAGACGGAGATGGAAGTTCTCCATCATGTATGGGATCTCGGCGAAGCGACGGTCTCCGATGTCCGAGAGCGAATCCTCCGGGATCGGGACATCGCGTATACGACGGTCATGACCGTTCTCAAGAAACTGTCGGAGAAAGGATACCTGCAGTACCGGAAGGACGGCCGGTCGTACGTCTACTCGGCCGCCGTGCCGCAAGAAGACGTACAGCATACACTTTTGCATCGCCTGATGGACAAGGTTTTTCACGGCTCCCCTTCCGCTCTCCTGCAGACGCTGATCCAGCGAGAAAAGCTAGACGAAGACGAGCAGGCCTCTATTCGCGACCTTCTCGCGCAGCTTGACGCGCAGGACGCAGCGGATCGAGGTTCGGATATCGACGACAAACCCGACTCTACGTCCAGTCGATCAGAGTCCGATGCTGACGATGCTTGAACTTCTCCAGGACGTCGGCCAGGCGACCTCACATGCCCTCTGGATTCCGGTGGCCGTGTGGACCGTCGGCGCTTCGTTCGTCGACGCGCTTCTTCGCGGCGTGCGCCCGTCTCCCCTCGTCCGCTATCGCGTTCGACAGGCCGTCCTGTTCGCGCTCCCGCTGGGCCTTATCGCGGGCCCCGTCCTGCACCTGCCTCTCTCGGGCACTCGGGTGACCGCCGTCGCATCTCAGGTCGGTTCGAGCGTCCTGTCGTTGCCGCCTGTGGACGTGGCAAGCACAACTCGGCCTGCTCACGATCATGGCCCTGGCGTGCGGGATCGCCGGCGTCGTTCGTCTCGGCATTGCTGCAGGGAAGCTGCGTAGGATCCGTCGCCAGACCCATCAGGCTCCGAGAGAGCGTGTCCGCCGCATCGAGCGGAACCTTCGGTCGAACCTCGGGCTCACGCGGTCGTCACGCTTGCGGATGTCGGACACCGACGTCCCCATGCTTATCCCGGGCCGTACGCCTCGGATTTTTCTCCCGACGTGGATGGACGAGCACGGGAAAGAAGAGAACACCCCGGACCGGCTCCGAATGGCCCTCGCCCATGAACTGGTTCACCTTCAGCGCTACGACGATCTGAGTGCGATCGTCGAACAATGGATCGTCGCTGTCGGGACCCTCCACCCACTGATCCGGAGCCTTGCGCGATCGATCGTTTTCGACCGCGAGACGGCCTGCGATGCTCAGGTGCTGAGCACACTCTCTTGCCCACGCGGGGCGTACGCGCGTTTGCTTCGCGAGGTAGCCACGAGATCCCGACCGATTTACTCCATTGCTCTAAGCGAGTCATCATCCACTCTGCAGGAACGACTTCAAGCCATGACGTTCAGCCGCCCTTCTCCTTCTTCTGCCATCACTCGAACCCTCAGCATCGGTGTGCTGTCGCTGCTGACCATAGGCATCATTGCCTGTGCGGACGCCCCCTCCGGCTCCACGTCCACCGATGCGGAGGAGACTGTCACGTCCTCCTCCAGCGACGAGCAGGCGTCCCCGGCCTCGGCCGTTGATACGCATCCGAAAATCGTCGGTGGGCTGCAGGCCATCCAGAAAGCGGTGCGGTATCCGGAGATCGCGTATAAGTCGGGGGTTGAAGGCCGTGTACTGGTTCAGTTTGTCGTGAATGCGAACGGAAACGTAGAGGAAGCGACCGTTGAGCGGGGCGTCCACGAGCTGCTGGACGACGAAGCGCTCCGCGTGGTGCGGGCAACCGAATTCACACCGGGTCGAACGAACGGACAGGCCGTTCCCGTGAAGATGACCCTTCCGATCACCTTTCAGCGCGCAGAATCGGCACAGGGTACAACGGGGTAGCCGGTCTCGCCGCGCTCATCGTTTCCGGATGACCGCCGACGCCGACTTTACCACATCACACCACGGAACACACAACG
>JAAAOT010000339.1 GCA_009908725.1 Bacteroidota bacterium | reverse complement strand
TCCCCGCGTTTCGTCGTTCATCGGGGTGTGGATGGTGATAAAGTCGCTCTTCTCCATGAGCGTGTCCAGATCCACGAGCGTGACATCGTGGCGGGCGGCGACCTCCTCCGAAACGAGCGGGTCAAACCCGAGAAGCGTCATTCCGAACCCTTGCATGCGTTCGGCGACCGCGCGTCCCACTTTCCCGACGCCCACAATGCCGAGCGTTTTGCTGTGCAATTCCGCACCGGAGAACTTCTTCCGCTCCCATTTGCCGTCGCGAAGGGACCGGTTCGCCTGCGGGATCGTGCGCGCGAGCGCCTGCATCATGGCCGTTGTGTGCTCGGCCGTAGAGATCGTGTTTCCGTCCGGCGCATTGCAGACGAGAACTCCCTTTCGCGTGGCCGCGTCCAGGTCGATGTTGTCGACCCCAACGCCCGCCCGGCCGATCACCTTGAGGTTCTCGGCGAGGTCGATCAGTTCAGCCGTCACCGTCGTCCCACTTCGAACGATCCAGCCATTCGCCGACCGAACGTGCTCACGAAGAGTTGCATCGTCATAATCGAGGAGCAGGTCCACTTCAAATCCCTGAGCCTCGAGCATCTCGGTGCATACCGGATCGACGGGATCCGTAATCAGAACTGTGTGGGACATATACCGGGCGCAGATTTCGTTGAAGAAAGAAGGAAACGCTCACCGATAAAGAAGGCACCACCGGCATCGATCGCAGGATATGCTCCGTAAAAAAACCGCCAACTCTGAACAGGTCCTCCACAGAGTCGGAGGCCTGCGTGCGCATCGGCTATCCGAGGAAGTCGCGCAGCCACCCGCGCAGTTCTTTGATTCCCCGGCCGGATTTCGACGAGGTAAGGACGATCGGGACGGACCGCCCCACGTCCGCGAGTCGCTTTTCCAGCCGTTGAACCGTGCGAAACCGATCGTTGCCCGATAGCTTGTCGGCTTTCGTGAGGGCGATCAAATACGGCACCTCACTGCCCCGCATGAAGTCGATCAGGTCCTCGTCCTGCTCCATCGGCGGATGCCGGCTGTCGATGAGGTGGACGACGGCGCGAAGCGGCGCCCGCTGGTTCAGGTACCGCTCGATCAGAGCGGCCCATTTCTCCCGCATCGACTTCGATACCCGGGCGTAGCCGTAGCCCGGAAGGTCGACGAAATAGTATTTCCCGTCGATCAGGAAAAAGTTGAACTCGGTCGTCTTCCCGGGGCGCTTACTGACGTACGCGAGCTTCTTCCGGCCGATGATCGAGTTAAGCAGCGAGCTCTTCCCGACGTTGGAGCGGCCAACAAAGGCGATTTCCGGCCGACCGTCGCGCGGGAGGTGTTTCCACTCGACGACTCCTTTCGTAAACTCTGCTCGGTCGAACATGACTAAATGCGAAGGGCTAAGGTCGAAAGGCGAAATGGAAGTGTGACCCATCCGATATACGGAAGCGAGCCGACAAAAAAGCGCCGCGCTTCCGTTTCCGGAGACGCGGCGCTGCAGTCTGTCAGGGTCGGCGGGGCAGCGGACTACCGTTCTCCGCCGGCTGGCCTACCCGATGGTACTTTTGACCGTTTCGCCGATGAGAGCGGGGTTCTTGACGACGGTCGCGCCGGCTTCTTCCAGTGCGGCGAACTTCGCCTCGGCCGTGCCCGATCCACCGGACACAATAGCACCAGCGTGGCCCATGCGGCGCCCGGGAGGGGCCGTCTGACCCGCGATGAAGCCGAAGACGGGCTTGGTCATGTGATCCTTGATGAAGCCCGCAGCCTCCTCCTCCGCCGACCCGCCGATTTCACCGATCAAGACGACGGCATCCGTGTCCGGGTCGGCTTCGAAGAGCTTGAGGACGTCGATGAAGCGCGTTCCGATGACCGGGTCGCCACCGATTCCGACGGCCGTGCTCTGGCCGTATCCGGCGCGGGTGAGCTGGTCGACCGCTTCGTACGTCAGCGTTCCCGAGCGGGAGATAACGCCGATGTTGCCCGGCTCAAAGATCATCGCGGGCATAATGCCGATCTTCGCTTCGCCGGGCGTGATCACGCCGGGGCAGTTCGGGCCGATCAGGTGGGCGCCCTGCTTCTGGACGAAGTGGTAGGTCGGCTTCATGTCCTTCACCGGGATGCCCTCGGTGATGCAGATGATCACCTCAATCCCTGCTTCGGCCGCCTCCTGAATGGCGTCGGCCGCGAACGGCGGCGGCACAAAGATGATGGACGTGTTGGCGCCTTCCTGCTCAACGGCTTCCTCCACCGTGTTGAAGACGGGGCGATCGAGATGCGTCGTGCCTCCCTTTCCAGGCGTAACGCCGGCCACGACGTTCGTGCCGTACTCGATCATCTGCTCGGCGTGAAAGGTGCCCTCCGAGCCGGTAAAGCCCTGCACCACCAGGCGGGTGTCCTTGTTGACCAGAATGCTCATGCGTAGACGAGGCTGCTTTGAGTTGGCGTGTCGTGCTCGATGTCGAAACGTTGCTCTCGCGCAGGCGCGCGGGCCGGAATGCGAAAGGATCCAGCCGAGTCATCACAGCGCCTTCTCCCTCCACGATGTCGATGGTACGGTGCAAGCCGCGTAACCGCAAAATCTGCGGCATTTCTTCGTGCGCTTCTACGTTGGGGCGTTGAGGCGTTGGCGCGTTGAGGCGTTGGGGATTATCGATTGGGAATTATTGATCGGGGATTGCTCTAGCCCACGGTTATCGCCAGCCGGGTTCAAACCTCACCGTCCGCGTTTCGCAATTCGACCGTCAAAGCTCACGCTTCAACATTCGCCATTCGAAATTCCCCATTCGCAATTCAACATTCGCAATTCGCAATTCGAAATTCGAAATTCGCCATTCAACATTCATTATTCGCCATTCAACCGTTCGACGGCGCGGCCGACCTGGAGGAGCAGGGACTCGTCGAAGTGGCGGCCGATGATCTGCATCCCGACGGGAAGATGCGGCTCCTCCGGGTGCGACCCGATCGGGACGTTCAGCGCAGGCACGCCGGCCAGGCTGGACGGCACCGTAAAGACGTCGCTGAGGTACATCGAAAGTGGGTCGTCCGTTTTCTCGCCCAGGCGGAACGGGGCCGTTGGCGTGGTAGGCGCGATCAGCACATCGCAGTCCTCAAACGCCGTGTCGAAGTCGTGGCGGATGAGGGTCCGGACGCGCTGCGCCTTCTCGTAGTACTTGTCATAATAGCCCTCCGAGAGAACGTACGTGCCTAGCATGATCCGCCGTTTGACCTCGTCGCCGAAGCCCTCGGTGCGCGATCGGGTGTAGAGCGCATCGAGCGTCGACGTCGTATCCTTCAACTGGGTCTCGATCTGCTCCGCCCGATCGACATTTCCGCTTCGTTCGGCTTCCTGCTTCGCTTCCTTCAGATCGGCCCGCTGCTCCCGGAGGACCTCCGCCGTTTCCTCCTCCGAGGCGCGATGTCCGTAGCGGATGCCGTCGTACCGTGCGAGATTGCTCGACGCCTCGGCCGTTGCCAGAAGGTAGTATGTCGCAACGCCGTACTCCGTATGCGGAAGCGGTACCTCCTGAACCACGGCGCCATCGTCCTCCAGCGCCTCGACCTGCGCGCGAATCATGCGGTCGATCTCGGGATCCAGTCCGTCGGCGAAATACTCTTCCGGGATGCCGACCCGGAGCCCCGAGACCGTGTCTCCCACGCTCGCTTCGAGCGCCTCCCGGTAGTCGGGGACGGAGACGGGCGCGCTCGTGCTGTCCGCTTCGTCCTCACCGGCGATGATCTCGAGGATCGTCGCAACGTCTTCGACCGATCGCGCCAGCGGCCCGATCGTGTCCAGCGACGAGGCGTAGGCGACGAGGCCGGAGCGGCTGACACGCCCGTAGGTCGGCTTCAGGCCGACCGTTCCGCAGAAGGCGGCCGGCTGCCGGATCGAGCCACCGGTATCGGATCCGAGCGCGACGTGACAGAACCCGGCGGCGACGGCAGCCGCGGACCCACCGGATGAGCCTCCCGGCACAAATTCGGTGGCTTTCGGGTGGCGGACGGGCCCGAAATGAGAGGTCTCGTTCGACGACCCCATGCCGAACTCGTCGCAGTTGGCTTTTCCAATAAAGATGGCCCCCGCTTCGCGCAATCGCTGAATCACGGTTGCGTCGTAGAGGGAGGAGAAGTCCTCCAACATGCGAGAGCCGGCCGTCACCTGCTGCCCGCGGATGCAGATGTTGTCTTTGACCGCGAGCACCAGCCCGGCCAGCGGACGCGAGTTGCCACGCTCCCGCTGGCTGTCCAGATAGCGCGCATGGTTGAGCGCGCCATCCCGATCTACGGTC
>JAAAOT010000114.1 GCA_009908725.1 Bacteroidota bacterium | reverse complement strand
TGCCCAGGCTGCCGGCCCCCATGGCGCGATTGATTAAGCGGTACGAGAACCGGAAGCTCTACGACACGGAAGCGAGCGAATACGTGTCCCTCAGCGATATCGCCAACCTGGTACGAAGCGGCGACACCGTCCGAGTCGTGGACAATGCTACCGGCCGCGATCTCACCGCGCAAACCCTGACGCAGATCATTCTGGAGGAGGGAAAACGTGGGACACACGCCATTCCGTCCGATATTCTCCATCAGTTGTTGCGCCGAAGCGAGGAGGCAATCGACGTGGGATTTGAGCAACTTCGTTCGACGGTGGACGACCTCGTTCAGAGCTCCTTCGGTCGCCTCCGGCGGCTCGTACAGGGCCCTCACGCGGAAGAATTGGAGGAACTGCGCGGCCAGCTCCAATCGCTCGAACAGCAACTTGCCACGCTGCTCGGCGACCTCGAGGACCGCGACGCGGCCGCCTCGAATTCCGACTCGCAGTCCGACTCGAATGCGCCGCACGATAAATCGTCAGTCGAAGAAAACGCAGACGCCCCCGGTGTGACCTCCTAACGCACGACCGTCATCACATCCAGATCGTTCTTTTTCCCAATAGCCGACCTACCATGAGCACTCAGACCGAACGCCCCACCCTGCAGGAAGAACTCACCCGCCGCGGACGCGACGTATGGCTTGCCGGTCTCGGCGCCCTCGCCACCGTTGAAGAAGAAGGATCGAAAGCCTTCAACACGCTGGTCGAGCGCGGCAAGGACTACGAGTCCAAAGGCCGCAAGCAGATCGAGAGCGCCATCAGCCAGGCGTCCAAGCAGCGCGACGAAGCTATCTCTGAAGTCGAGGACGCAAGCGAGGGTGCCCGCGAGTACATCTTCAACACGGTCGATCGCGCGCTGGATCGCTTCGGCGTCGCCACCCGCTCCGAACTCGATAAGCTGGAAGGCCAGGTAGGCCGCCTGACGCAGAAGGTCGATGCCCTGACCAAGGCGCTCAAAGAAAACAAAAACATCAATCCGGACGCGTAGGTGCGTGGCGGCCTGGTTCGCCATCCACCCGTCCTGACCATCCCCCGCGCGGCATCATGCGGGAGTCGGGTCGCCCCACCGGCCCGGCTCCCCGGTCGCGCAGCCTACCGTATGGAACCCTTTTTGCACCGGGCGGATGTAGCCGGAAGCGCAATTGCCTGCACCGCCGAGGTTGTATCCTGATCCTACAGGTCAGGGTTTAGTCCGCGCTCAAAGACAGCGCTTGCCCTAAGCGGTGATTTTTCCCGGACCGGCGGCATCAACGTCTTCGAGCGTGTTACAAAGGAACGGCAATTGGAACCGCTTTCAATCCAAACGGATACGGCGCATGGTCCATCATGGAGATTCAATGAGGTTGATCGCATGAGACGCAACGGAACGTCCACCGCGCCCCGCATCGGTCTCGCCTGTGCCGGCGGCGTCGTGGAAGGAGCCATTTATGAGGTCGGCGCCCTGCGGGCGCTCGACGAAGCCGTAGACGGCGCATCGCTGCACGATCTCGACATGTACGTCGGCGTCAGCTCCGGTGCCCTGATCGGGTCGTTCCTCGCCAACGGGGTCCCGACCTACGAGTTGAGTCGCGCGATCGTGTCCAACGCGTCGGATCCGTCGCTCAACGTAGAACCGGAGGTGCTCTTTCACCCGGCCCTGAGCGAGTACGCCGGGCGCATCAAGAAGCTACCCGGTGCGCTCTTCCGCACCCTGCGGCACTATGCCTGCAATCCGGGAGATCTCTCCCTTCTGGGCCTGGTGTCGACGCTCGGCTCACTGGTCCCGACCGGCATCTTCGACAATTCCGGCCTCGGTGCCTTTCTCGAGGACGCGTTCTCAGAAGGCGGGCGCACCAACGACTTTCGCGAACTTCAGGCGCGGCTGTTCGTCGTCGCGATGAACCTGGACACGGCGGACATCGCCGTCTTCGGTACGCCGGGCCTTGACCACGTGCCGATTTCGAAAGCCATCCAGGCCTCCACGGCCCTCCCCGGCCTCTACTGCCCGGTGGAAATCGACGGGCAATACTACATCGACGGCGTCGCCCGACGGACGGTCCACGCCAGCGTGGCGCTCGACGAGGGCGCCGATCTGCTCTTCTGCATCAACCCGATCGTCCCGGTCAACATCCAGCTGAAGCAGCACGCGGACCGGCTCCTCCAGCACGACGGGGGAAGCCTCGTCGAACACGGACTGCCGTCGGTGCTTTCCCAGACCTTCCGCGCCATCGTCGACTCGCGCAAGCGAACCGGGTTCAAGAAGTACGAGCACACGCATCCGAACGCCGATCTCGTGCTGATCGAGCCGGAATGCGACGATACCAGCCTGTTCTTCTCCAACATCTTCAGCTTCCAGAATCGCCAGGACGTATGCGAGCACGCGTACCAGGCGACGCGCAAGCACCTCTTGCGCCGCGCCGACGAGATCGCCCCGAAGCTGGAGCGGCACGGTCTGCGCCTGAACGTCGAAGGATTGCAGGATTCGTCCCGCTCGGTGTTCGACCCGGAGCCGGGATCGCTTCCGGTCAACGGACACGGAAAAGCTTCCTCTCCTAAAGAAGTATTCCAGGAAACGGACCGCGTCCTCGATCGCCTGGACGCAATGATCGATCAGATTCAGGCGGCCGCCTGATCCCCTTCCGTTCCCCCTCCCCTTTCGATCCGTCTTCCTACGCATCGGTCCATCGTGGCCGGTGCGTTTTTGTTTTGCTGCAGGTCCGCCGCGCGAGAGCATGCCGATCCCGCGCCACGCATCACGAGAAGGAGCGCTCCGGCAGGGGATCGTCTTTCAGCGACCACCGATACGACCCCTCCATGGCCCGCCGGTCGCCCTCCGGTAGACCGCGATACCCGCACGGCGGCCGCCGGAGCTCCCGGAGGAGCGCAACCGCAAGCCATCCGAACGGAAGGTACCAGGCGGCGAGATCGAGGTCGTTGTACAGTCCGCGCCAACCGTGCACCTCCCGATCGCGACGCACGTTCCGCTCGTGATGGCCGTACGATACCGGCCAGCCCAGCGGCGTCGCACCGATCGCATCGCGTCCGAGACGACCGAGATGATCCAGCAGACCGCGAAGATCATACGGCTTCTCCCCGTACGTGTCGACCGCGTCGTCCAGCATCGACTGGCACCGCCGCCGGATGTCCTCCGCCACGCGCGCGAGCTCCCGGCGATCCGGGTCGTCGAGGTCCGTGCACCCCGCATCCCGTAGCATCTTGCGGACGTTGATCGGGTCCTGCACGACGAACGTCATCTGGCACGGAAACGCCAGGTAGAAGATGAACGGGAGGAGGGCAGCGACTGGCGCGATCGGTACCGGCAGAAACGGGATCCCGAGATATTTGCGGCACCACGCATCCAGGGTTTCAAACGTGATGCTGGTGGGATTCACCCACTCGGCGTTCACGATGCTCATCGGGTACACGGGCGCGTCGTGCCGGGCCGCCATCAGCACG
This sequence comes from Bacteroidota bacterium, assembly GCA_009908725.1. GTDB lineage: Bacteria > Bacteroidota > Rhodothermia > Rhodothermales > Salinibacteraceae > Longibacter. The sequence goes on along the minus strand of JAAAOT010000114.1, from coordinate 817 downwards.
AAGCTGCGCGAAAACGGCTGGAGTTGATAGCGGCGGAGAAACCCTTTCGCGATCCCAGGAACGCCTTCGGGATAGTAAATCAACCGGTCGCCGCGATCCAGCAACCGATCGAAATTCCCCACCGTCATGTCGACGCCGCCGACCCGCCGCCACCAGTTATCCATGTCGAACGGGCGCATCCACCATGTGGCCGCAAGTTGCGGGGTGTAGACCGACCGAAACTTGCTTTCCTTCGTCAGGCCGTCTTCGCGCCAGAGGAGCGCATCCAGCACAATAGCGTCGTGCGGAAACGCGTTGCCGCTATGATTTGGCGCAACCACAAGGGGGCCGTCGGACGGCAGCTTTTCCTGACCGATGATCCGGGCCCGGAAGTAGTTGTCGATGACGTCGTACATCGGTCCATCTTCCGCGAGCCGGTAGAGATACGTCCAGTCGATCGGGTCATGCGGCTCACTTCGCGCACCCGGCGTGCCGTCGTCCTCGGCATCGCTTCCGGCATCGTCGCCCGCGGACCCGGCCTTCTCCACGTGCTGCGCCGAGGGTGTGCGCGTAGATGTCGCGTACGGCTCGAACAGGCCCTGCAGGTCGTCTGCATCAATCGACACGTCCAGCGAAAAGCGAGATCGGGCCATGGCACGGAAACGTTCGAAGACGCGAACGGAGAATAGAGAGTGTGCGGCGCAGGCGTGCAACGTACGTCAACCAAGCCGCGGATGCCAGCCTGGCATTCCAGATACCGGTTCCCGTGTGATCGGCCGCTCTTTGATCTGGCCGCAGAGAGCCGGGCCCGGGGAGATGGCCCCATGCAAACGGAGTG
>JAAAOT010000276.1 GCA_009908725.1 Bacteroidota bacterium | reverse complement strand
CTCGGTAAAAACACTCGCATGCGCCGGATCACCCGCCCAGTACAGGTGAATGTCAAGAGACACGTCGAGAACGGGTCCGAGCATGGCGTATTGGCGGAGCGCGTCCCTGAGAAACGCCGTATAGAGCCGTGCAGACTCGGCAGCATTCAGATCCGACGTCGCTCCGGCAAGTCGCGTTTTAACATGGCCCGGTTTCGGCTCCTTCGCAAAAACGAGCAGAACGGCGGTCTCCGATGAATCCGGCATCGAAAGAAGAGATATTGTTTCTTCCAGAGCAGCGTAAGGCCCGACCTCCGGCTCACCGGCGCATACGACGAACGGTTTCGGCCAATGCATCCACGGCCGCGTCGACCTCCTCGGCCGTGTTGTCTTTTCCGATCGAGAACCGGACGGCGGCCGAAGCGGTCGGGCGGTCGCGGCCGATTGCGCTCAAGACGTGGCTCGGCTCCATTGCTCCCGACGTGCACGCCGACCCGGCCGACACCATGACGCCCTGCATGTCGAGGTTCAGGATAAGCATCTCGCCGTCAATCGGGGCATCATCGACCGGAGGAAAGGAGACGTTGACGATGTGCGGTGCGGTCGCATCCAGGATGTCCACCGGTGTGTTAAAGACAAATGGTGGATCGACGCGATCACGAATCCCCGCGATGAGTTGCTCCTGAAGCGATCGAATGTGCGAGACGCGCTTCCCGGCCGCCTCCACGGCCCGCTCGAGTGCTTCCGCAAAACCCACGACGGCCGGCACGTTTTCCGTCCCACCGCGGCGGTCACGCTCCTGGGAGCCGCCTTCTACGAGGCTTCCGAGATCAACGCCGCCGCGAACGTAGAGACAACCGATGCCCTTCGGGCCGTAAAACTTGTGTCCGGAAATCGACACCAGGTCCGCGCCCAGATCGTTTACATCGACCCCGAGCAGGCCGACCGTTTGCACGGCGTCGCAGTGAAGCAGGACGCCCTGCTCGCGACAGAGGCCGGCGATCTCGCGAATGTGCGTCAGCGTGCCGATTTCGTTGTTCGCGTGCATCAGCGATACCAGTTTCGTTTCGGGCTGGAGCACCTCCCGAACCTGGGCCACCGTCACAGCGCCGTGCTCGCCGGGATCCAGAAACGTGACATCCACCCCGTTTCGTTGCAAGCGTTCGGCCGGCCTGAGGACGGCTTCGTGCTCGGCGGATGACGTGATAAGATGTGACGAGCGGTCGGATGCTGCAGCGTCGAAGACGCCCTTCAGCGCGAAATTGTCCGATTCGGTTCCGCCGCTTGTGAACACGATCTCTCCGGGCTCGGCACCGAGACAGGCGGCCACCCGCTCCCGGCTTTCCTCCACAGCAAACCGTGCCTGCCGGCCCATCTGGTGGACCGAGGAGGCATTACCAAACCGGTCCCGCATGTGCGGAAGCATCACGTCCAGAACAGCGGTATCCAGAGGCGTCGTCGCCGCATGGTCGAAGTACATTCGGTCCATCAATCAAGGTCTTCGGTGTCCGAGTCATGAACACCGCTGGTACGGAGTGCAGACGCGTCCGTTCGTCGACCCTGTCCGCGCTCCATGGTGAACAAAGGCGAGAAGCGTGCTTAATAACGGTCGATCGATTTTCGTCCCCGTCCCCTGATCTAAAAACGGTTTTATGGACAAGTTCGTCATCGAAGGTCCTAGCACTCTGTCCGGCTCCCTCACGGTCGGCGGTTCAAAGAACACCGCTCTGCCTCTGATGGCCGCCGCCGTGCTTGCGGACGGGACGACGACGGTGACGAACGTTCCGGATCTGCGCGACGTGCACACGCTGTCGAAGGTGATTCGCGTTACCGGTCCCGATGTCGCGGTCCGGCCGGACGAGCATACCATTGAAATCGACGCATCGACCGTTGACGACCCCGTCTCCCCCTACGAACTTGTAAAGAAGATGCGGGCCTCCTTCTACATGCTCGGTGCGCTTGTGGGCCGGTGTGGCCGGGCCCGGGTGTCGCTTCCGGGCGGTTGCGCGTGGGGACCGAGACCCGTCGACCTGCACATCGAGGGGATGAAACAGCTCGGTGCGGAAATCGAGCTGGACGAAGGGTACGTCGTGGCGAAGGCAACGGGCGGGCGCCTGAGCGGCGGCACCTTTCGGATGGAGCCGTCAAGTGTCGGGGCGACCGTCAACCTGCTACTCGGCGCCGTTACGGCCCGTGGCGGTTCGAAAATCGAGAATGCGGCAATGGAACCGGACGTGGTCGCTTTCGGAGAGGCGCTAAAAAAGATGGGCGCACAGATCGATGGGCTCGGAACGCGAACGATTGAGATTCAGGGCGTCGACGCGCTCACACCGATCGAGGTTCGTAACACTCCGGACCGCATCGAGATGGGTACGTTCATGATCCTGGCCGCAATGGCGGGCGAGCCGGGCGAGCCGTTCGAGATCAAAAACGGAAATCATCAACATCTCGGACAGGCGTTCAAAGACTACTTTCGTGGCACGGGAGCTGACACGAAATACACCGACGACGGCGCCATCGTCACGCCGCCCGAAACCGTCACGCCGGTGTCAATTCGGACAGAAACCTACCCCGGCTTTCCGACGGATCTGCAGGCGCAGTGGACGGTCATGCTCGCCACGGCTGAGGGAGAAGCCACGGTCACGGATACCATTTACGACGACCGCTTCAAGCACGTCCCCGAACTGCAGCGCCTCGGTATTAACGTCACCGTCGACGGCAACGCGGCGACGGTACGTGGCGGTCAGCCGATCAAGGGCGCCCAGGTCATGAGCACTGACCTGCGCGCGAGCGTGTCCCTGGTCATGGCGGGCATTGTCGCATCCGGCCGAACGGACGTGCTTCGCATCTACCACCTGGATCGCGGCTATGAGAATCTCGCGACCAAACTTCGGAGCGCGGGCGCGAGCATCGAACGACAGCAGTATGACGAATTCGCAGAGCCGGAGCGAACGAAGTAACCCCGGCACGGAGCATCGTCAGAATTGCGCGCTCACGTTGATGCGGAACGTGTGGATGACGTCCGCCGCGGCGGGCGCGCGGCCGTCGTAGGCGAACGTCGCGCGGATGTTGCCGCTGACCTGATATTCGCCCCGCGCACCCCAGAGGTAGGATCGACCTGGACCACGACCCTCCGTGAGTTCGAAGCGCGCCAGTCCCGCCGCATCCCCGTCGAGGTCAATGTCTGCGACCTCGCCGTTAGCTGTCACGCGAAAGCGCCCGGCGGTCGCCCACGTCGCCTCGACCGGCACCCTCAGAAGGCGAACATTGCGATTCCCGATGGCGTCCTTTTTCGCTGCGATGGCCGCCGACCCGGTCAGGCTCCATTCAGCGGACGGCCGAAACGATACTTCGGGCTGAATTTGTTGGGCAAAAATGTCGTAGCTCCGCGTGTCGGAAAACGCCTCGCTGATCGACCGATCCACCTGCACGGCGCCCGAGAGGCGGACGGTCCATGCCGGACTCATGCGCCACCGCGTAGCTGCTTCCCACGCATTCAACAAGGACCGTTCTTGTCCCGCCGCCCTCTCGGTGAGGCCCCGTGCCTGGGTCCAGGAGACGTCCACTCCCGCGCGTCGACTCCGGGGAAACAACAGCACATCTTGCTGCAGCCGCAGCGTGCCGTCAACCGTTTCCTCCTCCTGCCGGAGAGCGTCGGGATTCAGAAGGTACAGGTCCGTGAGCCGGTCGGACCGGCTTTTCTCTTGAATCTCGATCGTCGAACGCGTCTCGACACGCGAGAGCCAGCGTCGCCATCGTGCCGTTGAGGTGCGCCAGATCCGTCGTGGTTCCAGTCGAACGCGCAGCCGCGTGTCGATGCTTACGACCGACGCGAGAGAGTCCGAAGGAACAAAGCTCTGGACATACGCTCCTTCGTTGGGCGTGGTCTCCGGCACAAACTCGTCGACCTGCTGGAGGCCGTCGCCGTTGTCATCCGTCCACACGAACTGTCCGAGCTCCGGGCCCGTGCGCACATACACCTCCTGAAGCGTCGGTTCCCGCTCCGTGCGAGCATCGTAGAAGAGGCGCGCGTCAATGGCACGGTCGAGCGGTTGCGTGCCCGCATCCAGCTGGAGAATGAGTGATTCCGTATCGCTACGCCCGGCACGCTCGAAGGGCTCTGTGAAGCGCCGGACACGGTAGCCGGTCTGAACAGACACGTCGTACGGTTGCGTTGGCGCCCACTCGGCGGCGGCGGTGGCCGTTACCGCCCGCGCCGCGCGGATCGTGCGACCGTTCAGCGTTTCGTCTTCCAGACGATAGGCCACCCGGCTGTCCACGTCGAGACGACCGGCTGTAACCGCTACGCCGGGCTCCCACTCGGTAAAAGCAAAGGCACCGGTCGTCGCCTGGCCCGTTGCGGCGTCCCGCTGATCCCGAACCTCGCGGTCAAACCGAATCGACGGCTCCAAAATCCCGAGCGGCTGACGGATCTCGTGCTGCTGCCGGGTCCACGTCCCCCGCGTTCCAGCTATTTGATTCCGGCTATCGACCCGCTCGGCCGAAACTGCTACGCGCGGAAACCCCGTTTCCTGGAGTCGAAGGCGTCCGCGAGCCCGTTGGGCGTCGAACGCCTCACCGAAGCGGAGTCGACCGAGGGACCCGGACGCGGAAGACCGATCCGTCCATGCCCACGACATCTCCGCACGGTCCAGCATTTCCTCTCCCGCCTCGACGACATCCGCCGCAGGCGACGATCCCGTTCGGGCCAGATTCCATTCGCGGTTGAACTCAATGTCCCGGCTCTGGTCGAACGTCTGAAACGTCTCCCCGCGCGCTCGCCGCCGAACCGAGAGGGACACCTCGCCGAGAGACGTTTTACCCGCCTCGATCGAGACGGGCAGGATCCGCGCACCCGCGAGATAACCGCGCCCGACGTCATTTGCGCGATCCAGCGGGGAAAACCGATTGTCGTCGTTCATCGACCGCGCCCACTCGCCAAAGAATTGCACGCCGGAGACCGGTTCCACCTGCGCGGTCAGATCAATGAGCTGCTGCATCTGCGGCCGTGGGATTGGCTGAAGCGGTTGGTACTCGCCCTGTCCCCGTCCGCGATACTCGTACAGAATGCCGTTCTGCTGCCGCCCCACGCGGACGTAATCCCCGTTTCCAGACCCGACCCGCGCAAAGTCGACCCGAAAAACCTCCATGCCTTCGTCCGGAGCTTCCTCCAGCGCAACAAAAACGGTATCGGTTCCCGCCGGCGTGGACCGGATGTCGCGACGATAGAAGATATACGGCGCTTCCGGATCAAACTCGACGCGCCGCGCTCCGCTCCGCACCGCCGGATCGTCCCCGGCATTCACGAGCGCAAGAGAATCCTCCGGGGAAAGATTGAACGCCGCCCCGAAGTCCTGACCATCCGCCTCTCGAAGATACGACGCGCCGACCGATACCCGCGGCCGACCGTTCTCGTTTGCCCATACAGCCGCGTCGGCACGTCCCCCGATCAGCGTCCGGTCGAACTGGGACGTGCGGTACTGAAATTCGACCGTGATCCGCTGATCTTCGGTGATGATGCGATTCGACGTGAAGGTGAGCTCCGCTCGCGTGTAATCGATGATGTAGTCATTGGTGCGTCCCCGTTCCAGGCGCTGACCGTCGAGATACACACGCTCCGTGCCTGCCACAACCACGACGAACCGCTCGCCCTCCGCCCCTTCGAGCCGGTAGGGTCCCTGGATGCCGTCGATCGGCTGAATGTCCTGCGTTCGGTACTGACCGCGAGAAACAGCGCCGAAGACCTTCGCCTCTCCCCGCGTCAGACGGAGGGACGGTCCGAGCGTCTCACTCTGAACAGTTGCCCCCTGGATTTTCCGGTTGAAAACGCCGAACTCGGTGCCGGTAAAGGACACGTCGACATCGCCAAGTTGGAGTACGGCCTGCGGTGTTTCAAGCTCGATGAACACCCGATCGAAGTCGTCGAGGCGGCGCGTCGTTCCCTCCGGCTGAATCGGCGTATTCTGGTCCGTTAAGAGGGCGCGCACCGCGACATCGTCGGTCAGATTACCTTCTAGTTGCAGGCGCAGGCCGGACTCGATCCCGGCGTCCTGGTTGGTTCCGCCGGTCACGCCACGCGATATGGAACCGGATCGTTGGAGGTCGACGCCGGCGAAGGGGTCGAACGTTCGGAGGGTGTCGCCTCCCTCCTCCTCGACCACGACGTAGCCAGTCTCGGCGAGCGTGTCAGCCAGAGTGCGGCGTCCATCCGGTCGAAGCGAATCGGTTCGTGCGGGCCTTTGCGGTGCCTGGGCGGGCGTCTCGGCCCCCGGCCCAGACGGTGCGGACCGGAGCGTATCGATGGAGCGTCGCCGGTAGACGCGCCGTAAATCCAGCGGAAACGTTCGGTAAACGGCTACCAACGTGTCGCTTCGTGTCAGACGCCGGAGCGGTCGCACCCAGAGACGGCCGGGAATCGCCTCAACCTGCACCGCGGCTGGCGGCAGCGGCGTCCCGTTGCGCTCCACTCGCAGCGTGTTGGCCATCACGAACGGCCGAGTCTGAAACGGCTGTGGAGCGCGGGCCTCGAGCGTGTCCCGATGAACGGTCAACGTGTCCTGTAGCAGCACCGATCGGGTCGAGTCCTGCTGCGCCACCGCCGGCGCCGGTCGCAAAAGCGACACAAGCAGAATCAGCAGGAAGAAGACACCGACCCGCCTTGTTGCGTCCGTCTGTAGGGATGTCGAACGGCAGGCCACAAAGAGGGGAAGATTCGGAACGAAACCAGAAGCGCCGGGCCAGGCAGCGCGCCGCCTGAGCCGGGCACGTGCTCAGCGGGGAAGGCGGACCCGGGGAGCGAGGAGCAGCCGCGTCGGCGTAAGAAGAGCAAGCGTGCCCTCGAGCCGCGTCGCATCGACGATCGGCTCCTCGAGATCGACGGGAATACGCCCGACGGGCGACCCGCGACGCAGGTCGAAGATGACGATGTGTGCGGGACCCACGAGCCAGAGATGTTCTCCATGCACCGCCATGTTTCGGATCCGGACATCGTCCGGCACTGGAATCGCCCGCTCCACCGATCCGACTCGATCGTAGAAAAGAAGCTGCCTGCGACCTGCATCTGCGACGATCAGACGATCCTCGTCGACGGCCATGGCGACGGGTTCGACGAGTTGACCATCCCGGGCGTCGAAGCCTCCGGCGAAGGGCTCCGGGCGACGTTGCCGTCCGTAGCGGACGATCTGACGTTCTCGGCCGTCGAGAACGAAAAGGTCTCCGTTCGCAGCGGCCCGCACGGCGATCGGTCGGCCGTCGGCACGTGCATCGGAGCCATCACGACCGACGTCGAACAGCGGCTGTCGCGCGGACGTCCGGTTGCCGGGATCAACGCGTCCGACCGGAAAGGACTCGATATATTTTCCAGACCGAGAAAAGTGCTGGATGCGCCCGTTTCCGGCATCGGCGACGAAGATTTCGAGCCCGTTGGTCGGATCGACATCAAGCGGTTCGTCGAATGCCCCGGCGTCCGCCCCGCGACCACCGAGGGTGACCACGACGCGGCCCGCGGGCGCTACGGCCGTGACCGTGCTCGCGCGGGCGTCCACCACGTAAAACAGCGTCGTCGGGCTGGCGGCAACTCGACGCGCGCCCTGGAAGTCGGCGACCGGTTCGACGTCTGCTTCCGTGATCGGCGGCACGAGCGCCCGCTGACCGGCAGACGGACTCTGCGCCGGACCCGGCGGGGGCGACGGCGGACGACGCTGGCCAAGCACCCGATCAGGGAGCATACCGATCAGGAGCAGCATAGCCATGCAGGTCGCGAGAATGGCTTGAGTCGATGAACGGCAGCGTGTGAGCATCGGTCGGTTCATGCGGTGACGGAGGTGGAAGCCTGAACCCGTTCGGGCAGGAAGCCGGGCCGGTGCGCGTTCGCCGTGCCGACTTTCGGGGCGAATCTCAGATCACGGTACATAATGATACGAAAACTGGCGCCATTCGGTCATATGACGTGCCCCCGTCGACAGCACACCCGCCGAATCTTTCGACGCGGCCCCGACTTTAGAGTGCCTTGTGACCGATGTCGCGCCGGAGGGTTTTTCCTTTGAACTGAATGACATCGGCAGCGGCGTACGCCCGGTCGAGCGCCTGTTCGAGGGAGGTGCCGTACCCGACAACGCTGAGCACGCGCCCGCCGGCCGTCACGAGGGTCCCGTCGTCCTGCCGAGCGGTCCCGGCATGGATCACGTCCACATCCGGCATCTGCTCCGCTTCCTCGAGACCGGTGATCTCGAATCCCGTTTCATAGCCCACCGGATAGCCATCTGAGGCGAGAACGACGCAGGCGGCATGGCGCGCCGCGGCACGAATCGACACATTTCGCAGTTCGCCCGCAGCCGTCCTGGCAAGCACGTCTGCCAAATCAACGTCGAGAAGCGGGAGCACGACCTGCGCCTCCGGATCGCCAAACCGGCAATTAAACTCTACGACCTTCGGTCCCTCTTCCGTCAACATCAGACCGCAGTACAGCACACCGGTGTAGGGTGTGTCTGCATCCGACATCCCTTTGAGCGTCGGCTCGATGATCTCCCGACACACACGGGTCAACAGCGGTCCGTTGACCATCGGCGCCGGAGCATACGCGCCCATGCCCCCCGTATTCGGCCCGGTTCCTCCTTCACCGATTGCCTTGTGATCCTGCGAGGGCGGCAGCAGAACATAGTGTTCGCCATCGGTTACGGCAAAGACACTCGCCTCGACGCCCTCCATGAACGATTCAATCACGACCTGGTCTCCGGCGGCACCGAAGTCCTTGTCTTCGACGATCCGCTCGAGCGCCGCATGTGCCTCGTCGAGCATCGCACAGACAATGGCGCCTTTCCCTCCGGCCAGTCCGCTGGCCTTGACGACGACAGGTGCCCCGGTCTCGTCCAGGTACGCCGAGGCCGCCTCGACGTCGCCCGCATCAAACACGCGAAAATCCGCGGTCGGGACGCCGTGCTCCTGCATAAATGCTTTCGCGAACGCCTTGCTTCCCTCTAGCCGTGCAGCGGCCCCGGTCGGACCGAACGCCGCTATGCCGTTCTCCTGAAGCCGATCCACAAGACCATCGACCAGCGGCCGCTCCGGCCCGATAACGACAAGATCGATCTCGTGCTGAGCGGACCAGTCGACCACCGCGTCCGCATCTCCCGCGTCAAGCTCAACATTCTCGGCGTTCTTCGCCGTGCCGGGATTGCCCGGAGCAGCGAAAAGAGACTGAACACGGGAGCTCTCCGCCAGTGCATTCACGAGCGCGTGCTCGCGTCCGCCACTACCGATGACAAGGATTCGCATACGGTCTTTGCTGTTCGTTGGGTCGAAAGTTGATTAGCTTACGGGCCGGAACGCGCCGGGGAGTGCACCGGGCCACACTCATGAACCAGTGAAATCGGCCTCGCCAATTGTGCTCCCTAATATAGCTGTCGTCCTCCTCTTTCTCACCTCCCTCTGCCTGTGAAACGCAATCTTCGTCTGATCGGATCATGCGACACATCGACGGGGGCAATCGATCGGCGCTACGGACGGATGCGTCCTGCACGCATCGCCCTTGCTCTCGTGCTGGCCGTCGGCCTGCTACTGATCACACCGCAGGAAGCCGTGGCGCAAAACGAGCCGGGGCCTGCGGACGGTGCAGACGCATCGGAGCGTGACGATACGGAGACGTGGCTGAATCTTCGACCGTACTTCCTCGACCTGTGGGGTCCCCGGGCTGGGATCGGGGCCGGACTGGGTCTCGTGGTGAACGAGGTATTTGCAGAAAGCGACGAGCTCCTTTTGACGGTGGCGCCGGCGATTCATGAACGCGTCTACACAATGTCATACGCCTCTGGCGGCACTCCGCCGCACGGTGAGCGCGATGATAGCATCCTCCTGTTGTCGGCGCGGCATGCATACACGACGCGCGACTGGTTCTACGGATTTGGTCCGGCATCGGCGCCGACGGCACGAACCGCCTTCACCCTTCGAACTTTCCAGGGAAGTGCACGGCTCGGTCACCACCTCCTCGGGGACCGTCTCTTTCTTCAGGCTCACGGACGCGTCGAACACTACCGCCTGAACGACGCCGACCTACCGAATCCCGGCGACGCGGCCGCGGAAGATCAACCGGCGATCACGACGGCTGCGGCGTATGGAGCGACCGTCGTCCCGTTGCGGACGACCGGTGCCGTGCTCGGCGTCGACGCCCAGTACGACCGGCGCGACCGTGCGTACCAAACCCGTCGCGGGGTTCTCCTGCAGGGCACCGCCGAGCGGTGGATTCCTTTGGGCGGAACGACGTTTTCCTTTTTCCGCACGGATCTCGGGCTCCGAACGTGGGTCCCGATCGCCGGATCGCACCGGATTGCACTCCATGGTCGAATCTCGCGCTTGTTCGACATCAACGGCGTCGATGATCTCGGCGGGCAGCTCCCACACATCGTCACGCCCGTGTTAGAAGGACGGCACGTTCCCGGCTTCCTCCGCGACCGGTACACGGGAAACGATGTCGTCGTCCTCGGCGCGGCGTACGAATTTCCTCTCGCCGACGTCCTCGGATTTATCGTTGAGGGGTTTACCGGCGTGCAGGCCGCAAGCGTGTATGGCGACATCACGAGGCAATTCGAATTTGCCTTCGATTCTTCCAAACGTATCAGCCAGGACCGGGACACCTATCCCCTGCGGCCTGCCGCGTCTCTTGGCCTACGAGTGGGACCACAGTTCCGAGATCAGTCGTATGTCGATGTGGCCGTGGGTGTCGGCCCGGACGGGTTCTCGGCCGCGCGGATATCGTTTGTCCAGCGGCTAAACCGCCCGCGCCCCCCGCACCACGTGTCGAATCGCTGGCGTCGTTGAGCGAATCCCTACGCGACGGCACAGCCACGCACCGTGCCGTGTCGGCCTCATTCGCCCGGCGCTCTAAATGGACGCCGGCATACCCATAGAATTTCCCCTACGTACAGGTCGCCTCTCGAACGCCGTGGATGCAAGCGAATCGACCGGCGATATGCCGGCATGGTCGGCCCGCGACATGTCGTCCGGCCTGAGCGGTCATCTCAAGCGACTCGCACGCCTCCTTCTCGGCGTCGGCCTTGTGGTTGCACTGGTCCTGTATGTGGATGTCGACTCGTTCTGGGCCACGCTCCAAACGGGTGACGCGTTCTGGCTCGCGGTGGCGGCCATCCTCGTCATACCAAACATCTGGCTGGACGTCTGGTCATGGAGCGTCGTCGTTCGCCGCTTAATCGAGAGGGTGTCGGATCAACGACTCCTCCAGGCGACACTTGCCGGGTACGCCGTCGGCTTCTTCACGCCGGCACGCGTCGGGGAATTCGCGGGCCGCGCGCTGATGCTCGGCCGGGGCGATCCATGGGACGTGTCGCTCACGGTCTTCACCCAGCGAATGGCCGACATGCTCGTCGCCGTAAGCGTCGGATTCGGTGCGATGGTATGGGCCCGAATCACCGGCGTTATCGGAACCGGATGGGACGTGGTACTGACGGCCGGCGGAGTCGTGCTGATCGTTCTCACCGCCGGCCTGATCTGGCCCTTGGCAATTGACCGGATCGGCCGGCGCCTGCTACCGAACGCCGCCTCCGTCCATCAGCGAACGGCCCTCCTTCATCGGCTCCACCGCCGAACACGAACCCATCTGGTCCTGGGATGCTTTCTTCGATACCTTACCTTCGCCGGACAGATGGCCGTCCTGGTGTATGCCTTTGCTCCGGACGCTGATTGGGCGATTCTCGTTGCTGGTGCGGGGTTAATGTATTACTTTAAGTACCTCATCCCGTCTCTCACCCTCCTCGACGTAGGCATTCGGGAAGGTGCGGCAGTCCTCGTGTTCGGCTGGCTTGGCGTGTCGGAGGCGGCGGCGTTGAATGCCGCGCTCATGCTGTTCATGTTTAACATTACCCTGCCCGCAGCGGTCGGAGCGCTCTTCCTGCGGCGGCCATCGTCTTCAGCCGATGGAGACTCGGCACCGGTGGATTCGCCGCCGGTAGAGACCTCACGCGATACGTTACGTGATTCATCCGCCACCTGAAGACATTCAACAACAGCTTCAGGCGCGTGATGAACTCCGCCGTATGCACTCATCACCATCCTTTGCTCGTTCTACGGTACGACCCGGCCACCCAGGAGCGAGGCCGGTATCCTTCTTGTCCATCATCCTTCCTGACGTTCATGCCCGACCCGCTCTTCTTTCTCCTCGCCGGACTCCTCGGACTCCACGTTCTCCTCGTTGGAGCGGCCGGCATTGGGTGGCGACGAACGGTGCGTGAAGCGGCGACCTTCGACGACCCAGAGATTTGGCCAACCGTGTCGGTACTGATTCCAGCGCGGAATGAGGCAAACCGAATCGAGGGCTGTCTCCGGAGCGTCCTCGCAAACGAGTATCCGGGGGAGATGGAAGTGATTGTCATCGACGACGGCTCGGAGGACGGAACCCTCCGTCGCGCGCGCCGGGTGCGTAAGAGCATTGGGGCACGGGTCCCGGCAGAGGTGGGAATCGATTCGCGATCTGTTGATGGCGAAGAGCCGGAAGGGCCGACGTTGCGCGTGCTGACGTCCGACGACCGCGAGTCTGGACACCCCGCGCGTCACAAGTCGGCGGCTCTGACGCAGGGCGTGGACGAGAGCCGCGGGGAAGTCATTTTGACGACGGACGCTGACTGCACCGTCGGGCCGGCGTGGGTCCGCACCATGGTCCGGCGCTGCACGGAGGACCGGCCGTTCGTGAGCGGTCCGGTTCGCTTCGACTGGCGTGAAAAATGGTTCGATCGTGTGCAGGCGCTGGAATTGCTTGCTCTCGTCGCATTCGGCGGCGGAAGTATCGGCGCGCGGTTTCCCACGATTTGTAACGGCGCAAACGTGGCGGTCCACCGGAGCCTACTTGAAAGCTACCGCGCCGACTCGCCCGTCGCAGCAGATGAACTGCTTCTCCAGCACGTCGCGTATCGTACCGATCGAACGGTCACGTTTGAAGCAAGCCCGGAAGCCGTCGTCGACACCGCATGCGAGGCCACCGTCTCCGATTATCTAGAGCAGCGAAAGCGCTGGGCGTGGATGGGAACGCGATATCCGCACATCGTCCCCTCGGCGATTGCCGCCTCACAGTGGACGCTTCACGCCGTCCTGGTTGTGGCGCTTGTAGGTGCCGTGCTATTCCCTGCGTGGCAACCCATCGCGATCGGCGCCGTGCTCGTAAAGATGGCAGCGGACGGGTTCCTCGTGGCTCCTGCTGTGCGCCATTTCGACCAGGGCGATCTCACACGAACGTTCATCCCTGCCTCCCTCCTCTGGGTGCCGTCGGTCTTCGTGATCGGCATCCTCGGGACGTTTGGAACCGTGCGCTGGAAAGGACGACGTATCGAGTAGCATAGCCGGCGTCGATTTTCCGTTCGGGCGGACCCGCGCACCCGTCAACCTGAACGGGCCGGTCCACATGTCCGATCGCGCCGCGCCCCCGTTCGCACCCCGTTCGACCCGCTCCATTCCTACGACCTCGCTCTCATGCTTCGCGACGCCGTTCCCTACCTTGCGACCCACGGCCTTCGCCCGTTGCAGCGATTTTTCCCCGACATGCTCTGGCGTATGGACGTGCCGGATGGCGATCGAGTAGCATACCTCACCTTTGACGACGGCCCACACGAAGGAATCACGGGCCGGCTCCTGGATGTCCTGGAAAAGCATGATGCGGGAGCGACGTTTTTCCTCGTCGGCGCAAATGCGAAAAAACATCCGCAGCTCGTGCGAGACCTGTCTGCCGCGGGCCATGCCGTCGGGAATCACACGTTTACCCATCCCGATGCATGGACCCTTTCCGGCCGCGACCTGACGACCGAGCTGGACCGAACCACACAGACGCTGGAGCAGATTATCGGACGCCGCGTGCGGGTCATGCGTCCGCCGTACGGACATCCAACCGGGACTATGCGCCGGTGGTGCGATGCGCGCAGGCAACGCATGGTGATGTGGGACGTGATGCCCGGTGACTACCTGCGAACCGCAACGCATCGCGATGTCGAACACTTCGTGGTCCGCCACACGCAGCCCGGGTCGATTATTGTCTTGCATGACAACCCGATCTGCCAGGAGCTTACGCCGACGGCCCTGGATGACATCCTATCGAACCTTACCGCCGAGGGATGGAGCTTCCCCGCTCTTTAACAGGTCGTATCTCGGCAATGGATTTTTCCATGCAATAACGGCAATAGATTTCTGCATCCGGCCTCCGGGACTCGTATGTTTGTGGCGAGCACGTCCGGCCCCCTCGGCCGCCTGCCCTCGCCGATCCCCGCCCGTCGCTTCACGGTTCATGACTTCTGTGCCGCTCCGTCTCGTCACCGCTCTCACATTCGCCTGTGCCATCTGCCTGGCGCTGACGACGTCTTCCGCCCTCGCGCAGAAAGGCTCCCCAAAAACCAGTAAGTCGGCAGCCGCCGCGTCGCAAACGGTGTCCTCCCTGCCGCCCGACATGGACTCGCTCTTCAGCCAGGCCGAGGCGGCAATGATGGCGGATAATCACGCAACGACCATTCGAAATATGAAGGAGGTCCTCCGGTATCAACCGGAAAACGCAGGCGCTCACTACCTGCTTTACGAGGCCTACGTCCAAACCTTCGAGTTCGAAAACGCCGCGGAGGCCTTGCGAGCAAGCATCCGCTACGGGAACCGGACGCTGAACGCACAACATCGACTCGCCATGCTGCTCCGGCGAACCGGGGACATCGAGGAAAGCCTGGCGCGTCACAGGCAGCTTCTGAACGAGCATCCTGACGATGCGATGCTTCGATCGGGCTATGCGGAAACGCTTGCCGAGGCCGACCGGGCGGAGGCCGCGATCGACGAAGCCCGCATCCTCGCCCGGATGCACCCAGATCGCTCGATGGTCCGGAAACGAGCGGTGGAAATCTTCTGGCGAGCCGGTGCGCAGGACAAAGCCTTTGATCTGGCTCGCGAAAACGCAGAGGACTTTCCACAGGACCCGATCATGATCGGTCAACTCGCCGACCTGCACCTCCGTGTCGGCAACCTGGAGGCCGCAGGGTCGGCACTCGAACAGATGCGATCCGTAATTCGCCGAAAACGGGGTTGGGCCAATGTGGTGGTTTACGCAAACCTCGGGTACGTGAAGACCAAAACGGGACAGCCCGCCGAGGGCCTGAAGATGATCCGAAGAAGCCTGGAGTTGTCCGTCGAAAACCCGTACGCGCACCGAAATCTCGGTGTCGCACTTCTCGCGCTGGATCGCCGAGATGAAGCCTGTGACGCCTTTCGCGCAGCGATCGACCAGAATTACGACACCGCCTTCCCTACTTCGATGCAGTTCGGGGATCACCCGTCGGACCTCATCGAAGAGCACTGCCCGTAGCCGCCCGAACGACGGTCCGCCAGCCCTGCGTATGCCCCATTAGGCAAACGTCCTCCATGCACGGCGAACGTCTTCCATGCACGTCGCAAACGGTTTCGCCTATCCGAAGAGCGGGCCGCGCACCGAGAGCGCGTGCCTTTTCGTGGACGTGCATGAGAATCACACGAATCGACGCGCAGGGTATGAAACATTCGTAACGACTGGGTATCATTGATGTGTCGCAGGCGATAAAATCTCGGGTCCTGATGACGGGCGTCTTGCTCCCTTCCTTATTACGACGCATGTCTGATGGCCGGGCCGCCTCGACGGAACGGACGATCTTACTAGCACACCAGGCGCTACGACTTATGACTGCTCCCCGACCACTGACGAACGATCCCTTCGGCGCGCGCGATACCTTTGACACCGGGTCGGGCAGTGCCTATCTGTACCGCCTGCAGACGCTTGCCGATGAAGGGTACGATATCGACCGTCTCCCCTTCTCCATTCGCGTCCTTCTGGAAGCGCTGCTGCGCGAGTGCGACGGAGAGATGATCACGACGGACGACGTCAAGAGGCTCGCCGGGTATGACCCGACCGGCCCCGATGAGGCGGAAATCCCATTCGTCCCCTCCCGCGTGCTGCTTCAAGACTTTACCGGCGTCCCGGCCGTCGTGGACCTCGCCGCTCTACGGTCTGCCATGGAACGGCTCGGCGGAGACCCGAACGAGATCAATCCGCAGGTCCCCGTTCATCTGATCATCGATCACTCTGTTCAGGTCGATCACTTCGGCACCACGGAAGCGGTCAAGCTCAACTCCGAGCTCGAGTTCAAGCGGAACCGCGAACGGTACGAGTTTCTCCGCTGGGGCCAGCAGGCGTTCGAAAACTTCCACGTTGTGCCGCCCGCCAGCGGCATCTGCCACCAGGTGAACCTGGAGTACGTCGCCCGCGGCGTCTGGACCCGTCCGACCGACACCGGCATCGACCTCGCGTACCCCGACTCGCTCGTCGGGACCGACAGCCACACCACGATGATCAACGGCCTCGGCGTCCTCGGCTGGGGGGTTGGCGGCATCGAAGCAGAGGCGGCCATGCTCGGTCAGCCAATCTACATGCTGATGCCGGAAGTAGTCGGCTTCGAACTGACCGGCGAGCTCGCGGAAGGCGCTACGGCAACGGACCTCGTCCTGACCGTCACGCAGATGCTCCGCAAGTACGGCGTCGTCAGTAAGTTCGTTGAGTTCTTCGGCTCCGGTCTGCAGAACATGACCGTTCCCGACCGCGCAACGATCGCCAACATGGCGCCGGAATACGGTGCGACGATGGGCTTCTTCCCCATCGACGACGAAACACTGGACTACATGCGGCGCACGAACCGCTCGGAAGAGCAGGTTCAGCTCGTCGAACGGTACTGCAGGGAGCAGGGTCTCTTCCACACGCCGGATACGGAAACGCCGGAGTTCATCGACACACTCGAACTCGATCTCGGCGAGGTGACGCCTAGTGTCGCCGGACCGAAGCGTCCCCAGGACCGCATCACCGTCCCCGAGTTGCCGGGCGAGTTCAAGGAAAGCCTGACGCGCGAAGCGGGACCGATCGGGTTCGGACGCGACGAATCCACATACGACGCGACGGGCACATACGATAACGGCGAAGAAGAGTACGACCTGCGTCACGGCGACGTGGTGATTGCAGCCATTACGAGCTGCACGAACACCTCGAACCCGTCCGTCATGCTGGGCGCGGGTCTTCTCGCCCGAAACGCCGTCGAGAAGGGCCTCACGGTTCAGCCGCACATCAAAACCAGCCTGGCCCCGGGCTCGAAGGTGGTAACCGACTACCTCGTCGAAGGCGACCTTCTGCCGTCCCTTGAGAAGCTCGGCTTCTCAACCGTCGGGTACGGCTGCACGACCTGCATTGGGAACTCGGGCCCGCTTCCTGATCCAGTAGAGAAGGCAATAAAAGAAGGCGACCTGATCGTCAGCGGTGTGCTCTCCGGCAATAGAAACTTCGAGGGCCGGATCCACTCGCTGGTGCAGGCCAACTACCTCGCCTCGCCGCCGCTGGTCGTCGCCTACGCCCTCGCCGGTACGGTCGACATCGACCTCACAACCGAGCCGATCGGCACGGATCAGGACGGTAAAGACGTCTTCCTCGAAGACATCTGGCCGTCGGCCGACGAGATCAAGACCATGATCGAAGAGGTCGTCAAGCCCGAGTTCTACAAGAACGAGTACGACGGCATCGAGGAGTCCAACGAGACCTGGAATAACATCAAGATCCCGGAGGGCTCAGTTTACGACTGGAACGACGAGTCGACGTACATCCAGGAGCCGCCGTTCTTCATGGACATCTCGCCGGAGACGCCGGCAATCAAGCCGATTGAAGGTGCCCGCGTCCTCGTGAAGGCCGGTGAATCCACGACGACGGATCACATCTCACCTGCCGGTTCGATTCCGGAAGACTACCCCGCCGGCAAATACCTCAAGGAGCGCGGCGTGAAGCCCTATCAGTTTAATTCCTACGGGGCGCGCCGCGGGAACCACGAGGTGATGATGCGCGGGACATTCGCCAACATCCGCATTAAGAACCAGCTGGTCCCGGGCACGGAAGGCGGCGTCACGAAATACCTCCCGACCGGCGAAACCACCACCGTATTCGATGCCGCGATGCAGTACAAGAAGGACGGCACCCCGCTTGTCGTTCTCGGCGGCAAGGATTACGGCATGGGCTCCAGCCGCGACTGGGCCGCGAAAGGCACGATCCTGCTCGGCGTGAAGGCCACCATCGTGAAGAGCTACGAGCGGATCCACCGCTCCAACCTCATCGGGATGGGCGTGCTTCCGCTTCAGTTCCAGGATGGGGAAGGCCCTGAAGAGCTCGGCCTCGACGGCACAGAGACGTTCGACATTCCGGTCGACGACGCCCTGCAGCCAGGCCAGGAAATCGAGGTCACCGCTACGAAGGAAGACGGCACGGAAATCACGTTCACAGCGATCAACCGTTGCGACACGCCCGTCGAGGTGGAGTACTACCGTCATGGCGGCATCCTCCACTACGTCCTACGCAACTTCCTGAACCAGTCGATGGCGATGGCCTGACCGCCTCGTCGAGTCTACACAGCAGACGCTTCATCTCCCCCGTCTGGACACGCTCCGGGCGGGGGGTTTCGTATGGGAATGGGGAATGTTGAATGGCGAATGTTGAATGGCGAATGTTGAATGGCGAATGTTGAATGGCGAATGTTGAATGGCGAATTGGGAATGGGGAATGGTGGACGTTTCTTATGCCGTCTTTTGCTCTGGGTGGAAAATCTCGGTCGGGTGGTACCTTTTGTGTTGCGGACATAGGGGATGATTCGGGATCGGTCATTCCTCCGTGGCGCGGCGCCGACACCGTCTGTCGATGAGGCGGAACCGCGACCCGGTGCCGCGCTACGTATGTCCGGCTGAATACATCACCGTATGGCGCGCTCCTTGTGGCATGCCTAAACACCAGGGATCTGATCATATACGTACCCGACCATCGTGAACACCCCGTTCCCCTTCCGTTCTCTCGCCGGTCTCCTCCCGATCGTGGTCCTTGTGCTTGTCCTCGCATCGCCTGCATCCGGTCAGGACCTTCTTACCCAGGCCGAGAAAGCCTACGACGCCCGGCAGTACCGGCAAGCCATCACCCTCATCGACAGCCTTGTGACGCTCGACACCCTTAACATCAACGACGACGTTCCCACCGGCCTTCGCGTCGAGGCAGAAGCGCATCGAGCGCTCGATGACTGGGAGAAAGCACTCGAGACGTTGGACGAGGCCCTGAACCGCGATCCGTTCTTCGCCGGGGCCTATGAACTCAAAGCCAGAATCCTGACAGAGCAGGGCGACTACGTTGAAGCGCAGGCTGCGGCGGAGGAAGCCGCCCGGCTGGAGCCGCAGAGCCAGAACGTTCAGGTTCTCTTCGCCAACATCAAGTTCCAGACGAAGAGCTACGGCGCGGCGATCGACACCTATTCGAAGGTTCTCAGCCTCAACCCCACCAACGTCGAAGCGCTCCTCAATCGTGGACGCGCTCACTTGAAGCTC
This sequence comes from Bacteroidota bacterium, assembly GCA_009908725.1. GTDB lineage: Bacteria > Bacteroidota > Rhodothermia > Rhodothermales > Salinibacteraceae > Longibacter. The sequence continues at coordinate 1,988 of JAAAOT010000276.1, read as the reverse complement.
GGTCGTCTCGAAGAAGCCTATTTTGATGCCGTCGACGCGATCGAGATCGTGCCGGATCGACCCGAGGCGTACCGTATCAAGGGAGAAGCAGAGTTTCGGGCCCGGCAGTTTCGGAATGCCATCAACACGTACGGCACGCTGATTCAGAAACTGGAAGACGGCGGCGGCACCGCCCAGTCGATCGCGACCGCCTACAGCAACCGGGGGCAAGCCCGCTTTAATCTGGGCAACATGGACGCAGCGATCACCGACCTGAACCAGGCCATCCAGATCGACCCGGATTTCGCGGTGGCGTACCGAACGCGCGGAATGGCGTACGGACGCAAGGAGCAACGCGACCCCGCGTGCCGGGATTTCTCACGGGCCCTCGAGCTCGGGCTAAACGATCCGTTCAAGAGTGAGGTGGAGGAGATTGCGAACTCGTACTGCGCTGCACCATAGCGGCGCCGCATTCGCTGTCCAGCCTATTCGCTGGCGGTCTCCGCAGGTAGCGGGGTCTTCGTCATGGACGGCAGAGCGGTGTCAATCAGACCTTCGTAGCCGACGCGGTACGTTCCATCGCGGTAGAGGTGGTTGTGGCCCATGCTGTCGACCACGACGAGGTTCTTAGACGCCGACGACGACGCATTGAACAGTTCGCGCGCCATCTCCGGTCGCGTCACCTGATCCTCCTCCCCGGCCACGATCAGAAGCGGAAGGTCCAGCGCCCGAACGGCTTCGACGTTGCTTTCCCCCTGCAGCGATTCCGCCACGTCGAAGTTCACGAAAAGCCGCACGAACCACGGCGCCAGTCCGTCGATCCAGTCCTCTACGTTGGTCGCGGGATTTTCAAGCACCACAGCCGAGACCGGCCGCTGCGATGCCGTATGCGATGCCATGAACGTACCGAGGGAGTGCCCGTGCACAATCAGCTCTTCGGGTGGAATGCCGAGCGAGTCCACAGCGAACGCGTGCATGCGCAGTGCATCCTTCTTGAATGCCTGGACGGCAGGTTCTCCGCTGCTCTTTCCATAGCCGCGGTAATCGAACATCAAGACGTTCAGCGGTAGATCCGTAAGCGCCTCAACGTAGCCCCTCGACTGAACGAGATAGAACCCGTTTCCCCCGAAAAACAGCACGGTACCGCGGGCATTCTGACGCTCCAGGTGCCAGGCATTGAGTCGGACGGAGTCGCTTTCTACGTAATATTCGGTGAGAGTGACACCGTCCTTCTCAAAGGTTAAGGGTGTAATCGACGGTTTCGGGAGAAAAACGTCGGTTTCGTTGATCTGAATGGTTGTGCACCCGGCGAGGGCGGCACCGCCCACGCCAACGGCAACGAGCACAAGCAATCCAATCAGAAGCGTTCGGGGGGAAGGCATAGGGCACGTCAGGGATCTGGATCAGCACACGGTGCACGCATTCGACGCGCACGGTCGTTCCCGGTTGTGCGTCTCCTGCAACACTTGTCAGAAACATTGCCGTGCGTCTCCGAACGTGCACGACCTGTACGGACGGTACCTCCAACGTCCTGGCTCCGCCTCGGGGGGCGGGTCAAATGGCCGGCGCGTCCGACCCGGGTACGATCCGAAGAGCCTCTTCGACCACCTCGATCCGCACCGGTCCCTCCGTCCAGAGATCCCCGTCGACGTTAAACTTGAGTCCGGGCGCGGACCGGATCCGGGCAGAAACGACAGAGTGGGTGTCCACAAGGTCGTGGTCGTCCCAAGCCCCCGCCATGAGGCGCGTGCCGGCTCCGGCCAGTTCTGGCAACGACCCGGCGCGCAAGACGACCAGTTCCATGCGCCCGTCGCTCAGCTTCGCGTTCGGTGCCACAGCCCGTCCCCCGCCGATCGTTCGTCCGTTGGCGCAGATCACATTCACCGTTCGACCGCGCCACGTCTGCTCCTGCCCGCCCGCTTCCGTGCGGTACTGAAGGACCGTTTCGTACTCCGGCACGCTCGTCGCCAGCTCTGCTGCTCCCAGCACGAAGGCAAGCGGCCCCCACC